>NZ_BAAGQZ010000017.1:0-27465 GCF_054783215.1 Rhodococcus aerolatus | reverse complement strand
CAGCGCGAGGCGGCGGCCCGGCAGGCCCGGGCCGAGGCGCTGGCGGTCGGGGCGGGGTTCGGCGCGGTGGCCGACGCGGTCGCCGCCGAGCTCGAGGCCGACCTCGCCGCCGAGCTGACCACGCTGCTCGAGCAGGCCAGGGACGCCGAGGTCGCCGCGAGCGCGGTGCTCGCCGAGCCCGCCGTGGCCGGCCTCGCCGAGGACGCGGCCGCCGACGTCGCCACCCCCCGCGCCGCCTGCGAGCGGGCCCGGTCGCAGGCGGACGACGCCCACGCCACCCACGCGCGCGCCGAGCACCGCAGCCGGCAGCTGGGTGGGCTGGTCGAGACGCTGCAGGCGCGGTGCGCCGAGCTCGGCCCCGTGCTGGCCGAGGCCGACCGGGTGGCCGCGCTCGCCGACACCGTCGCGGGCCGGGGGCAGAACAGCCGCCGCATGTCGCTGCACTCCTACGTGCTGGCCGCGCGGCTGGAGGAGGTCGCCGTGGCGGCGTCGGTGCGGCTGCAGCGGATGTCGGGCGGGCGCTACGAGCTCGTCCACAACGACGCCGCCGGCACCCACGGCCGCCGCGGCGGGCTCGGGCTCGACGTGCGCGACGACTACACCGGGGTGGTCCGCCCGGCCAGCACCCTCTCGGGCGGGGAGTCGTTCCTGGCCTCGCTGAGCCTGGCCCTGGGCCTGGCCGACGTCGTCGCCGCGGAGTCCGGCGGCGTGCTGCTGGACACCCTGTTCATCGACGAGGGGTTCGGCACGCTCGACGCCGACACCCTCGACCAGGTGATGACCGTGCTCGACGAGCTCCGCGCCGGGGGCCGCGTGGTGGGCCTGGTCAGCCACGTCGACGAGCTGCGCCAGCGCATCCCCACCCGGCTGCACGTGCAGCGCACCCGAACCGGGTCGAGCCTGCGCGTCGACGCCGCCTGAGCGGTCCCGGCCGCGGCCCGGGGTCAGCGGCGGGCGGCGCGCACCCGGTCCCGCTCGGCCAGCGCGACCTTCCACAGGTGCATCCCGGCGTAGGAGCGGTACGGCCAGTCCGCCGTCGCGCGCCGCAGCGCCCGCGCCTCGTCGGGCAGGCCGAGCAGCGCCGCACCCTGGCGCACCACGAGGTCCCCGTCGAGCAGCACGTCAGGGGAGCCGACCACCCGCATCAGCACGTAGTCGGCCGTCCACGGCCCGATCCCGGGCACGGCGAGCAGCTCGGCCCGCAGCGCGGCGGGGTCGCGGCCCGGCTCGACGACCAGCGACCCCTCGGCCAGCAGCCCCGCCACCCGCAGCACGGTGGCCACCCGCCGAGCCGGGCCCGTCAGCACCTCGTGGCCGCGGGCGGCGACCACCGCCGCTCCGGGCCACAGGTGGGTCAGCCCACCGTCCGGGTCGTTGACCGGCTCGCCCAGCGCCGCGACCAGCCGGGACCCGGCCGTCCGGGCCGCGGGCAAGGACACCTGCTGCCCGATCACGGTGCGCAGCAGCACCTCCGCGCCGTCGACGCTGCCCGGCACGCGCAGCCCGGGCGCGGCGGCGACGGCGGCGGCCAGGGCGGGCACCGCGGCCAGCGCGGGGTCGACGTCGGCGGGGTCGCGGTCGAGGTCGAGCAGGCGGCGGACGCGGGCGACGGCGTCGTCGTGGTCCGCGGGGTCGTGCAGCCGCAGGTCCAGCGCCACGTGGTCCTCGGCCAGCCGCAGTGACAGCATCGCCGGCCCGCCGGGCAGCCGCAGCGTCCGCCGGTAGGCCCCGTCGCGGACCTCCTCGACCCCGGTCAGCGCGTGCCCGGCCAGGAACCAGGCCAGCCAGTCGCGGTGCAGGGGCGCCGGGAACGGCAGCCGCTCGGACGTCACGGCGGGTGCCACGCGCGCGAACTCTGCCACCGGACGGGGTCGCGGGCCCGTCGGTCCGGTTAGGGTCCGGGGCCACCGGGGTGGTGACGACGGAGGGGTGGGAGATGAGCGAGACCGAGCAGAGCCGCGGCGACGGCGGGTACGGCCAGGCCGGCTACGGGCAGGGTGGGTACGGCCAGGGCGGGTCGGGCCAGGCCGGCTACGGCCAGGACTCCTACGGCGCGGGCGGCTACGGCCAGGGCGGGTACGGCCAGGGTGGGCCCGGTGCCGGCTACGGCCAGACCCCGCAGGCCGTGAGCGCGCCGCCGGTGCCGCCGACCCACGCGGGCTGGGCGGTCGCCGCGGTGGTGCTGTTCTGGCCGCTGGCGTTCTCGGCGTTCACCCACTCGTCCAACGTGACCCGGCTGTGGCTGATGGGCGACTACGCCGGCGCGCAGCACGCCTCCGAGCGGGCCCGCAGCCTGGGCCGGACCGCGCTGTTCGTGGCCCTCGGGCTGTTCGCCGCGCTCATCGTGTTCTACGTCGTGCTCATCGCGGCGCTGGTGTCCACGGCGTCGCAGGTCGGGTCCAGCTACTGATGCCCACGCGCTGGGCGGCCGAGCGCGACGAGGCCGCGAGCCACGAGTACGTGGCCCGGTTCGCCGAGCTCGACGCCGAGGGCGCGGACCTGCACGGCGAGGCCCGCCTGGTCGACGCGCTGGCCCCGCGCGGTGCCCGGGTGCTCGACGCCGGGGCCGGCACGGGGCGGGTCGGCGCCGAGCTGGTGCGCCGCGGGCACCACGTCACGGCGGTCGACCTCGACCCGGTGCTGGTCGCCGCGGCGCGCACCCAGCCGGGGCTGGCGGTGGTGCAGGCCGACCTGGCGACGCTGGACCTGGGTGAGCGGTTCGACGTCGTGGTGGCGGCCGGGAACGTGCTGGTGTTCGCCGAGCCGGGCAGCGAGCGCGCGGTGCTGGCCCGGCTGCGGGCGCACCTGGTGCCCGACGGCGCCCTGGTGACGGGGTTCGCCACCGACCGCGACTACACCGTGGCCGCGTTCGACGCCGACTGCGCCGCCGTCGGGCTCGTGCGCGAGCACCGCTTCGCCACCTGGGACCTGCGGGCCTGGCACGACGATGCGGGCTGGGCCGTCACCGTCCACCGCGCCCCCGCCTGACCCCGGCCCGGGCTGCATCGCGCGGGCTGGATGCAGCCCGGCGGCCCCGGGAGGTGCATCGAGCCCGCGCGATGCGGGGGCACAGCGGGCCAGCGGCGGTCAGCCGGCCAGGGCGTCGAGCTCGGCCACGTCGTCCGCGGCCAGGGTGAGGTCGGCGGCGGCGACGTTCTGCTCGAGGTGCTCCGGCGAGGAGGTGCCCGGGATGAGCAGGATCGACGGGGACCGCTGCAGCAGCCAGGCCAGGGCCACCTGCATGGGGGTCGCGCCGACGCGCTCCGCGACCGCGTCGAGCCCGGCCTCCAGCAGCGGCGAGAACCCGCCCAGCGGGAAGAACGGCACGTAGGCGATGCCGGCGGCGGCGCACGCGTCGACGAGCGCGTCGTCCTCGCGCTGCACCAGGTTGTACTGGTTCTGCACGCAGGCGACGTCGGTGATGCCGCGGGCCTCGAGCAGCTGGCCCCCGCCGACGTTGGAGACGCCGAGCTGGTCGATGAGCCCCTCGGCCTTGAGCTCGGCCAGCACGCCCAGCGGCTCGGCCAGCGAGGACTCGGTGTCGTGCAGCCGCAGGTTGACCACGTCGAGCCGCTCGACGCCGAGGTTGCGCAGGTTGTCGTGCACGGCGGAGCGCAGCTCGTCGGCCGAGAGCGCCTCCAGCCACGCACCCTCGTCGTCGCGGCGGGCCCCGACCTTGGTGACGAGGGTGAGCCCGTCGTAGGGGTGCAGCGCCTCGCGCAGGATCTCGTTGGTGACGTGCGGGCCGTAGAAGTCGCTGGTGTCGACGTGGTCAACGCCGAGCTCGACGGCCCGGCGGGCCACGGCGACGGCCCGGTCGCGGTCGGCGGGCGGGCCGAAGACGCCCGGTCCGGCGAGCTGCATGGCGCCGTAGCCCATGCGGGTGACGGTGCGGGTGCCCAGCGCGGCGGTGCCGGCGGCGGTGGCGGAGGGGGTCATGCGGACTCCAAAAAGTAGGGGGCGATCAGGGACGGAGCGCGTCAGTGCAGCAGCGCGGCGAGGGGGGAGCGCGTCAGCGGATGAGCGCGGCGAGGGCGGTCTGGTCCCCGATCGCGGTGGCGGGGTCGACGTGCTCGCCGTCGACGAACACCCCGGGGGTGCCGAACGGGTCCTGCTCACCGAAGCGGTCGTTGGCCTCGAGCACCCACTGCACCCAGCGGCCCTCCCGCACCCCGGTGACGAAGTCGTCCCCGGTGATCCCCACCTGGGCCCCGGCCTCGACGAGCGCGTCCTCGGTCCAGCCGTCGCCGTCCTCGTCGGGCTGGTGGGCCATGAGCCACTGGTGCAGCTCGGCGAAGCTGCCCGCCTCCGCGGCGAGCGCCAGCGCGTTCGCGGCCAGCACGGACCCGTCGTTGATGAACGCCATGGTGCGGTGCTCGACGCTGGCGGAGCCGTCGGCGACGGCGCGCCGCAGCACGTCCCCCGAGCTCGCCTCCAGCTGCGCGCAGTACGGGCAGCTCGGGTCCTCGAAGACGACGACGGTGTGGGAGGTGGCCGAGGCGTCGCCGAGCAGCACGCCGCCGTCCGGGGTGTGTCCTGCGGGTGCGGTCATGGCTCGTGCAACCGTCGCGGGCGCCCGTCTAGTTCCGGGCGCGCTGCACGCGCAGCAGCACGAGCGCGACCAGGGCGAGCACGGCCACCCCGACGGTGAACGTGAGCCCGGCCGTGACCAGCCCGAGCGGGCCGATCGCGGCCCCAATCCCCACGACCGGCAGCGAGATGGCCACGTAGAGCACGACGAAGTAGCTCGACGTCACCCCGGCGCGGGCCCCGGGGTCGACCTCGGCGTTCACCGCGGCCAGGCCCTTGGAGAAGGTGAGCCCCTGCCCGACGCCGGCGACGACGGCCCCGGCGACCAGGGCGAGGAACGAGGCCACCCCCACCGACAGGCCCACGAGCAGGATGCCCACCGCCAGCAGCACGCAGCCGAGGTCCAGCGCCCGGTCGGCGGCCATGCCGCGCAGCGCCACCTGGGCGGCGGCGGACGACCCGAGCAGCAGGAACACCACGAGCCCGGTGACGGCGACGTTGCGCTGGCCGAGCACCTGGGCGTCGAGCTGCGGGGAGATGGCGGTGAACAGCCCCAGCACGGCGAACCCGGCGAACCCGGCGATGGCGGCGCCGACGAACACGCCGCGGACCTCGGCGGGCACGGCCAGGGGCTGGCGCTGCGGGCGGGCGTCCGGCGCGACGTCGACGGTCTCCGGCGCGGCCAGCACCAGCAGCACGCACCCGGCCACCGCGGCGACGTGGACGGCGAAGGACAGGTGCAGCGGGGCGGGCAGGTACTGCACGGCCAGGCCGCCCAGCAGCGGGCCCAGGCCCAGCCCGCCGATGTTGGCCCCGGTGGCGACGAACGGGGCGCGGTCCCGCCACGCCTCGGGGGCGGCCTCGATCACCGCGGCGGTGGCGGTGCCCGCGAAGATGCCGGCGGAGAGCCCGGAGAGCAGCCGGCCCACCAGCAGCACCCACACCGGCCCGGCGAGCAGGAACACCACGCTGCTGACCAGCGCGAACCCCAGCCCGGCGAGCAGCAGCGGGCGCCTGCCGAGCGCGTCGGACCAGCGGCCGAAGGCGAGCAGCGCGCCGAGCACGCCGACGGCGTACACGGCGAAGATGACGGTCTGCACGAGCGGGGAGAAGCCGAGCTCGCGCTGGTAGAGCCCGTACATCGGGGTGGGCAGCGTCGCCCCCAGCATGACCACGGCGAAGGTGAGGGCGAGCGCGGCGAAGGCCGGGCCGGGCCGCAGGCGGGGGAGGGGCACGCGCGTCAGGGTGTCACCGTGCCCGGCCCGCTCACGCCGTCGAGGTAGACCCACCGCCCGTCGACGCGGACGAAGCGGCTGGTCTCGGCGAGCACCCCGGTCCGCCCGCCGGCCGCCCAGCGGGCGCGGAACGCGACGGTGCCCTCGGCGGCGAAGGGGCCGCCACCAGTCGTCGGCCCCACCTCGAGCCCGGTCCAGCGCTGCCCGGCGTCGAGCCGCAGCGCCCGCGGCCGGGTGCGGGGGTGCCAGCTGGCCAGCAGGTACGCCTCGTCGGCGAGGGCGAAGGCGGTGTAGCGCGAGCGCATGAGCCGCTCCGCGGTGGGGGCGGGGGCGCCGGCGTGCAGCGGGCCGCAGCAGGCGTCGTAGGGCGGGCCCAGCCCGCACGGGCAGGCGCCCGGGCCGCGCGCGGTCACCGCCGGGCCGCCTCGACCAGGGCGCGCACCCCGCCGCGGACCCGCACGGGCACCCCCTTGGCGGTGACGACGGTGCCGTCCCAGGTGCGCAGCCGCACCTCGGTGTCGCCCGCCTCGGGCTCGAGCACCTCGGCGACGTCGACCCAGCGCAGCGTGCGCCGCGTCAGCACCAGGCGCAGCCCGTCGCGGGTGAGCACGCTCTGCGCCACCCCGACCAGCAGCACCACGCCCATCAGCCCGACGACGCCCAGCACCACCACCCCGGCCACCGACCAGTGCGAGCGCAGCACCGCGTCGAGACCGACGCCGACCACGCCCATCAGCCAGAACATGACGAGGTAGCTGCGGGTGTAGGTGCCTCCCCGGTAGGCGCCGAGGGCGTCGTCGCTCACCGGCCCAGCATGGACCCGGGGGCGCCGCCCGGCTCAGCGGCCGGCGACGGTGCCCAGCGCGTCGAGCAGCCGGGCCTCGAGCGGGTCGGCCAGGGTGTGGGAGAAGGTGCTCGTCAGGTGGTTGTCGTCGAGGTACACCGCGACGTTGCCCAGCTCGGTGACGCAGCTCGCGCCCGGGCAGAACAGGTCGGCGGTGTCGACGAAGGCCACGCTCGCGGGCACGTCGTCGCGGCCCGTCCAGGGCGGGGCGGCGGTGTAGACGGCGTCGCGGGGCGCCTCGCACTGCGGCGCGCCCCGGCCCTGCTCGTCCAGGCAGGTCGGCACGGAGTACTCGAAGCGGGGGCTGTCGCGCAGCGCGACCACGCCGAGGCCCCGCTCGGTCAGCGCCGTCCACTGCTCGGCGAACCCGGTGGGGGTGACCTCGGTGAGCCCGACCCGGGCGTTGCGGCTGCCCATGACGACCACGGTGTCGACGCCGGACTCGGCGAGCGCGTCGGGCAGCGCGGCGTTCAAGGCCAGGCAGGTGGGCTCGCCGGGGAACACCTCGGAGCTGGTGGACAGCGGGCACGCGTCCTTGATCGCCCAGGTGATCTCCCAGCCGTGGCGCGCGGCGAGCGGCACCAGCGCGCCGCCCAGCTGGCGGGCGTGGGAGTCGCCGACGACGGCGATCCGCCGGGTGGGCTCCTCCGGGGTCGCGGTGGTGCACAGGACCACGTCGCGCACGGTGCGCCGCTCGCAGTACGGGGAATCGATGCCGACCCAGTCGCTGGTGAGCGCGACCGCGGCGGGCAGCAGCGCGGCGGGCTCGGGCGGCCCGGTGAGCAGCGCGACGGCACCGGGGTGCGCGGCGTCGCCCACCTCGCCGAGGCCCTCGGTGCGGGCCAGCGCCGCGCTCTGCCAGGTGGCTGTGGCGGCGAGGACGACGACCACCCCGGCCAGCCCGAGGCGCACCCCGCCGCGAGTGCTGAACCCGCGACCGGCGAGCGGCTGCTCCACCAGGTGGTGGGTGGCGGCGGCGAGCACCACCGAGATCACGACCACGGCGAGGCCGTCGACGAGCCCGAGCTCGCGCTGCTCGGTGGCGACGAGGGTGATGATCAGCACGGGCCAGTGCCAGAGGTAGAGGGTGAAGCCGAGCGCGCCGAGGCGCTGCGCGAGGGGGTGGGCGAGCCAGCGGTCCACACCGCGGGGGGAGCCGGTGGAGCCGGCGAGCAGCACCGCGACCGCGCAGCCGGTGGGCCACAGCGCGGCCCAGCCGGGGAACACGTCGTCCACCCGCAGCAGCAGCCCGCAGGCGACGAGGCCGAGCACCCCGGCCCAGCCGAGCACGAGCCGGGTGCGCAGGGCCAGCGGCACCGCGCCGATGACGCAGGCGAGCAGGCCGCCCAGGGCCAGCTCCCACGCCCGGGTCCAGGAGTGGAAGTAGGCCAGCGGCTGGTTGGCCGCGGTCAGCGAGACCGAGTAGGCCAGCGACGCGACGGTGACCACGGCGCAGGTCAGCCCCACCCGGGCGCGGACCCCGGCCGCCGTGCCCAGGGCGACGACCCCGGCCAGCAGCACCGGCCAGATTAGGAAGAACTGGCCCTGGATGGCGAGGGACCAGAAGTGCTGGGTGGGGCTGGCGTCGACGTGCTGGGCGGCGTAGTCGACGGAGTCGGCCGCGAGGCGCCAGTTCTCCACGAACAGCAGCGAGGAGAGGACCTCGCGCAGCACCTGCGGCCACCGCCACTCGGGCAGCACCAGGGCCGCGGCGACGGTGGTGGCGAGCAGGACGACGACCATCGACGGCAGCAGCCGCACCAGGGTCCGGCTCCAGCGTCGCCGCAGGTCCAGCGCCCGCCCGGCCGAGCCGGCGCGGACGAGCTGGCCGGTGAGCAGGAAGCCGGACAGGACGAGGAAGACGTCGACGCCGCCGGAGACCCGGCCGAACCACACGTGGTAGGCGACGACGAGCGCCACGGCCACGGCCCGCAGGCCCTGCAGCTCGGGCCGGTAGGTCGGCCCGGCGGGGGTGGGCCCGACCGGCCGGGGACGGCTGGGGGCGCGGCGAGCAGCGCTCAGGTCCACCTCGTCACCCCCGGCAGCACGGATCACCCGCCGCGACCTGCGTGGGATGACCCCGAGGGTAATGGGTGGTTCATGACCTGGTCGTGCACGCGCCACCTCCCATCTCCACCGTTGCGCACCCGTGACCTGGGGTGCAGCGGTCGGGGGGAGGGTCTACGCCCCGTCGGTGGTGGGCTTCTCGACCGCCCCGGAGAGCCGCTTGAGCAGGGCGGGGACGTCGATGCCGGTGAGGTCGCCGGAGAGCTGCAGACCCTGGGCGACGTTGGCGGCGACGGACTTGCCGACCGCGCCGGCGCCGTCGGTGGAGATGACGGTCATCTTGTCGACGGCGGAGAGCGGGGCCGCCGCGGCGCCGACCACCTCGGGCAGCACCTTGACCAGCAGGTCGAGGATGGCGGCCTCGCCGTAGGTGGCGAAGGCGGTGGCGCGGGCGTCCATGGCGGCGGCCTCGGCCTCACCGCGGGCGCGGATGGCGGCGGCGTCGGCCATGCCCTCGCGCTCCACGGCGTCGGCGATGGCCTGGCGGCGCAGCTTCTCGGCCTCACCGCGCTTGGCGCCCTCGATGGCCTCGGCGTCGGCCAGCGCGGAGCGCCGGGCCCGCTCGCCCTCACCGGTGAGCTTGGCCTGCTCGGCCGCGGCCTGGGCGGCGGCGATGGTGGCCTGCCGGTCGGCCTCGGCGGTGAAGATGCGGGAGTTCTTGCGGCCCTCGGCCTCCTGCTCCACGCGGTAGCGCTCGGCGTCGGCGGGGCGGCGGACCTGGGTGTCGAGCTGGGCCTGGGTGAGCGAGGCGGTGCGGTCGGCCACCTTCTCCTGCTCGGTGAGCACCTGCTGGTCCTGCGCGGCCTGGGCCAGCGGCCCGGCGGCGGCGGCGCGGGCCTTGGCGGCGTCGGTCTCGGCGGAGATCTCGGCCTGCTTGAGGGCGAGCTGGCGCTGGCTGACGGCGATGGCCTCGTCGGCGAGCAGCTGCTCCTGCTGGGAGGCCTGCCGGGCGCGCGCCTCGGCGATGGAGGCCTCCTTGAGCACCCGGGCGGCCTCGGGGCGGCCGAGGTCGGCCAGGTAGGAGCCCTCGGCCTGGATGTCCTGCAGCTGGAAGGTGTCGAGCACCAGGCCCTGGCCGGTCAGCGAGCTCTCCGCCTCCTCGGCCACGGCGGAGGCGAAGGCGGCGCGGTCGCGGATGATCTCCTCGATGGTCAGCCGGCCGACGATGGAGCGCAGCGCGCCGGCGAGCACCTCCGAGGTGAACGTGTCGATGCCCTGCTGCTGGTTGAGGAACCGCTGGGCGGCCGCGCGGATGGCGTCCTCGGTGCCGCCGACCTTGACGATGGCGACGCCCTCGAGGTCGCACTTGACGCCCTGCTTGCTCACCGCGCCGCGGATGCCGACGGGGATGCGGCGGCTGGACAGGTCGATGGAGTGCAGCTTCTGCACCACGGGCAGGACGAAGACGCTGGCGCCCATGACGACCTTCTGGCCGGACATGTCGCGGCTGACCGAGCCGGACTCGCTGGTCACCGAGCGGCCCTGCCTGCCGGTGACGAGGAACGCCTGGTTGGGCCCGGCCACCTTGATGCGGCTGAGCACGAGCAGGACGAGGGCGAGGACGAGGACGACGACCCCGCCGATCGCGATGAGCAGGGTCACGGGGTCTCTCCTGGGGTGGGGTGCTCGGGCAGGGGCTCGGGCGCGGTCGAGACGACCTCGACGGAGGTCTCGCTGGGGGTGTCGACGACGTAGACGGGGGTGCCCGCGGGCAGCGGCCGCGCGCTGCGGGCGTGGTACTTCAGCTGCTGGCCGGCCACCGCGAGGCGCACCTCGCCGTAGCCGCCCGCGGGCACCGCGCTGATGACGACGCCGAGGGCGCCGTGCAGGTCGGTGCGGGTGAGGGTGGGGTCGGTCGGCATGTGCTGCAGCGCGGCGGAGACGCGGATGACGGCGAACGCCAGGGGCATCGCGACGGCCAGCCCGACGACGACGTCGAGCAGCACCCCCACCGGGCCGGCCGGGGTGACGGTGCTGGCCGCGGCCCCGCCGAAGCCAACGCCGCCGACGAGGGCCGCGATGGCGGGCAGCGAGAACGGGCCATCGGCGTCGGCGGAGATCGCGCCGCCGATCTCCCCGACGACGAGGGAGAGCAGCACCACCAGCAGGCCCGCGGCACCGACGACGAGGAAGACCACGGCCGTGGTGTCCACGCGCTGGCCTCCCCCCGGGAGCACGGGCCGGGAGGGGACCCGCCCGGTCGGGTCCAGGCTAGGGGCCGGGGGACCTCGCCGGGGCCGAACCCGGGACAGCCGCCGCCCCCGCGGGCGATGCTGTCCCGGTGACCGAGAGCTGGGGCCCGCCGCCGGGGTACGGCCCGCCACCGGAGCACGGACCGCTGGGGCCGGGGTACGGCCCGCCCGGCCCGCCGGGGTACGGCCCGCCCGGCCCGCCGGGGTACGGCCCGCCCGGGCCGTCGGGGTGGGGGACACCACCGCCCGCGCCGCCGCCGGGTCGTGGGGTGACCCGCGCCGCGGTGCTCTCCCCCGTCCTGCTCGTCGCCAGCGTCGTGGCGTGGGCGGTGTCGCTGTTCGCCGGGCTGAACGGGCTCACCGTCGCCCTGGACTCCACCCCCGACGCGGACTCCGCCAGCGGCTCGTTCGCGCTCGCGGTGGCGGCCGGCGCGGCCGCCCTCGGGTTGTGGCTGGCCGCCGTCGTCACCTCCGTCGTCGGGGTCGCCCGGGCGCGGCGGGCGCCGCGGGCCGTCGCCGGGGTCACCCTGTTCCTCGCCCTCGGCGCCGTCCCGCTCGCGCTGCTGGTGGGCAACGTCGTCTCCTGGGTGAGCTGACCGACCGCCCCGGGGACGACCCGCCGGCGGGCTCAGGTGCCGGCCAGCTCGCCCACCAGCTCCTCCAGCACGTCCTCGAGCGCGACCACGCCCAGCAGCGGGCCCCGGTCCCACCGCACCTGGGCCAGGTGCGCCCCGGTGCGCTGCAGGGTCGCGAGCACCGCGCGCAGCGGGGCGTCGGGCTCCACCTCGGGCAGGGCGCGCACCAGCGCCGCGGGCACGGGCTCGTCCAGCGCACCCGGGTCGGTGTGCAGCACGTCCTTGAGGTGCAGGTAGCCCCGCACACCCCCGTCCCCGTCGGAGACCGGGAAGCGGGAGAAGCCCGTCCGTGCGGCGGCCCGCTCGACCTCGCGGGGGGTGACGCCCGGGGCCACGGTCACGAGGTCGTCGGTGCGCAGCAGCACCGCGGCCACGGTCGCGTCGGCGAAGGCGAGCGCCCCGCCGACGAGCGTGGCCTCCTCGAGGTCGAGCAGGCCCTCGTCGCGGGACTCGGCGACCAGCCCGGCCACCTCGTCGCGGGTGAAGGCGCTGGTGACCTCGTCCTTCGGGGTCACCCCGACGGCGCGCAGGCACACGTTGGCCACCCAGTTCAGGGCGACGATGACGGGCTTGAGCAGGGTCACCACCAGCACCAGGGGCGGCGCCAGGACCAGCGCGGCCCGGTCGGGCGCGGCGAGGGCGATGTTCTTGGGCACCATCTCCCCGATCACCACGTGCAGGTAGACCACGATCCCCAGCGCGACGGTGAACGCCACCGGGTGCAGCAGCGCGTCGGGCACGCCCAGGCTGGTGAACGGGCCCTCCAGCGCGTGGGCCACGGCCGGCTCGCCCAGTGCACCGAGGCCCAGCGAGCACAGGGTGATGCCCAGCTGCGCGCCGGCCATCATCAGCGACACGTCCTCCATCGCCCGCAGCGTGGTGCGCGCGGCCCGGCTGCCCTGCTGCGCGCGCGGCTCGATCGTGGTGCGGCGCGCGGAGATCAGCGCGAACTCGGCGCCGACGAAGAACGCGTTCAGCCCCAGCAGCACCACCGCCAGCCCGATCATCACGAGCTCCGCTCCTGTGTGTGATTTCTGGACCCAGGACGCGAGGTCCCGTTCACAGAGCCGGAGGCCACCACCCGGTCGACCCGTAGCCCGGCCGTCGTCGCCACCCGCAGCGTCACCGTCACGGGCTCCTCACCGGGCGGTGAGAGCTCGAGGACCACCTCGTCGCCCACCTCCGGCACCCGGCCCAGGCGCTCGGCGACCAGGCCGGCGAGGGTCTCGTACTCCGCGCTCTCCGGCAGCGCCGCGCCCAGCGCGGCCGAGGCCTCGTCGGGCCGCAGCAGCCCCGAGAGGTCGAGCGACCCGTCGGGGCGGCGGCGCACGGCGGCCTCGGCGCGGCTGTCGTGCTCGTCGCGCACCTCGCCCACCAGCTCCTCGACGAGGTCCTCCACGGTGACGATGCCGTCGACGCCGCCGAACTCGTCGATGACCACGGCCAGCTGCAACCCGGTGTCGCGCAGCCGTTCCAGCAGGGCGTCGAGCTCGACCGAGCTGGGCACCAGGACGAGGTCCGTGGCCATGACGGCCGAGACCGGGGTGTCGGCACGGTCGGCCGGGTCGACATCGACGACGTGCTTGACGTGCACCACCCCGACGACGTCGTCCCCGTCCACCACCGGGAACCGGGAGTGCCCGGTCGCGGTGGCGCGCTCGTAGACCGCCGTCACCGGGTCGGTCGGGGCCAGGGTGTGCAGCCGCACCCGCGGTGTCATGACGTCGGCGGCGCGACGGTCGCCGAAGGCCAGGGTGCGGGTGACCAGGGTGGCCGTGGTCGCGGGCAGCGTGCCCCGCTCGGCGGAGCGGGCGACGAGCGAGACCAGCTCCTGCGGCGAGCGGGCCGAGGCCAGCTCCTCCTGCGGCTCCAGGCCGACCAGGCCCAGCACCCGGTTGGCCGTGCCGTTGAAGAAGCGCAGCGGCCAGGCCGTCGCCCGGGTGAACGCGCGCTGGAAGCACTGCACGGCGCGGACGGTCTCCACGGGCCGGGCGATGGCGAGGTTCTTGGGCACGAGCTCACCGAAGATCATGGTCAGCGCCGTCGCCAGGACGAGGGCCAGCAGCACCGAGACCGTGCTCGCCGCAGCGGGTCCGAGACCCAGTGCCTCGAGCGGGCCGTCGGTGAGGGCCGCGATGGACGGCTCGGCGAGGAACCCGATGCCCAGGTTGGTGACGGTGATGCCGAGCTGCGCCCCGGAGAGCTGGGTGGACAGGGTGCGCAGCGCCCGCACCCCGCCGGCGGCACGGCGGTCACCGGCGTCGGCGGCGGCCTCCAGGGTGGGGCGGCTGACGGTGACCAGGGCGAACTCGGCGGCCACGAACAGCCCGCACGCGACGACGAGGACGAGCGCGGCGCCGATCAGCAGCCACTCCATGGCGCCCACCTCCGCCCGGTGCGCGCAGGGTCGGCGGGCGGGGGTCGATCGGGGGTCACGGGCTCCGTCCGGGGCTCGGGTGGGTGTCACAACGGCAACGAGCCGGACGGGTCAAGGGTTCCCCAAGCCCGGGTCTAGCTGGAGGTCGTCGCCGCCGTGGTGGCGACCAGGGTCGCGGCGATGATGGCCGCCTGCACCTGGCGGACGGCCGTCACGACGGCGGCCGGGGCCCACTCGCCCTCGGCGACCTCGCCCATCCGGGTCTCGGTGGGCTTGCGCGGCGCCAGCGGGAACACGGCCTGGCGCAGGTCGACCGCGGCGACCAGGCCCACGAGCGCGGCGGTGCGCTGGTCGGGCTCCGTGCCGTGCAGGACGACGGTCTCGAGCCGGGCGCGGACCTGCTGCTCGGGCTCGGGGTCGACCTCGCGCCACCGGTGACGGGTGAACATCCCCAGGGTCTTCGACGTCTCGTGGTCCAGCACCCCGGCCTCGACGAGCCGGGCGAGCACGTCGTCGCGCAGGCCCTTCTGCAGCCGGGACACCCAGTCGGCGGGCTTGCGCGGCTTGTCCTCGGCGATGCGGACGAGCGCGGCGTCGAGCAGTGCGTCGCCGGTGGGGGAGTCGTCGAGGACCACCACCCGGTCGTCGTCGACGTCGACGCGGCCGGACAGGGCCAGCTCGACGAGGACGGCCCCGGCCAGGCCCAGGTCGAGGTGGGACGTGTGGGCGCGGCCGGACTCGGCGTCGTGGCCGAGCAGGCAGAGCTCGTCGGGCAGGGCGAGGGGCATGGGCCCATCGCAGCGGCGCGGGGTCGGTGCGTCAAGCAGGGGACGCGGGACACCCGGGTCGGTCATGCTGGGCCGGTGAGCAGCGGGTGGGGTGCGGGGCCGGGCGGTCTGCCGCCGTACCCCGGGGGCCCGGGCCGGGGGTCGACGCCCCCGGCCGGGCGCCGCGGGGTGCGGCAGGTCGTGGCGCTCGCGTTCACGCTGCTCTCGCCGCTCCTGCTGCTGGCGAGCATCCAGGCCTGGCGCACCGCCGGCCCGGAGCTGACCGAGGCGCTGAACCGCGGGCTCAGCGGGCGGGAGCCGACCACCCCGTCGGCCTCTCCGGGTGCGGACTTCCTGGGCCACGCGGTGCTGGGGGCCGGGTTGTGGGGTCTCGCCGTCAGCGCGGCCGTGGCCGGGATCGTGGCCGGTCAGTCGGTGGTGCGGGTGCTGGCCGGGCTGGCCCTCGCGGGCAGCGCCGGGTTCCTGCCCATCCTGCTGCTGGTGGTGCGTGCCCGGGAGGCGCTGGGCGGCTGAGGGGGGTCAGTCGTCGAGCGGGTCGTGGCCCCAGTTCATCAGCGAGTAGCGCCAGTCGGTGTCCTCGACGTCGCCCTTCGGCCGCTGCGCGGAGTGCCGGTGCACGTAGCTGACGACCTTGCGCATGTGGTCGACGTCGTCGTCGGTGACGTCGTCCTTCTTCTTGCGCAGGATCTCCACGATCCGCCGGCCCGACTCGTGGCCCTTGGACTCGCCGTCCCCGGAGTCCTGGCCCACGGACTTCGACTCGTCGGTCTCGAGGAAGTCCTCGAGCTGCTTCGCGGTCATGTTCACCGCGTCGTCGAACTCGCTGCGGACCTCGTCGTCGCTCTTCGCCATGGTCCTGATCCTGGGGGCGGCCGCGACGGACCGCACGCCGGCGCCGCGACCACGGTTCCCGGGACAGAAGGAGCGCGTCGGGAGATGCTGCCGTGGTGAGCAACCTCGTCGGCGCCGTGAGCACCGTCCTGGTCCTGGGTCCCACCTGGGCGCGCGCGGTCCTGCGCGCCGTCTCGATCGGCCTGTTGTGGGGCGTGCTCAGCGCGGCCCAGGGGCAGGGCGCCGGCCCAGCGGCGGTGGTGGGGCTCGGCGCTGCGGTCGTGTACGCGCTGCTCGACCGGCTCTTCGACCGGCCGCGGGACGGCCTGCCCGTCGCCCTGGGGTCGCTCGACGACGTGCAGCGTCGGGCGGCGGTCCGTGGCGCGGTCGGGGGACCGGTGCCCGCCGACCCGGACGTGCGCGAGGCCGCGGCACTGCTGGTGGAGGGTCGGCTCGCCCGGCTCGAGGGCAACCGGGTGCTGGCCGTGGTCGTGAGCGTCGTGGTGGTGCTGGGCCTGACGGCCGCCGCGGTGGTGCGGCACTCCCCGTGGTGGACGCTGCTGGCCGTCGCCACCGGGGCCCTGCTGGTGCGTGCCGTGGTGGGGGCGCCCCTGCTGCGCCGTCGGCTGGACCGGCTGACGGCCTAGGAGAAGTACGCCCGCGGGTTGTCCACCAGCATCGTGTCGACCTGTGCGTCGGTCACCCCGCGCTCCCGCAGCGCGGGCAGGACGTCGTCGGTGATGTGGGTGTAGTGCCAGTTCGGGGCGGCCTGGGCGACGGCGGCCTGCGCCTCGCCGGGGAACCAGTCGATGTAGCAGCTGGCGTCGTGGGCGAGCACGAGCTGGCCGACGTAGCCGCGCTCGACCATGGCGACCACGGTGTCCACCCGGGACGCGGTGGGGTTGTACATGTCCAGGCCGAAGCGGTCCATGCCCAGCACGCAGCCGGCGTCGGCCAGCTCGGTGAGGTAGTCGAGGTCGTTGGAGTCCCCGGCATGGCCGATGACGACCTTGGTGAGGTCGACGCCCTCCTCGGCGAGCACCCGCACCACGAGCCGACCGGCCTGGGTGGGCGAGGAGGTGTGCACGGTTATGGGGGCGCCGGTGTCGCGGTGGGTGGCGGCGACGGCCCGCAGGGTGCGCTCCACCCCGGGGGTGAGGCCCTTGGCCTCGACGGCGCACTTGAGGAACGCGGCCTTGACCCCGGTGTCGGCGATGCCGCGGGTGATGTCGCGGCTGAAGTCGTCGACCATGGGGTCCCGCGGCAGGTCGACCATGAGGCCGGGCCCGCGCAGGTCGTACTGGTGGGGCACCTCGTCGTAGGTGTAGAGCCCGGTGGCGGCGATGATGTTCAGCTCGGTCTGCTCGGCGATGCGCTGCACCCGGGGGATGTAGCGGCCCAGGCCCCACACGGTGGGGTCGACGATGGTGTCGATGCCGGAGTCCTTGAGAGCGTTGAGCTTCTGCACCGCGTCGGTGATGCGCTCCTCCTCGTCCCACCAGCCGCCGGCGCCGTAGTTCTCGACGTGCTCGGTGGAGAGGACGAAGACGTGCTCGTGCATGAGCACCCGGCCGAGGTCGGCGGTGTCGACGGGGCCTCGGAGCGTCTCGACGGTGGGCACGGGGTTCCTCCTGGTGGGGGTGGGTCGTGTCAGCGGAGCGGGGTGCCCCAGCTGGTGGTGGTGCGCAGCGCGGGCTTGACCACCTTGCCCCCGGGGTTGCGGGGCAGCGGCTCGCCGCGCAGGGCGACGTACTGGGGGACCTTGTAGTCGGCCAGCACCCCGGCGGCGAAGTCTGCGACGTCGCGGCCGGTCACGCCCGCACCGGGCAGCGGGACGACGACGGCGCCGACCTTCTCGCCCATCACCTCGTCGGGCACGCCGAGCACGGCCACCTCGCCGATGCCGGGGTGCGCGGCGAGGGCGTTCTCCACCTCGACGCAGTACACGTTCTCCCCGCCGCGGTTGATCATGTCCTTGGCGCGGTCGACCACGCGCAGCAGCCCGTCGTCGAGGCGCGCCAGGTCGCCGGTGTGCAGCCACCCGTCGACGAAGGTGGCCGCGGTGCGCTCCGGGTCCTCCCAGTAGCCGGCGACCACGTGCGGCCCGCGGACCAGCAGCTCACCCACCCCGTCGGCGTCGGGGTCGTCGATGCGCAGGTCGGCCACGGGGGCGGCGAACCCGACGGAGTCGGCGTGCTCGGCGGCGAGCTCGTGGGGCAGGTAGCTCGACACCGAGGACGTCTCGGTGAGGCCGAACCCGTTGCCCACCCGCGCCCCCGGGAACGCGGCGGCGATGCGGTGCACAAGGTCCGGGGCGATGGGGGCGCCGCCGTAGCTGAGGGTCCGCACCGTCGAGACGTCGGTGGTGGCGAACGCGGGGTGGTGCAGGGCCAGCCAGTAGATGGCGGGCACCGAGGTGAGCATGGTGACGCGCTCGGCCTCGACCGCGGTGAGGAACGCGGCCACGTCGAACGTCGGCAGGACGACGGACGTGCTCGCGATGCTGAGCGCGACGAGCAGCTGGGAGTTGCAGCCGGTGACGTGGAACAGCGGCACCGAGATCAGCGTGGTCTGGTGCGCGGCGCGGTCGACCCGGACGCAGCGCAGGCAGGTCTCCACGTTGGACAGGAAGTTCTCGTGGGTGGTCATGGCGCCCTTGGGGAACCCCGTGGTGCCGCTGGTGTAGAAGATCGCGGCGACGTCCGTGTGGGCCTGGTCGTCCACGACGAGCGGGTCGCCGTCGGGCAGCGGGCCGTCGGGTCCGAGGACCACCGCGGCGCCGCAGTTGCCGACGACGTAGTCGACCTCCGCCGCGGCCAGGCGGGTGTTGACCGGCACCACCACCGCGCCCGCCAGCAGCGTGCCCAGGAACGCGCGCACCCAGTCGCAGCCCGCGGGCAGCCGCAGCGCGACACGGTTCCCGCGGGTGACGCCGCGCTCCCGCAGCCCGCCGGCGACGCGGGCGGCGTCGTCCCACAGCTGCGCGTAGGTCAGCCGCTCCCCGCCCACCTCGACCAGCGCGGTCCGCTCCGGGTGCGCCTCGACCGAGCGGCGGACCATGGTGACGACGTTGCGGGGCAGGCCGGTGTAGCGGCGGATGCCGTCCTCGCCCACCTCGATGCCGCTCAGGTCGAACGGGTAGTCCATCCGAGCTCCCCCCACGCGGCGCTGCGTCCGGTGATCGTGGACCCCTGTGGTCCCGGTGTCCAGGGTGCAACACTGCGTCGCCAGGGGGTGGGTCGTATGTCGTTGGGGTTCCGCGTGGGTGTGCCGGGGATGCGGGTTCGGGTGTCGACTAGGGGAGTCCGTGCTTCAGCGGGCCCGCGCGTTGCCCGCGTCACCTTCGGAACGGGTCGCACGAGGGTGAGCACCGGAATGGGCCCCTTTTTTGCCTCCACCGCAGTGGGGCGCGGCCGGTCCACCAAGTCGCGCGGACCAGCCCGTCGCCCGGTGCGTCGCGGCCCAAGCCCCTCCCAGGCCGCCGCCCAGCAGCGCCGGGCGGAGCGCGCCGCGCAGGACGCCGAGACCCGCCGGGCGCACGCCGAGCTCGATGCTGCGCTGCGGGCGTTAGTCGAGGTTCACCGGGACCACTGGCCAGCGGCGGCACGCCCAGTTGTGTTGGCCCCCGAGCTGCCCGTGCTGGCCGAGGTGACCAAACACGCCACCCGCCTTGCGCAGGCCCAAGTGGGGCGTTTCGACCGCGCGGCGCGTGCCCGTGCCGCGGACATGGCGTCGCGCGACGCCGCTGCGTACGTGCGTGACGAGTCGGCGCGTCTCATCGAGCGGCACCAGCAGCTGGTGCGAGAGGCGGAGAGGTGGTGGAGCGCGCTGCGCAGCAACGACGAGGATGTCGTCTGCGAGACCCTGAACATCGCTTTCTCTGACAACCCGGCCGGTGGGCTCGCAGTGGGGGTGGCCGGTGCGACCGCGTCCGTCGTGATCCGACAGCCCGATTGGGACACCCTGCCGACCAAGCGCCCGGATCTCACCCCCACGGGCAAGCCCACCCTGCGCACCCTCGCCCAACGGGACCGGCACCGGCTGTTCCTCGAGTCCACTGCGTCCTGCGTGGCGGCGACCCTCCTGGAGGGGTTCGCCGTGGCGCCTGGCCTGGAGGCGATGACCGTCGCGGTGTTGACCCGGGTGCGGCGCACCCAGCGGCTCGGGGTGGTGCTGCTAGGCCGATGGACGCGCGACTCGGTCGGCCGGACTTCCTGGGGGTCCGACGGTGACGCGCTCACCCTGGTGCTCGACCGGGCTGACGAGTTGCACCTGCACCTGGCCGCGACGGGCGAGGTGAAGGCCCTGCCCGCGACTGTGCCCCACGTGGGCCAGGTCCTCGAGCTGGCCGAGGACGACCCGGACCTTGCCGACCCGGAGCCCGTCGCAGGCGAGGACGAGGACCCGCTGCTGCCGCGGCCCTTCCTGCAGTGGGTAGCCGAGGGAAAGGGCGCCCCCCTCGGGGCGCCTGATGCAGTTCCGCGGCGCGCGCTTGCCCCGGGTGCGGTCGTGTCGCTCGAGCCCGGCGACCTCACGGCGCCGCTCACGCTGTCGGTTACCGCGCAATCCGGCGCCGAGGTAGATCTCTGCGCTCTGCTGCTGGGGGCCGACGGTCGTGTGCGGGGCGACGCCGACTTGGTGTTCTACAACGCCCCGACGAGCCCTGCGCACGCGGTGGCACTGGGGGTACCGCGCCAGGACGGCGCATCCACCCACTGCAGCATCACGGTAGATCTGTCACGCCTCGACCGTGAGGGTGTAGCGCGAGTGGCGCTGGTGGCCTCGACCGACCCATCCCCACTGATGAGTCTGGACGCAGCCCGCGTGGCGATGTGGCGGGCCGGGGGACCGCCGGTTGTACTGCCGCTCCCCGACGAGCCGGGGGTGACGGCAGGTGTTCTAGCCGAGGTGTACCAGCGAGGACTCGACGGTCCGTGGCGGGTGCGCGCTGTGGGACAGGGGTGGACTGACGGGCTCAGCGGGCTGGTCCGCAGCTACGGAGTGGCCGTGGACTGAGTTCGACGGCTGGCTGCACCGACAGGACCGAGTGTTGTACGTCCGTAGACTCCACCGCCGTGAGCCTCACCCTCGGCATCGTCGGCCTGCCCAACGTCGGCAAGTCCACCCTGTTCAACGCCCTGACGAACAACGACGTCCTGGCCGCGAACTACCCCTTCGCCACCATCGAGCCCAACGTGGGCGTGGTCCCGCTGCCCGACCCGCGCCTCGGCGAGCTGGCCAAGGTGTTCTCGTCCGAGCGCGAGGTGCCCGCAGTGGTGTCGTTCGTCGACATCGCCGGCATCGTCAAGGGCGCCAGCGAGGGGCAGGGCCTGGGCAACAAGTTCTTGGCCAACATCCGCGAGGCCGACGCGATCTGCCAGGTGGTGCGGGTGTTCGCCGACGACGACGTGGTCCACGTCGACGGGCGCATCGACCCGATGGCCGACATCTCGGTGATCGAGACCGAGCTGATCATCGCCGACGTGCAGACCCTGGAGAAGGCCATCCCGCGGCTGGAGAAGGAGGCGAAGACCCAGAAGGACCGCAAGGCCGTGGTCGACGCCGCCAAGGCCGCCGACGCGGTGCTCAACGACAGCCGCACCCTGTACTCCGCGGCCAAGGAGCTCGACCTGCCGCTGCTGCGCGAGCTCTCCCTGCTGACGGCCAAGCCGTTCCTGTACGTGTTCAACGCCGACGAGTCGGTGCTGACCGACACCGAGCGGGTGGCCGAGCTGCGCGCGGCGGTGGCCCCGGCGGACGCGGTGTTCCTCGACGCCAAGGTGGAGCAGGAGCTGCTCGAGCTCGACGACGAGTCCAGCCAGGAGCTGCTGGAGTCGATCGGGCAGGACGAGCCGGGCCTGAACCAGCTGGCGCGCACCGGGTTCCACACCCTGGGCCTGCAGACCTACCTCACCGCAGGCCCCAAGGAGTCGCGCGCGTGGACGATCCCCAAGGGCGCGACGGCCCCGCAGGCCGCGGGCGTCATCCACACCGACTTCGAGCGCGGCTTCATCAAGGCCGAGATCGTCAGCTTCGACGACCTCGTCGCCGCCGGCTCCATGGCCGAGGCCAAGAAGGCCGGCAAGGTGCGCATGGAGGGCAAGGACTACGTCATGGCCGACGGCGACGTGGTGGAGTTCCGCTTCAACGTGTAAAGGGCTGAACTCTTTTTGCCTAATTCTACGGGCAGACATCAAGGTGGAGGCATTTCTCAACATTGCGTCCACTAGCGTCCTGCACGCCTCAACTCGCTCAAGCCCGCACGTTCAGCGGAGAACGGCGCTTGGTAACGCGCGGGCGTACTGCAACGTCCTGCTGTCAAGATCGGCTGTGAGAAAGCCACCTCCTGAACGGTGCAAGGCGTCCATGGCAGCAAATCCTTGCTGAACTGCACGCTTCCATAGCCACGACGGCATTCGAGAAACCTCTAAGTCTTCGAAGACAGTTACCAACATCTCGACCACCTCGTCATCGACGGCTTCTTCCGAAAGGAACCCTTGGCGGGTAGGTGCTCTTTTCGCCAAGACCGCGGCCATCCCTTCCTCGGCAAAAATCGCCCGAGCCCCGTCCTCATTTACGTCGACCGATGCGCTGCTGCGTCGCTTCAGTCCGAGGAGCGATCGGGTGTTTGGCGACCAACCCATTACGGCCAGAAAGCCGAGGTGGATGGCATCGTGGAAGCGGTAAGCGTCGCTGCGACGCGAGTTGTCGGTGAGGGGATCCCCAAATGGCCCCGGCGCGGAGTAACCTTGGGTTTTACTGGAGTCCGCTACGGGAACCGGCCCGTCTGGGAAGACGTTCGGCGAAGTATGCTCAAGTGTCAAGTGGACAGTTCGGGGGTCGTCTCCGTGAGTTGTCTGGCGGAATCTAAATATTAACTGTCGCGGCAGTCGCTCGGTGACTGGGAAGTCGACGTCAAGAATCGGCAAATCTAATGGAAGCTCTGCAAGAGCGACAAGGTCACGCGTTCGTCTCTCAAGAACATCTAGGCCCTCCTGCAATGCTTCAGCCAGCTGTATGCTCGAGTGTGTGGCCACCGCCGCTACATACCAGAGAACATCTCCGAGTTCAATTGTTAGGAACCCGGGATCGCGCACTTCCGGGTCTTGGTCGCGGTAAGCCTTTTTTTGAGCAACAAGAAGAGTCCCCGCTTCTCCTGCAAGCCCGAGCATCGGCACCGAGAGGGCTAGGGGGTCCATTCCGCCAGGCGCCTGCTCATCGGTAATTGCTGCGCATTTTTGATACGCCTCAACAGTGAGCTTCCCAAATGGTGTCTCGGGCTGAGGGATGTTGCGGACACGCGCCCGGGCTTGAATCTTGTGCACGTTCGCGCGAGCGATTTCTTCCAGTCCCAGTCCGGCGCAGGAAGCGAGCCCCGCGACGTGTCCCATTAGTTCGCCCAACTGTCGACGCACTAGCGCTCGACTGGTCACGGCGTCGAGCTGACTGCGCAAGTAGTTTCTGTGGGCCTCCAGTAGTGCACCCGCGTGCGCTCCGATGCCGAGCAGACCCAGCATGTCGTCGGGTGGATCCGCGAGAGTAATACGATCTTGGTAGTCGTCGAACAGCACGATATCTATCCCCTGGTCAGCAAGGTCGAAAGGCAGAATCGACACGGTGGACACCAGTGCGTCACAGTAGGGACTGCCATTCCCGGGGAGCAGAATGGACTCCAGTCCCTAGCGTTTGAAACCACTCGAGAGCCGATCTCACGAATTCGTCGGGGAAATTCACTCTGTAGGAAGGACGTCCATGAACAAGATCGGGCTCCTCTCTAAGGTGATCAGGGATGATCGGACCAGACCCTCCGAAGTACGAGAAGTTGGTCGAGGCGAGTACTACGTCTGCCTTGGTATCTCGAACGACGTGGCCTCTGCTTGGAGTGCCGTCTTCCTTGCTATGGCGGGAATTCTCCTGAATCCAGAACCCGCCGTCGCCGCGGTGGTAGATGTTGTCGCCATATTGCTGCTTGAGGCTTCCGCGCAAATTTGGCCGCTTTCTAGAAAATCGCGGGTCGTCCCAATACTGCTGAAACGACAAGACCTCCTCTACTTCCATAGCGTAAACCAATTGGCCACCCAGGCCGGCGCTCGCCGAGCCTGTGCCAACGATCCAGTCCCCAGTTACAGCATGCGCGCGAATATCCTGCTTACAATTAGCTAGCGTGCACCAGCCGTGGAAGGGGTTTGGTGCGAAACCGATGTCGTAACGCACGACGTAGCTGTACATCCGCACGTCGGGTTAGCAACCGATCCGGAGGATTGCCTGTAACTCGCGAGGCGTGCCGGTTGGGTCGCGCCAGCTGTCAGACCCACTGATGGCTTCGATGATCGCCTCTGCGTCCCACTCGACCATCGCGTCGGCATACATCTTTAATGGACCGGGAATCTCGCAGCCGCCCGCATCTGGCGACCACACGCCGATGATGCGCTTGTCGGGGAACCGCTTGGCATACTCGATCTCCCAGTCAACCCATTCGCTCGTTCGAGTTTCTGGAGACACAATCACTAGGATCTTTCCGGCCCAGCGGATACGATCCGCCAGAATTTCCTTGATATACCCCTCGGCATTGGCATTATTCGGCGTGGCCGCGTTGACCGAGGAGTCGCGCAAATCGCACCCGCGACCCGCCAGTAAGTCTTTCAGCGTCTGAATCAGAGAGTCATCCTCGTGACGATGACTGATAAACACGTTGTGGTCGGACATCCCCCACCTCCTTGCGCAGAATACCGCGGGCCACAGACCTTGGAAAGCCTCTCGACAAGGCCCTAGACTCTCCCCGTGCTGACGCCGCCTATCTTAGAGATCTACGTGCTCTGGCACCCGGACGACGGAGACGGTGAGGCTGTCGCTGACCAGCTCACCGAGCACTTCCACGGATTCGCCTATTCCGGGCTTGCTGGGGGTGCGGTAGAGGTCTACCGACGCAGCGTCGGGTGGGATGTCCCCGAGGGTCCTCCGCGGGCACTGCCTTTCATGCAGGACCTGCCCGCCGAGCTGCAGCCCGCGCAGATGACAGTCGTCGTTCCGCTGCTGGGACGTGCTTTAGCCCATGCTGTGCGAGATGTGGAAGGTTGGCGGGTATACCTCGAAGCGCTGTTCAACGCCGACGCCACCTCGGGTGGAACAGGTGCTCGGGTCGCAGTCGTGCCTCTACGAGGGCGAGCGGACATCAGCCACAGTCACTTGGCCAACATCGCGGGTCGCCCGCAAGCGATCTCGAAAAACGCACTTGATCATCCTGCGACTCTTGCGCGGGAAGTAGCGCAGTCCATAGTGCAGCGGCTCCACCGAGAGTCAGATGACGTGGGCGACGACCGTGTCACCGTGTTCGTCAGCCACACGAAGCGTTACGTCGCCGACGGGCTAGACGATGGTGCGTCCGTAGTCGCATCTGTGCGCCAGGCCCTGCAAAATACCCATCTCGACGCGTTCTTCGATGCGCACGATATCCAGACAGGTGAAGACTGGGTCGAGCGACTCGAGGCCGAGGCGGGAGGCAACGCTTTGCTGATGATTCGCACCGATCTTTATGCAAGCCGCGAGTGGACCCAGCGCGAGGTGTTGATTGCGAAACGTCACGACGTTCCGGTGGTGGCATTGCATGCCGTCCGGGGACAGGAAGACCGAGGTTCTTTCCTAATGGACAACGTCCCGCTTGTTGCGTGCGCGCCCGGCAATCCCCTGCCAGCGATCGAGGCTGCTCTTAATCGCTTAGTTGATGAAGCGCTAAAAAAGGCCCTGTGGAGAGCTCAGCAGGTATATTTACGAGAGCATGGTTTCGACTGGCTCCCAGCTCACGCGCCTGAGCCAATCACGCTAGTCGATTGGTTGGCCACGAAAAAGCCCGAGGGCGATGATCCTCGCATCCTCGTCATGCACCCGGACCCGCCTCTAGGCCCGCCTGAATACGGGGCTATCGAGCAGCTCTGCAGGGTGGCCGGCATGACCGGCGCAATAGAAGTTCTGACCCCGCGCACGTTCGCAGCCCGAGGAGGCGCGGTCGGATGAGCGCCGAGCCTGTTCTGGTGCCACGCGATGCGCTGCGTGATGTTCACGTCGCAATATCGGTTTCTGACAGCGCAGACTTGAGCCGACTCGGCCTCGCGCAGCAGCACTGCGAACTTGCGGTCGCGGAGATTGCCCGCGCCATCCTTATCGCTGGTGGCACCGTCGTCTACGGTGGCCGGCTAGTGCCAGCAGGATTTACGCAGATCCTTTTCGACGAAGTTGGAAGGTTCGCGGACGATCGGGAGGCATTGATCATCTGCGTCCCACAGTCGGAGCACGTAATGTTATCAGCAAACGAGATCCGACAGCTCGAAGAAGATGCCAGTTCGTCCGTCACCATCCGTTGCCTTGACGAGGGTGGACAAGTCGTGTTGCCGAGCGAGCGCGACCTTTCAGGACAGGTCGACGTTCCCTTGGGGTTGAGCGCGATGCGCTCGTACGTAACTAAGAACACGGCTGCTCGCGTGGTCATTGGCGGTCGCCTCATGGGACAGCAGGGGCCATTACCTGGTGTCCTGGAAGAGATAAAGCTCAGCCTCGAGGCAAGTCAGCCAATCTACGTCGCGGGCGGTTTTGGTGGGGCCGCCTACGCCGCTGCACGGGCAATGAATTTGGACGGAGGCCCCTGGGCATCCGCTATAATACCTTTCGGCGGTGATAAGTGGACCGATTACTTGGCTAGCCTGGAGGATCTGGCGCCTAGCGCGGCCGCCGATGGTTTAACTGATATTCAGCGGCGACAACTTGCGGTGACACACCGGCCTGCGGATATCGCGGCTTTGACAGTGTCGGGGCTGTCGCGTGCCATGTCCAGACGCTAAAGGCGGTCTGACAACTCCCACTTTGGCGGAAACCACGCCGTCAGTGGCTCAGGCCGCGCTGTAAAACGTTGTTTGATTCTGGTTCGCCCGCTTAGCCCGACCACACCTGGGTGCGCTACACGAGAGTATTTATCGACCTCGCAGAAGAGGTTCTGGCAATCGATAAGTTGGAGAGGGCGCCCACGCAAACCTTCGAAGCGCAACCCGAGTCTGTCGAAATGTGAGCTTTGAGTCTCGGCCATATACTGAATCACCTCCGCTTCGATACCTATGGCGCGGGGGCCGAACACCTTGTGTATGCCATCGCGAGCGCCTGGTCCAGCCACAACGAAATCCATCTCATCGAAGTATAAGAATTCGGAGTAGTTTAAGTCAATCAAGAGTTGGAATGCGAGAAAGTCGCCTACCGAGGGGTATGCCCGAAGTAGGTGAAACGCTTCGCGCATCGAGTCGGCGTTGGTCAGACGGTCGGCGAGACCATCGTCCAGCATCCGTGCTAGAAGCCGCAGGTGATTAGTGTGCTTTCGGGGCGCGCCAAGCCGAGGCGGCGGTACGACGTAGGCCGCCGAGTAAAGTTTCGATCCGCGATTGAATGCGTCGGCAAGAACCTCGTCATAGTGTGTGGGGTTAAAGTTGTCGACGGTCAGCGCCGAGAGCGAATTTTCCAGCAACGTCCAGGTCGAGATCCTGTTAAAAAACTTAAAAAGCAGGGTTCGGAAGAACACCGACTCAGCGTGCTGTTGTCCCTTGTAAATCACTTGTTGAATAAGAAACTGGCTGACCCTGTCCGCCGCACGGTAGCAATTAGTAAAGCGGTGCTTTTTGAGGATTTCGTCCTCCGTCCAGGGACCCGCGCGGCCGTCTAGTCGGGCCTCGTAGACCGCCTGGCGGGCGGCCGCGAATCGCCAGTAGGTATCAAAAACGGGTGAGACGGTGAGGTCTCGTCCCGCTATTTGAAGCGTCTCTTTCATGCGACTGTCTGAATCATAAGTCAACGGTAATTCGGCGCTGGGAGATAGCATGCTAAAGTGCTCTCCGTAGATCGTTTTCAGGGTCCCCGTAACTCGGCTCATCCCAATCGGGGGTGTAGGAGTTGGGGTCTGAAGCCGCCGGTCTCGAGCAGGCTTCGGGCGA
>NZ_BAAGQZ010000016.1:0-49967 GCF_054783215.1 Rhodococcus aerolatus | reverse complement strand
GTGCGGGCGCCGCCGGGGGCGCCCCCGGCGCCTCGAGCGCGGCCGGTGCTGGTGCCGGAGGCGGAGCCGCCGCTGGCGGGGGTGGAGCCGCCGGCGGCGGGTCCGGTGCCGGTGCCGGTGGCGGAGCCGCGACCGGTGGTGGCGGAGCCGCGACCGGTGGTGGTGGTGAGGCCGGCGGCGGTGCCGGTGGTGGTGGTGGCGCGGTGTCCGAACCCGCCGGGGAGTCCGGTGGTGCGCCCGGCGCCTCCGGTGGCGCGTCGGGTGGTGGCGGCTCGGGCAGCTGGCAGGAGCAGGGGGCGTCCGCCCCCAGCGGGGCCTCTGGCGGCGGGGCCTCCGGCGCCGACCCCTCTGGTGGCGGTTCCGCCGCCGGCGGGTCCTCCGGGGCGTCCGGCGCCGGGTCGTCTCCCGGGTCCTCCGGGGGCGGTGGCGGGTCCCCGTCGGGGTCGCGCTGGTTCCGGCCCCCGCAGGGGGTCGGGGCGGCCGCGTCGCACCTGCAGCAGGCCATGACCAACTCGATCGACCACTCCGAGCCCTCCGGCCCCACCGGGGCCACCCCCACCCAGTCCGGGAGCTGACCCATGACCACCACCGCCCAGCCCGTCGACCGCGTCACCTACGGAAACCTGCGTGCCCCCCGCCGCCCCGGGGTCCTGGGGATGGGGCTCGCCGCCTCTGTCCTGGTCGGCCTGGCCGCGGTCGTCGTGGTCATCGCCCTGATGAGCCTGGGCATCGTGCCCGCCCTCGTGGCGGCGGTCTTGTCCGCCGCCGGGCTGGCCCCGCTGATCCTGCGAGGCCCCGACGGGCGCACCGGGTACGGCCGGCTCTCCGCCCGCCTGGTCCACCGGCGGGCCGCGAAGGCCGGTCGTACCCTCTACCTGGCCGGTCCCACGGGGCAGACCCCCGACGGGAAAACCCGGCTGCCGGGCCTGCTCGCCGCGACCGAGCTGCACGAGGGCCTCGACGTCTACGACGAGGCGTTCGGAGTGGTCGTCACCCCAGCGACCGGGCACTACAGCGTGGTGCTGCAGGCCGAGGCCTCCGGCGACGACCTCGTCGACCAGCACGTCACCGACACGATGGTCGCCCACTGGGGTGGGTGGCTGGCCCGCCTCGGGCAGGACCCCGACGTCGTCGCCGCCTCGGTGACCGTCGAGACCGCCCCCGACCCCGGCACGAAGCTGCTGCGGATGATCGACCGCCACACCCAGCCCGACGCCCCCGCGTTCGCCGCGGCCACCCTCGCCGAGATCGGCACCCGCTACCCGGTGGCGTCGTCCTCGATCACCACCCGCATCGCGCTGACCTTCTCCAACCGCCCCCGCCCCGGGGAGCCCAAGCGCGACACCACCGAGATGCTCGCCTACCTCGGCCGCCGGCTGCCCGGGTTCCGCACCGGGCTCCGCACCACCGGGGCCGGCACCACGGTCCGGATGATGACCGCGGCCGACCTGACCGACGCCGTCCGCGTCGCCTACGACCCGTCGGTCGCCCAGCTCGTCGAGAAGCAGCGCGCCGAGGGCGGCACCGGGCTGACCTGGTCCGAGGCCGGGCCCGCGTTCGCCCACGACCAGGCCGAGCACTACTCCCACGACGGGGCGCACTCGGTGTGCTGGCAGATGAGGGAGGCCCCCGCCGGGATCTTCTACGACCACTCGCTGAAGTCGCTGCTCTCCCCGCACCCCGACATCGCCCGCAAGCGGGTCACCCTGATCTACCGCCCCGAGTCCGCGGAGTCCTCCCGACGCATCGTCGAGCGCGACGTCCGTGACGCCCGCACCCAGGCCACCGCCCGCTCCCGCCCCCAGGCCCACGACCAGGCCATGCTCCGGGCCGCGTCGAAGGCCGCCGAGGAACAGGCCGAAGGGGCCGGGCTGGTGCGGTTCGGGGTCATCGTGACCGCGACGGTCACCGACGCCGACCAGCTGCCCCGGGTCGCCTCGACCATCAGCATGCTCAACGCCCCCACCAAGATGCGGCTGCGCCTGGCCCGCTACAACCAGGCCGCCACCTTCGCCGCCGGGCTGCCCCTGGGCCTGGTCCTGCCCGCCCACCTCGCGCTCCCCGACTGGCTGCGGGACGCGCTGTGATCGGCCGCAAGCAGACCCCGACCCGCGCGCCGCGGCAGCACACCACCACCGACACCCCGCCCACCCCGTCCGGCCGCGCCGCGAAGAAGGCCGCCTACTCCGCCGCCCGCGCCGAGCGGGACAGCCGACCCACCTCCCGCGGGTGGCGGCGCCCCGGCGGCGGCCACGTCGCCTGGGTCGAGCCCGGCCCCGAGTACCGGGGCACCACCGTGCAGGTGTGCGGACTGTGGCCGTTCTCCGCCGGCTCCGGCACCCCCACCGACGGGGTGCCCCTCGGGCAGCACCAGCTGACCGGGGCCACCGTGTGCGGGGACCCCATCATGTGGTTCCTCGCCGGTCGCATCCTCAACCCCTCGGCGTTCGTGCTCGGCCGGCCAGGCCTCGGCAAGTCCACCCTCGTCCGCCGGATCGTCAACGTCAGCGCGGCGTTCGGGGTCATCCCACTGGTGCTGGCCGACCTCAAGCCCGACTACCCCGACCTGATCCGTGCCCTCGACGGGCAGGTCATCGAGGTCGGCCGCGGCCGCGGGCACGTCAACCCCCTCGACCCCGGCCCGCTCGCCACCGAGCTGCACCGCCTGCCCGAGGACACCCGCCGCCGCGTCGCCTCCGAGCAGCTTGGCCGAGCCCTGAACGTGCTCACCGGGCTCTGCGAGCTCGTCCGCGGCGGGCCGCTGTCGGACCGGGAGCAGTCGATGCTCACCGCCGCGCTGCGCGTCGTCTACGCCGCCACCACCGACACCGGCGGCCGCCCGCCGCTGATCTCCAACGTCGTGCGGGTCATCGCCGACCGGCACCCCCGGGTGCGGGCCATGAGCCTGGACCGCGGTGAGGAGGACCGGTACGACAACGCCACCGAGCTGCTCCGCGCCTCACTGATGGCCCTGGGTGAGGACGGCCAGTTCGGGGACACCTTCTCCCGGCACACCACCACCCCGATGCTCCTCGACCGAGCCGTCGTCTTCGACGTCTCCGCGATCGACACCGCCGAGATCAAGCTCCAGGCCGCGGTCCAGCTCGTGTGCTGGTCCTACGGCCAGTCCGCGGTCTCCGCCGCCAAGGAGCTCGCCGACGCGGGCCTGCGGGAGCGCGCGGTCTACCTCATGGTCATGGACGAGCTGTGGCGCACCCTCAAGGCCAGCCCGGAGATGGTCGACCGGGTCGACGAGCTGACCCGGCTGAACCGGCAGAAGGTCCTCGGCCAGGTCCTCATCACCCACACCATGAACGACCTCAAGCTCGACTCCCAGGCCGCCACGCTCAAGGCGTGGGGGTTCGTGGAGCGCTCGGAGATGGTGTTCCTCGGCGGTCTCGCCGACGCCGAGATGGGCAACCTGCGCGAGGTGTTCGCGATGAGCGACGCCGAGACACGGCTGATCTCCGACTGGTCCGCCGAGGGCGGGTTCTCCGCCGAGGACGGCCGCCGGGCCGTACCCCCGGGGCAGGGGAAGTTCCTGCTCAAGGTCGGGAAGAAGCCCGGCACCCCGTTCGAGGTCGTCCTGACCTCCGTGGAGGCCGGCGTCAACGACACCAACAAGGGCTGGGCGCAGGCCCGCACCCGCCACCACGGCACCCCCACCAGCACGCCCCCTAGCAGCACCGACACGGCAGGAGACCCCCGATGACACAAGGCGTCGACCTCGACCTGGACCACCTGGTCGCCCAGCTGGCCCGCCACCTCGAGCGGGCCCTGATCGCGGCCCGCCGCGCCGCCCAGCAACGCCTGGCCCAGCAGCAGGCGGCGCGTCGCAACGCCGGGCAGGAGCGCGCCCGCGGGGCGGGGTCTGACCGGCAGACCCGCGAGCTCGCTGCGGCCCACCCGATGGAGGCGCTCGCCGCTCGCTGGGCGGCGGCCGACGCTGTCCGGGACCGGGACCCGGTGGCTGCGCGGGCGTGGGATGACCGCGTCACCGACGCGGGGGTCGACCTCGACAAGGTCCACCACGACTCCGAGCTCCCCACCGAGGCCCGCGACCGGTCCCGCAGTGACGTCGAGGCACCAGGCACCGGCCTCGACGCCACGGCCGAGGCGGGCACCGCGGTGGCGTCAGACCTCGTGGTGGAGCACCTCGCCGAGGTCTACACCGATACCGCCCTCGACCCCGCCCCGCCGGCCGCCGCACCGACGGCAAGTGACCTGGTCGCCGCTGCTCACCCCGGGGGCCCGGGCGGCGCACCGCCCACGGTGGCGGCGGACGCCACCCAGGCAGCGGAGTTCGCCACCGCCCAGGGAGTCGACCAGGACCAGGCGCATGGCCTCGGGGCTGACACCGGGCTGGACCGATGAGCACCCGCCAGCAGGCTCGCCGCGGCGGCGCCCCGGAGGGTGCGCTGCTGCTCTCCGCCGTCGTCGGGGTCCTCGTCCTGGCCGCTCTGGCCTACGGGTGCTGGGTCCTCGGCGACACCGTCGCCGGGGTGGAGCAGTCGGTGCCGCTGAACCCGATCACCGCGTTCCTGGCCCTGGGCCGGGGCGAGCTGGTGTGGCCGACCGCGGCCACCGTCCTCGGCGCCGTCCTCGTCGTCCTCCTTGCCGCCGCCGCGGTCGCGGTGCTGGTGCTGCGGCCCCAGCGTCGAGCCGCCGACCACCCAGCCCGGGTGATGGCCCGACCCGCCGACCTCACCGAGGTCACCGGCCGCTCCGCCCGGGAGAAGGCCGACCGCCTGCTCCCGGCCCGGGCCGCCGGCGTCGCCCAGGTCGAGCCGGGCCTGCTCGTGGGGCGCACCGTCACCGGCGGCGCCCCGCTCTACGTGTCCTGGGAGTACGTCGGCACCGTGCTGGCCGGGCCGCGCATGGGCAAGACCCACGCCGTGGCCATCCCCGCGATCTGCTCCGCCCCCGGCCCGGTCGTCGCGACGTCGAACAAGGCCGACCTGCACCACCACACCCGCCTCGTCCGGGAGCAGGTGGCGCGCCGCGCCGACCCCGACCAGGGCCGAGTGTGGGTCTCCGACCTGCAAGGCATCGCCGGGGAGCCCGGGCAGGACTGGTGGTGGAACCCGCTCGCCGGGGTGACCACCCTCGCCCCCGCCCGTGTCCTGGCTGGGTACTTCGTCGACGCCGCCGCCACCCCGGGGTCGGTGGGCAGCGCCTACTTCGACGACGGGGCTCGTGAGCTCCTCGCCCTGCACCTGCTCGCCGCCGCGTGCGTCGGCGGGGATCTCCTGCACGTCCTGGGGTGGCTCTCCAACGACACCACCAGCGTTCCGGAGCGCCACCTCGACGCGTTCGGCCACGACGTCCCGGCGATGGCACTGCGTCGGATGCGGGCGCTCAACCCCCGCCAGCGTGACGGGCTGTTCGACATGGCCCGGCAGTACCTGGCGAACCTCTCCGAGCCGGCCTACGCCCGCTCGATCACCCCACCCCGCCGCCAACCCCTGGACGCGGACCTCGAGCTCGGCGCCGAGGTCACCGTCCACAAGCTGCCCAAGCTCGACCCGGTCGCGTTCGCCGCCAGCTCGGACACCCTCTACGCCCTGTCCAAGGAGGGCCGCGACTCCGCCTCGGCGCTGACCACCGCCCTGGTCGGACGCATCTTCGACGCCGCCCAAGCCCGGGCACGCCGCAGCCCCGCCGGCCGGCTCCCTGTGCCGCTGGTCGCCGTCCTCGACGAGGCCGCGAACATCTGCAAGCTCACCGAGCTGCCCGACCAGTACAGCCACTTCGGGTCCCAGGGCATCGTCGTGCTCACCGTGCTGCAGTCGCCCGCCCAGGCCCGCAAGGTCTGGTCTGAGGACCAGTTCGCGGCCCTGCTCTCGGCGTCCAACGTCCACTACTACGGCGGTGGCATCACCGACGACCGCTACCTCGAGTCCCTGTCCCACCAGGTTGGGGACCACGACGTGTCCCGCTGGTCGTCCAGCACCGGGCGCGGGGACCGCAGCCGCTCCCAGTCCTGGTCGCGGGAGGCGATCCTGCCCGTCGAGGCGCTCGCCGCGATGCCCAAGGACCGAGCCCTGGTGATGACCTCCGGCAACCCCCCAGTGCTGATCCGCAAGACGTTCTGGCAGGACGGTCCGCACGCGGCGGCCATCGCCTCCTCGCTGCGCACCTACGACCCCGCCAACCGCAACCCCCTTCTCGAGCAGGGCGGTGTCCGATGAGCACCGACCAGGACGACCAGGACGACCAGCTCGCGTCGCTCGACCCGCAGACGAGCACGAAACCCTCGACCGTGTTTCCCGACCTCGGCGCCTGGGTCGAGGGACAGCTCGCCCCGTCCTTGTCGATGCACATCACCGGCGACGGCCGGGGCCGCGTCTTCTGCCCGCAGTGGTGGGACCACGACGCGGTCGTGATCCGGCTCGCTGCGCTCTGGGAGGCCTGGGAGACCGCCAAAACCTCCCGGACGATGAGCACCTGGTGGGTCCAGCACGCCGACCCCCACCTCAAGGTCCTGTGTGACGGGGAGACCGGGCCCATGCGCCGGTGCAGCGAACACCGTCACGTCCCCACCCGCACCCTGCTCACCGTGCCCACCCCCGCCGGGTGGCTCGATCAGCTGAAGGACCGAGGCCCCAACTTCCGCATCGTCGCCACCTAGGCCCGAGCACGCCAACAGCACCTCGCCCCGCAGGCGAGGTGCTGTTTGGCGCTTGTCTCCGACGGCGGCCGGCTAACGCCGCGCGACGCCATCACACGTCTCGACCAAGGTCCTGGTCCTGGGTGGTCTCCTGCTGCGCGGTCAGGTGCGCCTGGTAGTCGTCGCTGACTCCGACGCCCACGGCGGGCCGGGGGGGTGTGGGGGCCTCGGTGCGACCGAGATCGCGGCGGGCGTCGGCCTCGGCGGCGGCCTGCTCCGGGGTGAGCTCGGCACGGCGAGCACGTTCCCGCTCCCCGGCCTCGACGACCCCCTGCATCCGTTCGGTGGTAGGCGTCTCGCGTGTCCCAACGCGGGTCGCGGCGAGCTGGCTGCGTGCGACGACCAGGGCGCGGTCAAGGCCTGCGTCGGTCATGGCTCGGATGTGGTGGGTCCGCACCTGCTCGACGACGGCCTCCCGGTTCACCCCGTCCCGCGGTGCCTCGGCGGCGGCCCCCTCGAGCCGGTGGATGCGGTCGGCGAGCCGGTCGGTGTAGTCGGCGAGGTCGGTGTCCATGCCGGGGTGCCGGGCCGGGGTGGGGGTGAGCTGGTGACGCTCGGGGAGGTCGCGGAGGGTGCGGAACCCGCCGGGCTTGGCCTGCCCGGCGGTGACGGCGGCCTGGTCGTGGTGGTGGGTGGCGACCCACTGGTCGGCGCGGTGCCGCAGGACGGCGGCGGGGTCCCTGACCCCGGTGAGCGGGTCGACCACGGCGGTGGGGTTGGTGGTGCGGGGGTCGGTGATGGCGGTGACCAGGGCGGTGGTGTCGAGGCCGTGGGCTTCGGCGGCGGCGAGGGTCGCGAGCAGGTCCCGGTGGTGCTCCGAGTTGGTGACCTGGGTGTGGGTGGCGGCGGGCAGGGCCCGGTCGAGGAGGTAGTCGGCGTGGGTGGTGGCGAGGGTGGTGGTCAGCTCGTAGTGGATGCCGCGCAGGCGGGTGGTGTCGTCGGCGTGGTCGAGCTCGGCGGCGAGGACGTCGGTGGCGGCGAGGTTGTCGTCGGTGCGCTCGACGATGCGGGTGAACATCTCGCGGGGGTCGGCGGAGGGGGTGTCCTCGACCAGGCCGCCGGGGTGGTGGTGCGCCTCGACGGTGCTGTCGGTGGCAGTGCTGGGGTCGGTGTCGGTGGCGAGGTAGACGTGGTTGGCGGCCCGGCCGCGGGTGAGCCCGACGTAGGCGGCGGCGCGGGTGAGGGTGTCGTCGGTGAGCAGGTGCGCGGTGTCGACGGTCATGCCCTGCGCGCGGTGCACGGTGGCGGCGTAGCCGAGCTCGACGTGCCCGGCGGTGTAGTCGGCGGGGACGGCGAGGGTGCCGCGGTGGGTGGTGCCGGACAGGGTGAGGGAGCCGTCGGGGTGGACCTGGCGGACGGTCCAGAGGTCCCCGTTGGCGACGGGGTCCCCGCTCCGCTGCCCGCCCTGGACGCGCAGGGAGGTGTCGTTGCGGCGGGTGACGACGGTGTCCCCGGGGTGCGCGGTGAGCCCGTCCCGCAGCTCGACACCGGGGTTGGTGGGGTCGATGGTTCCGGTGGCGACGAGCCCCTCGTGGGCGGCGTGGTTTAGGGCGGTGACGTCGGTGGTGGTGGCGGCGAGCATCAGCGACGACCGGCCGGCGGTGGTGTCGGCGATGTGCGCAGCGAGGACCTGGGTCCGAAGCTCCTCGACGGTGCCGGCGTGGACTCGGCCCCGGTCGGCGTAGAAGTCCCAGGCTGTCCGGTGGTCCCCGGAGCGGATCGCGAGGCCGGCGGCGGCTTCGGCGGGGTCGGTGAAGCGGACGACGTCGGTCAGCTCCGGGGCCCCGGTGTCGCGGGCCAGCAGCCGTAGCGCGCCCCCGGACTCGACGGCGGCGAGCTGGTGCGGGTCCCCCACCAGCCGGACCACGGCACCGCGGTCGCGGGCGAGGTCGACCAGGGCGGCGAGGTCGGCGGTGGCGGTCATCCCGGCCTCGTCGACGAGCAGCATCGCCCCCCGCTGGATCTGCGACTCCTGCCCTTCCTGGTCGCGGTGGTGCTCGGTGGTCAGCAGCTTGGCGATGGTCTGGGCGGGGGCCCCGACGTCGGCGCCGAGGACGCGGGCGGCGGCGGCGGAGGGGGCGAGGGCGATGACCTGCCGACCGTCGCCGGTCCAGGCGGTGGTGACCGCCTTCATGGCCGTGGTCTTGCCCGCCCCGGCCGGCCCGACGGCGACAGAGACGAGCTGCCCGGAGCACAGCAGGTGCCGGGCGATGACCGCCTGACCGTCGTTGAGCTCGCGCCCGGACTCAGCCGCCACCGTGGCCAGGGCCTCGTCGGCGGCAGTACCGGTGACGAACTCCGGGGTCGGGGTGTGGGCGGCAGTCAGCAGGTCGTGCTCCGCGTCGAGAACCTGCTCGGAGGTGAACCGGGCCGCCCCGTGCACCGTGTAGACCGACGACCCATCCGCCCGGGCCAGGGCCGCGGGGGCGGGCCCGTCCGCGTCGACGGACAGGGGCAGGGAGGCCTCGTCACGGGCGACGGCGACGACCCGCTCGACCGCCTCCCGGGCCGCGGCCTCGGTGGGGAACGGGTACGCGGCGACGGCGGACTCCGCGGCGGAGCGGAGGTTGGCCTCGGTCCACGTGGCCCGCTTGCGGGACACGGCCCGGACCAGGTCGCGGGCGGTCACGGTGTGGTGGAACCCGGCCCCGGTGGTGCTGCGCTGCTCGGTGGCCCGGTGGGTCTCGAGGAGTTGGTGCACCCACTGCTGGGGGTCCTGCCCGTCGGTGAGCTCGGCCCCGCGCATCGCCCAGTCCTCCCGCATCGCGGCCAACGAGCGGGGCGGGGCCTTCGCCGCGCGGGTGCCCAGGACGGCCTGCTGGTGCAGGTGGTAGCCGGCCGCCCGGCTCGGGTCGTGGCCGTGCGCGGCCCGGTACTCATCGACCAGCTCGGCCTCCCGCTCCCGGATCTGGGTGCCCCGGGAGAACGCGGTCAGCATGTCGGTGTCGACGCCCTCGACCTCGAGGACGGGCTCCTTCGCCTCCCCCATCGACCGCGCGTGGAACTGGGCGCCGAGCTCTCGGCGGATGCCGTCGACGACGAGGTGGTTGTAGCGGGCCGAGGCGGCAACACCCATCGAATAGAGGACCCGGGCGTCGAGGGCGGACCAGGTGCCGTCGACCCCGCGGACCTTGTTGGAGACCACGGCGTGGGTGTGGAGGTTGGGGTCGCCGTTGCGGTTGTCGAAGTGGTCGAAGCGGGCCACCACCAGGCCCTGAGTGTCGATCTGGCGGACCCCGCCGGCTCCGCGGCGGGTGCGTCCGGCCTCGGTCTGCACCCACTCGAGGGTCTCGGTGACGGCCTGGGCGTGGACCCGCTGCACCGCCCGGCGGACCTCGTCATCCCCGAGCCCCCACAGCAGGGACACCGACTTCTGCGGGGTGAACACCAGGTCGAACCCGGCCACCGGGTGCCGGTCCCCCTTCTTGTCCGCGGCCAACGCAGCCACGACCTGGGCCTCCGTCGCGGGCTCCCCGGTGCGCCGGGTGACCACCGCCGCGGCGGCGTCCTTGCGCAGCTCGACCCGCTCGAGGTCGGTCGCGGGGCGACCGCTCTCGGCGCGGAACGCGACCATCCGGCCCGCCAGCTCGGCGGCAACCGGGGTGTCTGGGGTGGCCAGTTTCGGGTAGGGCCGGCCCAGCCGGGTCTCCTTCACCGCGACCGCGGGCGTGTCCCCCGCGGCGACCCGCTCAGCAATCAGATTGTCGGCGTTGGGATGCATACCCTCCCCGAACAGGGCCTTCATCTGCGCTTCGGACACGTCCCCGGACACCCCGAGGGCGGCAGCCCCGCGGCCGTGCCACTGCCCGGGCGGCGTGCCGTCCGCGGTGTAGTAGTCGGTCAGCTTCTCCCCCGCCGCCCGCTCGTGATCCGCCGTGGCGACCTGCCGGGTCAGGTAGGAGTACCCGTCCCCGGCGTGGAGACGGTGCACGGTCATCACAGGGCCCACCCTAGGCGCAGCACTGCACAGTGCAAGAGGTCTGTAGTAGTCGGCTGGCTGCGAGGGCAGCTGGTCGGGCACTGGTTTGTGCGGTCGAGCCGCTAGGCGAGGGCGTGGGGTGGGGCGGGCCGCAGGGCCGGCTGCCCGGGTCGGTCAACAGGGGAGGACTGAAGTGGGGACAGGGGTCGGTGGGGGTGCCTAGGGTGAGGGCTGCGCAGCGGTGGTTGCTCGGGTGCCGTGGTGGTAGCCGGGTCGGAGGAGGGAGACCCGTCGTGGTTCGTAGAAGTACCGCCCAGGCCGAGGCCCGGGAGCAGGCCCGCGCCCGCCTGGCGGAGCGGCACGCCGCCGCCCGCGCCCGGGAGAAGGCCAACGAGGACGACCTCATCGCCTTCCTCGCCCTCGACGCCGACGTCGACACCGCGGCCGCGGCCCGCGACGCGGCTATCGCCGCCGCCACCCAGGCCTACGACAACGCGGTCGCCGCCACCCACGCCGCCCAGTCAGGGAAGGTCGCCGCGATGGTCGCCCGCGGGGAGGCCGCCGCCGACGTCGCCGACCTCACCGGGTGGTCCCTCAAGCAGGTCCGGGCTGCCACCAAGTCCGCCACCAGTTCGACCGCCCCCGAGGCCAGCGCCCCCGCCCCGGACGCGACCGGCGACGGGCACTCCCCCGACACCGACTCCCCGGACACCGACGAGCAGCAGGCGTCGTAGTCGGCGACAGTTCGGGTTGTGTCACACCCCGCGGGTAGTCACCCGGTCGTGGCCCCGCCGTGTCCTGACCAGCTGACCCTCCCCGGTCTCGACGACCCATCGCCCGTGGTCGTCGCGCCTGCTGCGGTGGAGGTGGTGTGGGGGCCGCCGCCGGCGGAGACCACCACCCGGTTCTGGGCCAAGGTCACCCGCACCCCCGGGTGCTGGTGGTGGGGCGGCGCGGTGTCGCACCCCGACGGGTACGGGCGCATCACCTGGACCCAGGACGCCACCCCGCGCTCCCTGTCCGCGCACCGGTTCGCACTCCTGCTCGACCTGGGCGAGCTGCGCCACGAGACGTTCGTCGAGCACTACTGCAACGAGACCCTCTGCGTCCGGGTCCACCCCGACCACATCCGCCCCGGCACCCAGACCAGCAACCTCCGCTACGCCGTCGCCCAAGGACGCCACCGCGGCTCGCTGCCCGGTGGTGGTGACCCCCGCGGGCGGCACGCCCGCGCCGTCGCCATCCGCGGCGCTCTCGCCGACGGCTACGACCCGATCCGCCTCGCTGACGCCCGCGACCCCCACCCCTCCCCCGCCCTGTTCGAGCTCACCGAGCTGGCGACCCGGCACCACCGCTGACCCCGACCGGATCGGGCTGCGACCTGCGAGTCGTCGCAGGTCGGGTTTGTGTCAGACCCGTCGGGTAGACACCAGTCCAGGAGGTGCCGCGATGACCCAGCCCAACCCCGCCGACCGGTCCACCCCTGCCCGCGAGACGGCGCCCCGGGCCGCTGCCCGGTTCGCGGCCACGCCACGCCCGTCCGGACCCGCCCCGGGGCCGGCGGCCTCGCTGCGCCGCCGCATCGACGGGCGCATCTCCCAGGCCCGGTCCGAGGCAGCCGGGCGCCCGCAGGTGCTCACCGCCGGCATTGCTGCGGCAGTTTACGCGGCGCTGCTCGGGGCCGGGTTCGCCGGCGGGCTGCCCGGCGCCGGACTCGTCGCGCTGGCGGTCGCGGCGCTGCTCGTCACCGTCCCGCCCGTGCTGTGGCGGCTGCGGGGAGCCGTCGGCCTGGACATCCCGACCCGGGAGCTGCGCCGGCGGGCCTCAGCCGAGACCCGCACCGCCCACGCCGTCGAGCCGCTCGAGTCCGCCGGGTGGGTGCTGCTCCACGACCGGCTCGTCCGCCACGAGCGGGTCCCCCACATCCTCGTCGGCCCACCCGGGGTACTGGTCCTGCACCCACACAGCTTCGGCCGCCTCGCCCCGTGACGGGCCCGCGCCCGCCTGCTCATCCGCCTCGGCCGCCGACCCGTGCCCGAGGTCGTCGCGCCCGACGAGCTCGGCGACGAGACCACCCTGCGCACCCGGGACAACCTGCTCGCCGCCCTCACCCAGGAACCCGACCTCGGCGGCTGGTACCTCGTCGTCCGCGCCGCCACCCCGATCCTCGAGGAACCGCAGACCTGGTCGTGCCCGACGCGACCCCCGTGGTCCACCTGCCCGGCGGCGGCGAGCTACGCCGCTCGCTGGAGACCGAGCTGCCCGCCGGCCTGTCCCGTACCGCCGTCGCCTACCTCGCGAGCATCGCCGACCACGCCTTCCCGCCCGCCTGACGGGTGGTCGCAGCTACCGCTCGAGGCCCTGGTCCCGGCCGACGTCGGCCGACCGGCCCAGGTCGGGGAGCTGCTCGTAGCGCAGCGCGTCAGGGGTCTCGGCGCGTGGGCTCTCCGCGCCTGGAGTCTCTCTGCGGCGGGCAGCGGCGATGAGCTGCGCCACGGCCGGTCAGGCTGGACCGCCCGGGGTAGTCCGAAGACCCGAACCTTGCCAGGGTGGGGTTGCGGCTCACCCACGTCGCGCAGGCACCCACAAGCCGGCCACACCCAGGCTGCTCACCGACCGCGCCCACACCTCGCCGTCCGCTCGGCCGGCTCACCCCGGAGCAGGGCCGGACGAGGCGCCGGAGGGCGGCGTGCGCTGGGGGGCGCCCGGCCGAAGGGCGGGGCCCGTCATGGGGGCCCTGATCCGCCAGGCGGCTCGAGTTCGTACCCCGCGGCAGCCAGGCGGTGGTCGTCCTGTCCGGGCAGCAGAGTCGGAATGCGGAGGGCCGGCAACGACGGCTCCCGCGTCCACGGCCGGGGTCAGTGGACCCCGGCCGGGTGGTGGGTCAGACGGTGACGCCGCGGTCGGCGAGCCAGCTGACGGGGTCGGCCTTGCCCGCGCCGGTGATGATCTCCAGGTGCAGGTGGGGCCCGGTCGACTCGCCGCGGTTGCCGATGGTGGCGATCTGCTGACCGGCGGCGACCTTGTCGCCCTTGGCGACGATGTAGGTGTCGATGTGGCCGTAGACGCTGATGGTGCCGTCGGTGTGCTGGACGCGGACCCACTGCCCGAAGCCGGAGGCGGGGCCGGCGTCGAGGACGGTGCCGTCGGCGACCGACCAGATGGGGGTGCCGATGCTGTTGGCGATGTCCACCCCGCCGTGCTGGGTTCCCCCGCGGGGCCCGAACGGTGAGGTGATCTGCCCGATGGTGGGCTGGGCGACCAGGCCGTCGCGGATCACCGCGGCCCGTGACGCGCGGCCGGTGTCGGCCCGCTGACTGCTGGCGACCTGGGCCACCACGGTGGTGTCGGTGCTCGCGGTGGCCGCCAGTGCGGTCAGCGCGGTGCGGGCCTGCGTGGCGGTGTCCTCGAGGGCCGCGCGGCGGGAGGCGAGGTCGGCCTGCACGGTCAGGGCGAGTCCTTCGGCGGCGGCGGAGATGTCGCGGGCGACCGTGGCGGCGGCGGCGGCCTGCTCGGCGTCGCGCACCGCGGTGGTCGCTGCGGTGGTGCGGGCGACGCTGTCGGAGCCGAGCAGCTCGAGGGACGTCATGCGGTCGAGCAGGTCCTGGGGGCCGTCGGCGACGAGCATGGCTGAGAGCCGGGAGGTGCGGGCCCCGCTGTAGGCGGCGAGCACCAGGCTGTCGACCTGGGTGCGCAGCGTCTCCGCCTGCGTCCGGGCTCCGGCGGCGGTGGTCTGGGCGTCGTCGGCGACCCGGTCAGCCGCCCGGAGCTCGGCGCGGCGGTCCTCCAGCGCCTGCTGGGCGTTGGCGATGTCGGTCTCCAGCGCGGCCGCGGCCGCGTCCAGGCCCGCTAGCTCGGCGGCGGCCGCAGCCGGGTCGGCCGGGGGCGGCTGCACCGAGCTGGTGGTGTCCGGGTCGGGAGTAGGAGCCTGCGCGAGAGCAGGCCCAGTCCCGGCGGCGACGGTGAGAGCGGCGGCGGTCGCGAGCACGAGCAGGGCTGGACGGATCCGGGGTCGAGCAGAACGGCAGGGCACAGCAAGAAGTCCTCACGGGATGGGCACGCCCGACGGCCGGCACGGAGCAGGCCCGGCGGGGTGCGCGGGGGTTTGGGGCGGGGAACGGGGGTGCGTCACCCGCTCAGACCCGCAGCACCCCAGGGGTGTCCCACCGCGCGGGGTCCACCGTGGAGACGGTGCCGCACCCGGTCGGACCCAGCGCCGGCGCACCGCAGACCGGTGCGGTGCCCACCTCGGCCGGCTCCGTCGCCAGCCCGGGCAGGACGTGCAGCACAGCCGTGCACACGTGCTCGGCGCCCACGCTCGGCTCCGGGTCCGGGCACACGTCGCCACCGGCACCATCCACGCCCTTGTCGACGCCCACGTGCTCCCCGGACCCGAGGTCCGCGCCAGCGTGGGGGGCCGCCAGCACACCGGCCGCCGATGGTCCGGCACCTCCAGAGTGGGACGCGTGGCTGACCTGCTGGCTCAGCAGCGCCACCACGACCAGGGCCACCGCCAGAAGGACCTGCCCGACACGGCGGCGCACGACGCCGCCGGCGGCAGGAAGGAAAGGCACGGCACAAGGTAACAAACCGGTCACGCTTGGGTCCCGGGGTGTGACCCGGTGGTCAATACCTGCCGGGGGTACCGTGGAGGACGTGCACACGATGCAGGTCACCCACAGCGCCGTTGCGCGTTGGGCGCTCGCCGTGGCCACCGTCCTCGCGGTCATCGGCATGCACGCCCTCATGGGCCCCGCCTCCGCCGTGGCGTCGACCTCGCACGTCTCCCCCACCCACGCCACGGTGGCCGCCCACTCCCCGCAGCACGCGCCCATCGAGTCGGCGCCCGAGGCGTCGACTTCCGATGCCGGTGAAGGTCATGGGGGTGGGCACCAGCCCAGCCACACGTTGGCCCACCTGTGCCTGGCGGTGCTCGCCGGGGTGGTTGTCGCGCTTCTCGTCGCGCTCACCCTTGCCGCGTTCACGTCAACGTCCGCGGTCCGGGTCCCGTGGCGGGAGGGTGCGGGGGCGGGGCGAGCCCCGCCCTGGACGCAGCTCTCCCTGGCGCAGCTCTCGGTGCTGCGGGTGTGACAGGTCGACCGGCCCGCTGACGCGGCCCGGTCGACCGTGCCGGCACGTCCGCGTGCCTCGTCACCCCCATCGCAGCACCCCTGTACCTGAGGAGAACCACGTGAAGATCCGCCTTGCCGTTCCCACCGCCGTCGCCGTCCTCGGCTTCGCCCTGGCCGGCTGCAGCTCGGAAAGCTCGATGCCCGGGATGGACATGGGCTCGGGCAGCTCGTCGAGCACCGCCGCCGACTCGGGGCAGGCGCAGGCCGGGGTCGTGTTCAACGACGCCGACGTCGCCTTCGCCCAGATGATGTACCCCCACCACGCCCAGGCCGTCGAGATGGCGAACCTGGTCCAGGGCCGCACGCAGAACCAGGCCGTCATCGACCTCGCCACCGAGATCTCCGGCGCCCAGGGCCCGGAGATGACTCAGATGACCGAGCTGCTGGCCTCGTTCGGCCAGCCCGCCCCCTCCGCCGACATGGCCGGGATGGGTGGCATGTCGATGAACGGGATGATGACCCCGGAGGACATGGCGGCCCTGGCCGCGGCGAGCGGAGCCGAGTTCGACCAGCGCTGGCTGACCATGATGGTCGCCCACCACACCGGGGCCATCGAGATGGCCAACACGGAGCTCGCCGACGGGTCCAACCCCGACGCGAAGCAGCTCGCCACCGACATCGTCGCCGCCCAGCAGGCCGAGATCGAGACCATGAACGACCTGCTGCAGGGCTGATCCCGCCCGCTCCACCCCCGGACCTGACCCCCACCGGAAGCCGCCCGCAGGCTGCCGGTGGGGGCTGTCGGCGAACGACGCCACCACCCCAGGAGCCCTAGTGCGCAACGCTCTAACCGCCCTCGCCGCGGTGATCGCCGCGGCGACCCTGCTCGCCGGGTGCACCGCCACCCCGGGTCCGCCCCCCACCGCGCCGGGCTCCGTCGGCGACGACGTCGTGCTCGACCTCGGGTTCGGCCACGTCCACGAGCTGCAGATCGACCCCGCCACCGGCACCGTCTACGCCGCTACCCACTACGGGCTGTGGCTGCTGCCACCGGGCGGTGGTGACCCAGTGCGGGTCGGTGACGAGGCCCGCGACGTCATGGGTTTCGCCATCGCCGGCGCCGGGCAGTTCCTGGGCTCCGGGCACCCCGACCCCCGGTCCGGGGGCCCGGCCAACGTCGGGCTCATCCGCAGCACCGACCAGGGGTTGAGCTGGGACACCGTCGCCCTCGACGGGGAGGTCGACTTCCACGCCCTCACCACCGCCGGCGGCACCGTGCACGGCTGGGACGCCACCACCTCCACCGTGCTGAGCAGCACCGACGGCGGCACCACCTTCACCCGCGGCGCGGTGCTATCGGTGACCGACCTCCTCGCCCACCCCATCGAACCCGGGGTGCTGCTCGCCGCCACCGAGACTGGGCTGCAGGAGAGCGACGACGACGGGTCCACCTTCACCCCCGTGCAACCCCAACCCCCCACCGCGCTGACCCACCTCGCCGCCACGGGCCCCACCGGTGGAGTCCTGACCGGCCTCGACGCCGACGGCACCGTGTGGATGCTCGGCCCCGACGGCTGGCAGACCCCCGGAGCACTGCCCGCACCCACGCCGGTCGCGTTCACCGCCACCACCACCCAGCTCTGGGCCGCAACAGACAGCGCAGTCCTGACCAGCACCGACGCGGGAACGACGTGGACGACCATCGCCGCCCTCGGCTGAGACCAACCGGGTCAGGCTCCCCCGCTACAACGAGGTCGGTAGCTCGGTCTTTTGCGACCCCACCCAGGACCTCGCCGTCATCGACACCGTCGCCACCAGCGACGAGGCGGCCAGCCTCCGTGACCAGTTCCGTCAGGTCGAGCAAGCAGTCTTGACGGTCACCGGGTCCGTGGGGCTGCTGCGCCAGTAGGTACATTTGCTCTGTGCAGCTGCTCCCCGACGCGCCGGGGTGGGTCAGTGCTTCGCGACGGTCAGCAGGACGACGGAGGCCTCCACGGCCTCGAGGCTGTGGCGGGCGTCGGGCACAACCAGCAGGTCACCCGGGCTGCCCTCCCAGGACGTGTCGGCGTCGACGAGCCGGACCCGGCCGTGCAGGACGTGGACGGTGGCCTCCCCGGGGTTAGCGTGCTCGGCCAAACTGGTGCCCGCGGTGAGCGCGATCAAGGTTTGGCGCAGGGTGTGCTCGTGCCCACCGAACACGGTGTGGGCGCTGCGCCCACTGTGCGCCTGCTCGGCCAGCGTGAGCTGGGTGCGGGCGAGCGCGGTCAACGACGACTTCTCCATCAGGGTTCCTCCAGGTTGGTGTGCGGTCCGGGTGCTGGTTTGTGGGTCACAGTGCTTGCCGGTACCCGAATAACTCGTGGTCCTCGTTGTAGCCGCCGAAACCGCCGCCAAGGTCGGTGGAATCGGCGACGAACTCGACACCCTTGATCCACTTGACCTGGGTTGGCCGTGACTCGCCGCCGGTGGGGCGGGGGTGCAGGTTGTCAGGCCTGGGCGGTGGACAGCTGCGGGGTGTGCGGGGTCGCCGGCGTGTGGGGGTCGGCCGGCGGGTGCGCTGCGGTGGGTGGCTGGTAGCGGCGGAGTCGGTTGGCGTTGCCGACGACGGACAGGGAGCTGGCTGCCATGGCGACGGCGGCGATCATGGGGGACAGCTGCCAGCCGAGTGCCGGGTAGAGCACGCCGGCGGCGATGGGGACGCCGACACCGTTGTAGATGAGGGCGAAGAACAGGTTCTGCCGGATGTTGGTCATGGTGGCCCGGCTGATGGACAGGGCGGTGACGACGCCGTGCAGGGTGCCGGACATGAGGGTGATGTCGGCGGACTCGATGGCGACGTCGGTGCCGGTGCCGATCGCGAGTCCGACGTCGGCGGCGGCCAGCGCCGGGGCGTCGTTGATGCCGTCGCCGACCATCCCGACCCGGTGCCCTTCGCTCTGCAGCCGCTGTATTTCGGCGGCTTTGTGCTCGGGCAGGACCTCGGCGAGGACGTGGGTGATGCCGGCCTGGCGGGCGATCGCGTCGGCGGTGCGGGGGTTGTCCCCGGTGAGCATGTGCACCTCGACGCCGAGGGCCTTCAGCGCGGTGATCGCGGCCGGGGCGTCGGGCTTGATGGTGTCGGCCACCGCGAGGACCCCGGCAGGGTGACCGTTGACGGCGATGAGCACGGCGGTCTTGCCGTCGTCGGCGAGGGCGTCGGAACCCGGGCGCAGCGGCGTGACGTCGATGTGGGCGTCGGTGAGCAGCCGGTGGGTGCCGACGAGCACCAGGTCGCCGTCGACCTGGCCGCGGACGCCGTGCCCGGTCACCGAGGCGAAGTCCTCGACGTCGCTGGTCGCTAGGCCCTGCTCCCGGGCGGCGGTGAGGAACGCGGCGGCGAGGGGGTGCTCGGAGCGGGCCTCGACGGACGCAGCGAGCTGCAGGAGCCGCTCGCGGGTCCACCCCGGTTGCGGGATCACGTCGGTCAGGGCGGGCTTGCCGACGGTCAGGGTCCCGGTCTTGTCGACCACGATGGTGTCGAGGGTGTGGGCCGTCTCCAGCGCGGCGGCCGAGCGGATGAGGATCCCGGCCTGGGCGGCCTTCCCGGTGCCGACCATGATCGACAGAGGGGTGGCCAGCCCCAGCGCGCAGGGGCAGGCGATGATCAGCACCGACACCGCGGCGACGAGGGCCAGGGTGAGCGCGGGGCTGGGACCGACGAGGAACCACACGGTGAACGCCGCGACCGCGACCAGGATGACCGCCGGCACGAAGACGCCGGCCGCCCGGTCGGCCAACCGCTGGATCGGCGCCCGGGAGGCCTGGGCCTGCTGGACCAGGTGCACGATCTGGGCGAGCACGGTGTCGCGTCCGACCTTCGTCGCGCGCAGGGTGAACGCACCGGTCTGGTTGACGGTGGCACCGATGACCGTCTCGCCGACGGTCTTGGTGACCGGCATCGACTCACCGGTGACCATCGACTCGTCGACGCTGGACGAGCCCTCGACGAGCTCACCGTCGACGGGGACCTTCTCCCCGGGGCGCACCAGCACGTCGTCGCCGACGACGACCTCCTCGACCGGGATCTCCCGCTGCTCACCGCCACGCAGGACACGGGCGGTGTGGGGCTGCAGGCCGACCAGGGCGCGGATGGCCTCGCCGGTACCGGACTTGGCCCGGGCCTCGAGGAGTCGCCCGGTCAGGATCAGGGTGATGATCACCCCGACAGCCTCGAAGTAGACGTTGCGGACGGTGACGGGGAACAGGCCCGGCGCCAGGGTGACCAGCAGGCTGTAGCCGAACGCGGCCCCGGTGCCCAGGGTGATCAGGGTGTTCATGTCCGCCGCCCGGTGGCGCAGCGCGAGCCACCCGGTGCGGTGAATGGGTGCCCCGACGACGACCATCACCGGGGTGATCAACGCCAGCTGCCACCACCGGTTGAGCAGCAACCCGGGGATCCAGTCCGCACCGAACAGCTCGTGGGCCATGACGGCGAACAGCACCGGTGTCGTGAACACCGCACCCACCAGGACGCGGCGGCTCAGCGACCGGACCTCCGCACCTCGCGACGCCGCGTCCGCGGCCTCCTCGGCCGCCGGGTCGGGGGCACCGTCCCCACCGGCCTCCGCGGGGCTCGCCGCCCCGGGCCCAGCGGAACCGGGCCCAGCGGAACCGGGCGCCGTCGCGGTGTCGTCAGAGGTGGCGCTCGGCGCGGTGACGGTGAGGGTCCCGTGGATCATGTTCATCGCACACGAGAACCCGAACTCGCCGACCTCCGCGGGCAGCAGGTCGATGTCGGTGATGGTGTCCGCCGGCAACGCGCGGGTGATCCCGAGGTCGGGGAACACCACCCGGCTGCTGCAGTCGCCGCTCTCGCGCCGGTCGAAGCTGATCCGCAGCGGGACACCCGCGACCGCGGCGATCAGCGACGGGGTGTAGCCGCCGTGCACGACCACCGTCACGTGCTGTGTCTGGCCGCTGCGTACCGCGTGCTGCGTCACCCCGGTGGTACCGAAGAAGAACCACACCAGACCGGCCGACACCGCCACAGCGGCCGTGAGGACGATCAGGTCAGGGATGCTCATGGGGTCTCATCTCATCGGGCTGCGGGCTGCGGCGGTGGCGGTGGCGGTGGCGGTGGACCGCGGTGACGAGCTCACCCACCCCGAGAGCCCGACGATGGGTCCGCACCGGCGCATCACGACCTGTCCCTCGCCACACGGTCGGCAACCGTGGGGTCGCCCGGACGGAACGGGGTGAACGGGTAGCCCGCACCCCAGTCCGGGGTGAGCCCGTAGTGGGCGTAGATGTCGGCGTGATGGGGCCGGTCGTCGACGAGGTCCGGGTCATACCCCGGTGCTGCGGCGACCCGGTCCCGGGACCGGTCGATGCGGACCTCGTGCTCGGTGGTCTGCGTGACGACCTCGGCGGGGATCAGGGTCCTCGTCGCCCCGAACCCGAGGAAGCCACCGTGCTCGACGAGCAGGAACCGGACCTTGGAGGTCTGGTCATCGACGAGGAGCTCCGACACCCGGCCGATGCCGTGGCCGTCCTTGTCCCTCACGGTGCGGCCGCGGACATCGTTCGCGGACCCGTCGACCGTCAGACCACGGTCCCCCAACGTGTAGATGGTGGCGTCGTCGCCGGGGGCCATGAACATCACTTCCTCGGGTTGATGGCTTGCCGGGTGGTGGTCGGGTCGGGCTGTTGCCGGTCGCTCGAGTAACACAGCCGGGCTCCTCGAGCCCAGCGGCAACACCCGTCTGGGCCGCACAGGGCCGGCACGGTGGTGGCGGACCGGCCACTGGGGATCTTTAATGCGCAGCCGCGGGTTCCTCCGCTGGGAGACTGACCCCCAGGGTGAACGCCGGTCGCCGGACAGCGACAGGGACCAACGACCCGAAGCGATCCCCCGCGCCCCGTCGTCGACCTCAACGCGGTGTCGGGACCTAGGGCACTGCCACGGGTCCCCCGTCCCGGTGACCCTGGCGGACGCAAACTGATATGGCCCACCTGATGGTGAGCGCGCCCGCCCGGGGCGGCCAGACACCGACCGGTGGTAAGCAGACGGACCCGGTCAGGTAATGCACTCGGGAATGGACTTGGGGAATGGAACTCACTCGTGGGTGGTGTCGGCCAGTCCGGGACGCAGCCCCCCGGACGCCAACACTGCGCCGCAACAGCCGTGGAATGCACCGTGGGTAAGTACGTCATCGTGTGGCGGGTCGCGGCACTGCCGCTCGCCACGGTCGGGTCGATGATCGCGCTGCTCACCCAGCCGATGCCCTTCCTCGTGGAATGGGCCATCGTGATAGCCGCGCTGAGCTGCTTGGTGCACGACCTCACCTACCACCGCGACGAGTCCATACCCCGATCGGCCCAGGAATACGGCCCACCCGCCGCGACCGGTGCTGCAGCAGCGGTGGCCGCCGCGGGGGCGGTCATCGCGCTCGGGCCGTTGGTCGGCACGCTGACCGTCGCGCTGATCGCGGTCACCTCACCGCCCACGGTGCGCCGACTGCACCGAGGCGCGGCACATCCCGATCAACTCCCCACGCCTACACAGGGCCATGCCGATCGTGGCCGCGAGCCCGACCTGCGACCCCACCACCGACCTCTGACAGCCGCGGCAGACCTCACCGACCCCGAGCTGTGCTGGGCGTGGCGGAGCACCTTCACCGCCCTCCAGCGCACACCACACCAGGAACTGAGGGCACTAGTCGACACGCGAGCCGCCATCCTCGACGAGCTCGAGCACCGCCACCCCACCGGCTTCGCCCGCTGGCTTCACAGCAACCCTCGCGCCGCCGGCGACCCCACCCGCTACGTGGCCCCACCACCGCACCCGGTCCGCCATCGCAATTGACGCCATGCTTCTCTGACGGCCTCAAGCACGGACCCCACCAAGCACCTCCGCAGGGTCGCATCGAGCTCGACAAGGTCTACCGGGACTGTCCCGCTAGCGTGTTTCTGGCGGTGTCAACAGGTAAGTCTCGACGGCCGGGAACCAGTCGCCGACGGTGAATCGCGAACGGGTTCAGCGCTGGCTCCCACCCCGCGGTTCATCACGCACGCCCGGCTCCGGTGACGTCCAGAGAACGGGTCCTCCGGTACAGGCACACGTCAGGGTGGTCAGCTTGTTCGTGGCTGCCTTGGCCGTTCGTCGACAACTGGTCTCCAGCGACTCCGTCGCGTTCGGGTCGTGGGTGCTGCCGGCGCCTCGCTCCACGATGGCATCCGCGTCTCGATCTCGGCGGTACCACCGCGTCGGCACGCGACGTCCTCGTCGTGTCGCTCATCCCGCGAGGGTGGTGCCCGCGACCAGGGAGAGCGCGGGGCCGGCGAGCAGCCCGAGCACCACCGAGGCGACCGCGGCCAGCAGTGCGGCGGCGTGGGCCCATGGTCGTGGTGTGCCGACGACCGCGGCGGCGGAGTCCCCGGGGCGGACCACCGGGATGATCCAGCGCAGGTAGTAGAAGAGGCTGGCGACGGTGTTGACCGCGCCCACCACCACCAGCCACCCCAGCCCGCCGGCACCGGCGGCGCTGAACACGGTGAGCTTGCCGACGAACACCGCCGTCGGTGGGGTGCCGAGCAGCCCGAGCAGGGACACCACGAGGGCCAGGCCCAGCCAGCGGTGCTCCCGGAGCAGGCCGCGGTAGTCGTCCAGGGTCCGGGCGCGGGGCAGCGCGCACACCACGGCGAAGGCAGCGAGGTTGGTGACCGCGTAGGCACCCAGGTAGAGGGCCAACGCACCGAACGCCAGGTCGGTGCGCCCGGCGACGGCGACCGCCATCAGCAGGTACCCGACCTGGCTGACGGTGGAGTAACCGAGCAGGCGCCGCACGTCGGTCTGCGCGAAGGCGGCGAGGTTGCCCAGCGTCATGCTGACGGCGGCGACGACCGCGACCAGTAGCGCCCAGCTGGCCGTGGTGGCGCCCAGGGGGACGGCGATGAGCCGGAACAGGGCCACCGCGGCCCCCACCTTGGGCACCGTGGAGATGAACGCGGCCGCCGACGGTGACGCGCCCTGCACCACGTCGGGAACCCAGAAGTGCAGCGGCACCGCCCCCAGCTCGAACGCGAGCCCGGCGAGGACGGCGACGACCCCGACCACGACGACGACCCGGCTGGCGGTGGGCAGCGTGTCGGCGAGGCGGGCGTACTCGGTGGCACCGCCGGCACCGAGCAGCAGCGTCACCCCCACCAGCAGCAGCACCCCGGACAACGCGCCCAGCAGGTACTGCTTCAGCGACGCCTCGGTTCCGGCGGAGTCCTTGCTGAACCCGGCGAGGGCGTAGAGCGGGATGCTGGCGAGCAGGTACCCGGCGGTCAGCACGAGCAGGTCGTCGGCGCCCGCCAGCACCATCACACCCACCGCGGACATCAGGGTCAGGAACACGAACTCCGTCTCCCGGGCCAGCCCCGAGATCGCGTCCCCGGCGAGCAGCAGGGTCAACGCGGTCGCGGCGAGCACCACCAGCCGGGTGACCCCCAGCGCGGTGTCCACGGCGTAGGTGTGGCTGAACACCGTCTGCCCCGGGCCGGCAAACGCGACGGCGGATACCACGAACGCGATGACGCAGGTCACCGCCCCACCGGCCCGGACCAGGTACTGGCGGCGGCGTGGCAGCCAGGCCCCGACGAGCAGTCCCGCCACCGCGCCGAGCACCACCAGCAGCTCGGGCAGCAGCGCGGTGACCGACTCGTTCACCGCGACACCAGTCCCACCACGGCGGTCGCGGCCGGGGAGATGGCGTCGAGGACCACGCTCGGGTACACCCCGAGGACGACCACCACGGCGAGCAGGCCCCCGGTGGCGGTGAGCTCGGTGCGGGTGAGGTCGGGGAACCGGGTGCCGGCCGGCAGGACGGTGGGTCCGGTGAGCACCCGCTGCAGCGCCCGCAGGAACAGCGCTGCGGTGAGGACGATGCCCAACACGGCCACACCGGTGGGGACGGTGGCGGTGGCCAGGCTGCCGGTAAAGATCTGGAACTCGGCGATGAACCCGGACAGCCCGGGCAGCCCGAGGGAGGCGAACGCCCCGAGGGCCAGCAGCGCGGCGAAGCGGGGCGCCGTGCCGGCCAGGCCACCGTAACCGGCCATCTCGTAGGTACCGCCCCGCTCGTAGAGCACCCCGCAGAGCAGGAACAGGGCGCCGGTGATGAGCCCGTGGCTGACCATCTGGGTGAGCGCACCGGTCACGGCCACACCGCGGGCGGCCGCGTCGCCGCCGGCCCCGAGACCCGCAGCACCCACCGCGAGCACGATGTAGCCCATGTGGTTGACCGAGGTGTAGGCGATCATCCGTTTCAGGTCGCGCTGGGCCAGCGCCACCAGCGCCCCGTAGAGCACCGAGACCACCCCGACGACGACGACCACCCACGCCCACGCCCGCCACGCCTGCGGCAGCAGCGGCATCGCGATCCGCACGAACCCGTAGGTGCCCATCTTCAGCAGCACCCCGGCCAGGACGGCCGACCCCTCGGCGGGGGCCGAGGTGTGGGCGGGGGGCAGCCACGTGTGGAACGGGAAGGTGGGGGTCTTCACCGCCAGGCCGAGCAGGATCGCACCCAGCACCAGCCCCCCGAGGACCCCGCGCCCGGCCAGCGGGTTCGCCGACGCCAGGGTCGGGATGTCGAAGGTGTGCGGGTCCGCCGCCAGGTAGAGCCCGATGAACCCGAGGAGCAGGGCCAGCGAGCCCAGGAACGTGTACAGGAAGAACATCAGCGCGGCCCGACCGCGTTCCCCGTGGCCCCAGCCGGCGATGACGAAGTACACCCCGACGATGGACAGGTCGAAGAAGACGAAGAACACGATCAAGTCCAGGGCCACGAACAGCCCGATGCTGACCACCTCGAGGAACAGCATGAGCGCGGCGTAGCTGCGGATCCGCTCGCGGCGCCCGGCGGCGTAGACCGCGGAGGCCAGGAACAGCACCGCGGTCAGCGCGACCAGCGGCAGGGAGAACCCGTCCACCCCGAGGTGGAACCGGGAGTCGACCGCCGGGATCCAGCGGACGTTCACCTCCAGGGCGTACCCACCGGGCCTCGGCGGGGTGCTCCGGTAGGCCAGCCACGCCCCGAGAACGACGACAAGCTCCACGGCGGCGGTACCGATCCACACCCCACGCACCACGGCGTCGGGGGCGGCGGGGGCCGCGAGCAGCACCACCGCGGCGAGCAGCGGCAGCAGGAGTAGGGCGACGAGCATCTCAGGGCACCAGCACAATCAGCACGGCCAGCACCACGAGGGCGGCGACGGCCTGGGCGTAGTAGGTGTGGAGCTGGCCGGTCTGCGGCCGGCGGGCCAGGGCACCCAGCCGGCGGGCCCCACTCGCGGTCGCGGTGGCCGCACCGAGGGCGACGGGCTCGGCCCGCTCATCGGCCAGCGTCGCCAGCCGCCGCGTCCCCCGCGCGAGCGCGTCGACGACGCCGGCGACGCCCCGGTCGTCGACAGCGGCCAGCCCCTCGGCCAGGCGCGTGACGCCGACGCCGACGCCGCGCAGCACCGCGGTGGCACCCACCCAGCCCGTCAGCCACCCCGGTGCCCCGAAACGCACCCCCCGACGGTCGGCCACGACCACACCGGTGACGACGACCAGGACCAGCGCCGCGGAGGTGAGCAGCTCGACGACGGTGGCCGGGGGTCCGCCGAGGACCTCCGCGGCGGGGGTCAGCTCCAGCAACCCCAGGCCCGCGGCGAGCACCGCGAGCCCGACGAGTGAGCCGACGACCAGGGCGCTGACGGTGCGGGTCCCCTGCCGCTCGGCGTCGAACCCGGCAGGCTCGGTGTCCCCGGCGCCCGTGTCACCGGCACCGTCCGGCGTCGGGGCCAGAACGACCGCCAGCACCCGGGCCCCGTAGGCGGCGCTCAGCGCGGCGGCGAGCAGACCCACCGCGTAGAGCACCGGGTGCGCCTCGGCGGTCCCGGCCAGGGCGGCGTCCTTGCCCACCCACAGCGCCAGCGGCGGCACCCCGGCCAGGCTCAGCGCACCGACCACGGCCGCCGCCCCCACCCCCGGGTAGCGCCGCCCGACCCCGCGCAACGCGGTGAGGTCCTTGGTGCCCAGCGCGTCGAGCCACGCCCCCGCGGCCAGGAACAGCAGCGCCTTGGTCGCGGCGTGCGCGACGAGCGCGGCGACACCGCCGGTGATGGCCCCAGTGCCCGCGGCGAGCACCATGAAACCGACCTGCGCGCAGGTGGACGCGGCGAGGAGCTGCTTGAGGTCGTGCTGCACCAGCGCCACCGCGCCCATGACCACCCCGGTCACCGCGCCGACCCAGGCCACGGGCAACGCCCACCCGGTCGCCTCGAGCAGCGGGTGCATCCGCAGCAGCAGGTACGCCCCGGCGGCGACCATGGTGGCCGAGTGCAGCAGCGCCGAGACCGGGCTCGGCCCGAGCATGGCCCCCGACAGCCACCCGCTGAACGGCAGCTGCGCCGACTTGCCCACCGCGGCCAGCACCACCCCCCCGGCCACGACCTGCACCCACCCGGTGCCCCCGGCCTGGTTCAGCTGGGCCAGCGACAGCCCACCGACCCCGGCCGCCAGGGCCGCGCCGGCGGCGACGTAGAGCCCGACGTCGGCGGTGCGGGTGACCAGGAACGCGGTGTCCCCCGCGGCCACCCGGCGGCGCTCCCGCCACTGGTGCCCGATCAGGGCGTAGGACGCCGCTCCCATCAGCTCCCACGCCATCAGCAAGGTGAGCAGGGTGGCGGCGGTGACGGTGAGCAGCATCGCCGCGGTGAACACCAGCAGCAGCCCGACGAGGCGGCGACGGCCCTCCTCGGGGGAGCCGGCGACGAACACCAGCACCGCGAGCGCCGCGACCGCGACGGTGAGCACCATGGCCGCGGCCAGGGCGTCAACCGTGAGCAGCAGGGGTTGCCCGGGCAGCAGCGGCACCTGCCCGCGGGGTCGGGCGAGGGCGGCGAGGGCGGCGAGCACGGTGACGGCCGCGGCCGTCGCGACCCCGACCGGTGCGGCGGCGCGCTCCCCGACGCGGGGGGCGACGGCGGGCAGGGCGAGCAGCCCCACACCGACGGCGGCGGGCAGCCCGACGAGGCCCCCGAGCAGGAGGCCGGTCACAGCGGGGGTCATCCGTGCAGGTCCGCGGCCATGTCGGTCATGTCCACGTCGCGCGCCCGGAAGATCGCGGTGACCACAGCGAATCCGACGGCCATCTCCACGGCCATCGCGGTCAAGGCCAGGAGGACCAGGACCTGCCCGTCCGCCCGCCCGGGTGAGAGGTAGAACCAGAACGCGGACGCGGCCACGACCACAGCGTTGATCATCAGCTCGATGCCCATCATGATCATCACGACGGACTGCTGGGACAGGGCGCCGTAGATGCCGATGGCGAGCAGCGCGGCGGCGAGCAGCAAGAACAGCTGCAGGGTCATCCCCCCACCCCCACGTCGGGGCGCCGGCTCGTCTGGCTCTCCGGGCTCACCGTCCGACCCCCCCAGGGATGGGGTCGTCGGCCCGCGCCGCGTCCAGGTCGTCGCCGAACCGGTCGTAGCGGCCGCGGTCGGTGGCCAGCACCACCGACGCCACGATGGTGGTCAGCAGGACCAGCCCGACCACGACCATCACCAGCATCTTCGACCCCATCAACGCCTCGCCCAGGGCGAGGGTGACGTCGGGTGGCGGCGTGCCGTCCCGGGTGGGCCAGTCCACCAACAGGATCCCGGCGGCCAGCACCACGAAGGTGCCGACGGCGAGGGTCATCGAACCCGCCTTGTTGTGGTACATCTGCATCGGCATGAGCCCGGCCGGGTTCATCATGTACATGAGCATGAACACCGCCATCACAGCCATCTCCATGATCATCATGAGGATGACCACCACCGCCAGGTAGCTCAGCTGCAGCAGCGCGATGTCGATCGCGGCGAGCACGAAGGACGCCAGCAGCGCGAACGTGGCCCGGGCCATCGAGCTCACCCGGAACACCGCGAACCCGGTGGCCACCGACCCCAGCGCGCAGACCCAGAACACCACAGCACCTGCTGCTCCCGTCACCACTGCTCCCTCCGTCTCACAGGACTGCCACCGCGACGACCGCGGCCTGGGCCAGGGTGGCCGGCACCAGCCACAGCCACGCCTGCTCGGTGAACCGTTCCATCCGGACTGCGGGCCCCCGCGAGCCGAGCCACACCAGCAGGCCGAGCACCGCCACCGTCTTGAGCACCGACCACAGCCACCCGGGCAGCAGCGGGCCCGCGCCGCCGCCGAGGAACAGCGGCACCGACATGGCCGCGGTCGCCGCGAGCAGCAGCAGCCGGCCGGCGCGCAGGAGCAGCGCGTCGACCCCGGCCAGCTCGGCCCCGGCGCCGCCGGCGACGTCGCGGCCCAGGGCGGCGCCGAACGGCCCCCACACGCTCAGCGCGACCGCCGAGAGGAGGTAGACCGCGAACGCCAGCGGCATCCACACCCCGAACCACAGACCGTGCTGGGCGGCGACGATGTCACCGACCCGCAGCGACTGCGCGCCGGTGGCCACCGCGATCAGCGCGAACATGTGGGGGAGCTCGTAGGCCAGGCCCTGGGCCAGGAAGCGGTACCCGCCGACCAGGCTGACCACGCTGTTGGAGCCCCAGCCGATCAGCCACAGCGCCACCCACACGATGACGTCGGCCATGTTGAAGAACACCAGGCTGATCGAGGAGTCCAGGGCCACCGAGTCGCCGATCGGCACGACGGCCGCGGCGAGGACCGCGGCGACGGGAAGCCCGATAAGGCCGAGGCGGGCGAGCCCGGTGTCCCCACCAGGGGTGCGGCGGGGTTGCTGCAGCAGCAGCCGCGTGGCGTCGCGCACCGGGGCGAGGCCGACCCCGCGCAGCCCCACGCCCCCGGCGCTGCGCTGCAGCGCAGCGGAGAGCACGGCGGCCGCGGTGGCGAGAACCCCGAGCACGACCGGGACCAGCACCACCGTCCACAGGGGGGCAGCACCGACCGGTGACGGGTCAGCCACGGCCCGCGCCCCCTGCCCGGGTGGCGCGGTCACCCGCGGGCGCCCAGTCCAGCGAGGCCACCACGATGCGTGCGGTGCCCAGCTCGGTGCCGGTGAGCAACCCGCCGAGGCGGTCGGGGTCCCCGGGGCAGGGCGTGCCCTGCTGCCCCGCGGCCTGCGCCAGCCACGCCTGCCACCGGTCGGTGACGTCGCGACCGCTCAGCACGCCGAGCCCGCGGGTGGCTGCCCGCAGCCGCCGGGAGCGGGACAGGGTCCGGGTCAGGGTGGCGAGCGGCGCGGCGACGTCGCGCCCGGCGTGGCGGGCGTCGCGCAGCACGGCGGCCCGGGTCGACGCGGTGTCCCAGCCGAGCACCGAGAGCAGGGTGGACAAGGCGTCGAGGGCCAGGACCGGGGCGTCCGCCGGCGCGGTGGTGACCGGCTCGTCGACCCACCGGGCGGCGGCCTCCTGCAGCACGTCGCCCTGCAGCACGGCCTCGACCTGCAGCCCGGTGGGCCAGTCGGGCAGCACCGGTCCCAGGGTCGGGTGCAGCTGGTCGAGCATCAGGCCGTCGCGATCAGGTCCGCGGTCGGCCATCATCAGCCCGCCGGGCATCTCGCCGTCCTCGGGGCCGGCGCTGCGACCGGTGTGGTCGTCGCGTTGCGCACCGGTGTCGGCCAGCAGGTCCCGGGCCTCGGTGAGAGCGTCGTCGGCCTGGGCCGGGTCGTCGAGGAGCACACGGGCCCGCGGGCTGGGCAGGTGGTCCCACACCGCGTCGAGGGCGTCGCCCAGCTCGGGGCCCGGGTGCCCGCAGACCACCAGCAGGTCGGCCGCCGCGGGGGTCACCGCGGGGGTCCAGCCCCGCCGGCGGGCCGCGGCCGCCGCGGCCCACCCCACCGGCTGCGCTCCGGGGGCGGCGACGATGTACGGGCTGGGGAGGGCGAACCGGCGCAACCGCGCACCGAGCGGGCTCACGTCCACGCTCTCAGGTCCACCGCAGGGCTCCCTCGCGCCAGGCGTAGAGCACACCCGCGAGGAGCAGCAGCAGGAACCCGAACATCTCGACGATCGACTTGGCGCCGACCGAGGTCACCACGAGCGTCCACGGGTACATGAACACCATCTCCATGTCGAACACGAGGAAGATCATGCTGACCGTGTACCAGCGCACGTGGAACCGGGAGACGGCGTGCTCGGCGGGTGCCGCACCGGACAGGAACGGGTTGCGGCGCAGCGGGCTGCGCGCCACCCGGACCGCCCACCCGGCGCCGTACAGCCCTGCTAGCCCGGCCAGCACCACTGCGACCAAGGTGCCGGCGGCGACCACGCCGCTCACGTGACCGACCGGAACCTGCGCAGCCGCAGGCTGTTCGTCACCACCAACACCGAGGAGAACGCCATCGCGGCCCCGGCGATCATCGGGTTGAGCAGGCCGAGCGCGGCCAGCGGGATCGCGGCGACGTTGTAGGCGAACGCCCAGAACAGGTTCCCCTTGATCGTGCCCAGGGTGCGCCGCGCGAGGCGGATCGCGTCGACCGCGGCCCGCAGGTCCCCGCGGACGAGGGTGAGGTCGCTGGCCTCGATGGCCGCGTCGGTGCCGGTGCCCATGGCCAGGCCGAGGTCGGCGGTGGCCAGGGCGGCGGCGTCGTTGACCCCGTCACCGACCATCGCGACCACGCGGCCCTCGGCCTGCAGCGCGGCGATCACGGCGACCTTGTCCTCGGGCAGCACGTCGGCGTGGACCTCCTCGATGCCCACCTCGGCGGCGATGGCGCGGGCCACGGTCTCGTCGTCCCCGGTGAGCAGGACGGGGCGCAGGCCGAGGCCGCGCAGCTCCGAGATCGCCTGCGCCGAGGTCGGCTTGACGGTGTCGGCCACGGCGAGCACGCCGCGGGCCCGGCCGTCCCAGGCCACCACGACGGAGGTGCGGCCCTGCTCTCGGGAAGCGTTGAGCGCGGCCTGCAGGTCGGCGGGGACGTCGTCGACCAGGTTCGCCCGGCCCACGGTGACGGTGCGGCCCTCGACCTCGCCGCGGGCGCCGCGCCCGGGCAGGTTCGTGAACCCGGTGACCGGCGGGTGGTCGGTGTCGGCGATGGCGCGGGCCACGGGGTGCTCGGAGCCGGACTCGACGGCCGCGGCCAGGCGCAGCACCTCGTCGCGGTCCTCCCCGGCGGCGGGGATCACGTCGAGAAGGGCCATGCGGCCGGTGGTGACGGTGCCGGTCTTGTCGAGCACCACGGTGTCGACCTGCCGCGTGCTCTCCAGCACCTCGGGGCCCTTGAGCAGGACGCCGAGCTGGGCGCCGCGGCCGGTGCCGACCATGAGCGCGGTCGGTGTGGCCAGCCCGAGCGCGCAGGGGCAGGCGATGATGAGGACGGCCACGGCGGCGGTGAACGCGGCCTGCCCGCCCCCGCCGGCGAGCAGCCACACCGCGAGGGTCCCGAGGCTCAGCGCGATGACGACGGGCACGAAGACGGCAGCCACCCGGTCGGCCAGGCGCTGCACCTGGGCCTTGCCGTGCTGCGCCTCCTCCACCATCCGCGCCATGCGGGCGAGCTGGGTGTCGGCACCGACCCGGGTGGCGCGCACCACGAGCCGCCCGCCCACGTCCGTCGTCGCCCCGACCACGGCATCCCCGGGACCGACGGACGCGGGCACGGACTCCCCGGTGACGGTGGCGGCGTCGACGTCCGCGGTGCCGTCGACGACGACGCCGTCGGTGGCGATCCTCTCCCCGGGCCGGACGACGAACACGTCGCCGACGCTGAGCTGCTCGACGGGCACCCGGGTCTCCCGGCCGTCGCGCAGCAGGGCGACGTCCTTGGCCCCGAGCTCGAGCAGGGCGCGCAGGGCCGCACCGGAGCTGCGCTTGGCCTTCGCCTCGAGGTAGCGGCCGGCGAGGATGAAGGTGGTGACCCCGGCAGCGGCCTCGAGGTAGATCGAGCCGGCGCCGTTGGTGCGGCCGACGGTGAGGTCGAAGCCGTGGCGCATGCCGATCACCCCGGCGTCACCGAGGAACAGGGCGTAGAGCGACCAGCCGAACGCGGCCAGCACCCCGACGGAGACCAGGGTGTCCATCGTGGTCGCGCCGTGGCGCAGGTTGGTCCACGCCGCCCGGTGGAAGGGCAGCGCGCCCCAGACGACGACGGGCGCGGCGAGGGTCAGCGAGAGCCACTGCCAGCCGTCGAGCTGCAGCGACGGGACCATGGCCAGCAGCACCACGGGCGCGGTGAGCAGCGCGCTGACCACGAGGCGCTGACGCAGCGGGTCCTGCCCCGCGGCAGCGTCACTGGGCTCAGCCGGCTGGTCGGGCTCCGGCGGCAGCGCCGCGGAGTACCCGGCGTTGGCCACGGTCTCGAGCAGCGCGTCGGTGCTAACCGAGTCGGCGAAGCGGACGCGGGCCTTCTCGGTGGCGTAGTTGACGTCCGCGGTGACCCCGTCGAGCTTGTTGAGCTTGCGCTCGATGCGGTTCGCGCAGGACGCGCACGTCATGCCCGTGATGGCCAGCTCGACCTGCTGGTCGGGGTGCGCCGCCTCCGGGGCCGCGGTCGGGGCGGCGGCGGGGGCGACCATCAGGCGGACGGGACGAGCTTGTAGCCGGCCTCCTGCACCGCGGCCTGGATCTGGTCACGGGGGACGTCGCCGTCGACCACGAGCGCACCGGAGTCGAGGTCGACCGAGACGACGGACGCGCCGTCGAGCTCGTCGACCTCCTCGGTGACGGAGGCGACGCAGTGCTCGCAGGTCATGCCGGTGACGGTGTAGGTGGTGCTCACGGGTGTGCTCCTCCAGCTAGGTCGTGCGGTCAGCTACGGACGAGGCGGGCGATCGCGTCGGACGCCTCGCGGACCTTCAGGTCCTGCTCGGCACCCCCGGCGCGGGCGGCCTCGACCATGCAGTGCGCCATGTGCTCCTCGAGCAGGCCGAGGGCGACGGACTGCAGGGCCTTCGTCGCCGCGGAGACCTGGGTCAGGACGTCGATGCAGTACGTGTCGGACTCGACCATCCGCTGCAGCCCGCGCACCTGTCCCTCGATGCGCCGCAACCGCTTGAGCTGGTCGTCCTTGGTGCCTGCGTATCCCGCCACGACATCCTCCTACGGTCCAGCGCGTACGTTACCCCCCTAGGGTAACTACCGCACCTCTTGGGTGTCACACCACGTAGGAGAGCACGGTCATCATGCCCAGCTCGCCGTGGTAGGTGTTGTGGCAGTGCACGAGCCACTGGCCGGGGTTGTCGGTGTCGAGGTCGATGGACAGGGTCTGCATCGGCAGGACGTTGACGGTGTCCTTGCGCACCCCCGGCCCGGTGCCGTTCACCACCGAGAAGGTGTGCCCGTGCAGGTGCATGGGGTGGAACATCATCGTCTCGTTGCGCATCGTCAGCCGCACCCGCTGCCCGCCGCTGACCTGCAGCGGCTGGTGCTGCTCGTAGGGGACCCCGTTGAGCACCCACCTCCGGCCGCCGTCGACCATGCCCAGGCTCAGGTCGATCTCCCGGTCCGGGGTCCGGGTGGGCAGCGCGGCGTCCGCGGTGGGGACCAGGTCGGTGTAGCTGAGCAGGCGCCCGGCGAGCTCGGCGACCGGGGTGCCCGCGGCGGGCGTGGGGCCCGATGCGGTGCGGAGCACGGCCATGGCCCCGGTGCCGTCCTTGCCCTCCGGGGCCGCGACCACGGGGAACGCCCCATCGCCGGCGGTGACGATGACGTCGTAGCGCTCCCCCATCCCGAGCAGCAGCGCGTCGACCTCCACGGGGGCCACGGGGTACCCGTCGGCGTGGGTCACGGTGAGGCGGTGCCCGCCGACCGCGAACCGGTACGGGGTGTCACTGCCCGCGTTGATGACCCGCAGCCGGATGCGGCGGCCCGGGGCCGAGCTGATGACGAACGGGTCACCGGGAGCCCGGCCGTTGATCAGGTGGGCGGGGTAGACGACGTCCCCGGTGTCCTGCCCGAGGGGCTGGGCCGCGGTGGGGCCCCCACCCATGCCTGACCCGCCCATTCCCATACCTCCGCCGGACATCCCGTTGCGGCCGAGCCCGGCCAGGATGGCGTCGGGGCTGTCGGACCAGCCGTCGGTCCAGTCGTCGAGGACGAGGACGGCCTCTTCGTCGTAACCGCCGGGCTCGGCCGGGTCGTCGATGACAAGCGCGCCCTGCAGACCGCGGTCCGCCTGCACCCCGACGTGGGGGTGAAACCAGTAGGTGCCTGGGTGCGGGGCGAGGAAGGAGTAGGCGAACTCCCCGCCGGGTGCGACGGAGTCCATCGTGACCCCGGGGACGCCGTCCATGTCGTTGCGCAGCGCGAGGCCGTGCCAGTGGACCGTGGTCGGGTCGGGGAGCCGGTTGACCAGTCGCAGGTCGAGGCGGTCCCCGACGCTCGCCCGGATCACCGGGGCGGGGATGGCCCCGTCGTAGGCCCACGTCGAGACGGTCCGGCCCCCGAGGTCGACCGTGGCGGGGGCGGCGGTGAGGGTGCGGGTGACCACCCGACCGGTCGTGGCCCGGCCCGCCTCGGTGACGGCCACGACCGGGGCGTTCGGGGTGACCGGGACCGGGAAGGGGCCGGCCGGTCGACGGGACACGAGCTCGACGCCGGTCGCGGCGGCGCCGGCGACGACGAGTCCGGTGGCACCGAGGCCGAGCAGCCGGCGACGGCTCAGGGTGGGACCGGAGCCACTGAGGCGCTGGCGTGCGGGGGTGGCGGGGTCGTGTCGGTCAGGGGTGGGGACGGTGTCGGACACAGGTGTCTCCTGGACTGGGCTGCGAGGGGGGTGGACGCTGACCCGTGGCAGAGGCACACGCCGAGAACGACGGCGCCCCGTGACCGACGGGCCGGTCAGGGACGGGACCTCGACCCCGGACCGGGTCGAGGTGGTCCTGTCACACCCGCAGGACGGACAGCCGCAGCAAGGAAGAAGATCCGGGCGGGGACGAGCGCGCCCCGCCGGACGCGCACAACTTGGAAGCCGGGCGGGGTGGCGCCGCGGACCCTCGCGAGGTGAGAGCGAGCAGCACGAGGGCGGTCGCGGCGAGGACAGCCAGGCACCCCATCGCCATGTCCCCCATCACCATGGGGGCACCCGCGCCGCTCACCGACGCGAGCGGCGCCTCGGCCGGGGCGAGTAGTGCGTCCGCCGGCGGGGTAGCCCGGTCGCTCACCGCGCCCGGCATGCTGGTGTGGCCCACGACGCCCACCATGGCCGCGTTCGCAGCAGCCGGAGACGAGTCCACAAGCAGCGAGTGCATCCCGAACACCCCCAGGACCACCGCGAGCACCAAGAGCCACCGGGCGGCGTTGCCGCCGCTGGCGGGCGCCGCTCGCCGCTTGGTCACGAACACAACGGTACTGCTGCGGGCGTGGCGGGGCAGACGCAGTGGCCGTCGCCGAGGTCCGGCGTGATCACGGACACCCGCACCGCACCTCCGTGATGATCCCGCCCGCACATGGGACACCGCGCCGCACCTAGTGACGTGTGGTGTCGACAACCCCGGGGTGCGGTGTTCCTCGCCCGGGTGGTAATCCACGGCCGCTTGGGGCCCACCCAGCTCAGCTCGCATGACCGCCTTGTGGCTCACCCCCGCCGCCGCTCGAGGCCCGCGTCCGATCGCGCCGGCATCCCGCCGGTGAGGGTGTGGGCCACACGTGGACGTCCCTCTGCCGTCCCGGGTGTCCCGGTTACGGCGCTCGGCTGTCGCCCGCATAGACGTACGTGCATCACACCTGGTCGCCTGGCAGGGTCGGCCACTGTTTTCCCGCCACCGCCACGAGGGCAGACATCCGGTCACGGCGGGAGTCCCCGCCCGACCCGGAGGGGTCGGGTCCGTGCACTGTGTCGAGGTAGACGTCGAGGGACGCGGCCAGCAGCTCGCGCCCGGACCCGGCCGCGGCGGTCCGGCGCTGCACCCCGTCGACGAGGTCGGTGAGCAGCGCCATCGCGACGACGGCGCTGCGGTCCGGCGTGGTGTCGGTGAACCGGTGCATCACCGGGTACGCCAGGTGGCGCATCGCGAGCTCGATCACCCGGGGCGCCAGCGAGCCCCGGTAGCGGTCCAGGTCCTGGCCCGCGTCGCGGTCGGTCACCAGGCTGGTGCCGGTGACCAACCAGACCTCGGCGGCGAGGGTGCGCTGGGCGACGACGGCGGTGACGACGTTGAGCAGGTAGGTGATCGCGAGGGTCACCACGAACAACCCGCTGAACGCGGCCACCACGGTGCCCACCTGCGCCCACGTGCCGCGGGGCACGTAGTCCCCGATGCCGAGGGTGAGCACGGTGTAGTAGAAGCGGCTCCCCGCACCCGCGGGGGCCCCGGTGCTCGAGGACACCACCGCACCCGGCCCGGCGCCCAGGGTCACGGTCCACCCCACCAGGAGCAGGACCACCCAGGTCGCCACGGTCCTCAGCAGCAGCCCGGTACCGGGGGGGAGCAGCCGCGGTCGGTGCCGGTGTGGGGACCACCTGGTCACCGTGCGGGACAGCAGCCCGCTGACCGGGCCCGCCCCCGATGCGGGGGCCAAGCCCAGCCACGACGAGCACCGGGGTCACACGCTGACCCCCCGCTCGGCGAGCCACGCCTGCGGGTCGACCTTGGTCCCGCCCGGGGTGATGACCTCGAGGTGCAGGTGCGGCCCGGTGGACTGCCCGCGGTTGCCCATCCGGGCCACCTGCTCCCCCGCGACGACCCGCTGCCCCGCGCTGACGGAGTAGCTGTCGATGTGGCCGTAGACGGTGATGGTGCCGTCGTCGTGGCGGATCCGGACCCACAGCCCGAACCCGGAGGCGGGTCCGGCGTCGGTGACGACACCGTCGGCGACGGCCACGATCGGGGTGCCGATGCTGTTCGCGATGTCGATGCCTGCGTGCAGCGTGCCCCCGCGGTCCCCGAAGGGCGAGGTGAGCTGCCCGACGGTCGGCTGGGCGACCAGCACCCCCCGGGCGGCGCCCGCACGGCTCGCCCGCGCCGCTACCCCACCACGGTCGACCGCCGGTTGCTCCTGGGCGTCGGGGGTGGGCACCGCGGGAATCGTGGCGAGCAGCGCCTGGGCCTCGGCGCTCTGCGCGACGAGGGTCGCCCGGCGGGCCACGACCGTCTCCTGGGCGTCGAACGCCTCCTGCGCGGCGGCGGCGGCGCGTTCCCGCGCGGCGGTCGCCGCGAGCAGGGCACGATCCGCGGCCGTGCGGGCCTGCCCCGCCGCGGCGAGCCGGGTTGCGCTGTCCTCCCCGAGCAGGTCCAGGGCGGTCATCCGGTCGAGCAGGTCCTGGGGCCCGGTGCTCACCAGCACCGCCGAGACCCGGGAGGTCCGTGCCCCGGCGTAGGCGGCACCAACCAACTTGTCGGCCTCCTGCCGCAGTGCCTCCGCGCCCGCGGCGGCCACCGTCGCGGACCCGGCTGCCGCCGACTCCCCGCCGGTGGCGGCAGCCAGCTCCCCGCGGCGTGCGTCCAGGGTGGCCTGAGCCGCCGCTAACTCGGCCGTCACGGCCACAGCCTCGGCGTCGAGCTCGGCCAGGCGGGTCGAGGCCGGGTCACCGGGCCAGGGCGGGGGTTGGGCGGCGGCCACCGGCGAGGACACCACCACCAGCGCCGCGGTCAGTGCCGTGAACACCGCCCACATGGGACGGCGCCGGGAGACGGCGCCGAAAGGGACAGACGGTCGGGGAGCACGAGCGGGGCAGACGGTCACAGGCATGGGTCCTCACAGGTCAGCGCTCCGCCTGCTGCCCCCAGGAGCAGCAGACGAGACGAGCAGGGGGTCGGGTCGGGGGCAGAGCTATCCCCGTCAGACCCGCTGCACCCCGCTGACGGCCAGGACGTCCATCCCGACCGACCCGACCCACCGGGTTCGGGTCGTCGACCACCAGGCCGCCGACGCCGCGCCGACCGGCTGCCGTGCCCCCGGGGTGCCGCAGGCCAGCGCCGCGGCCACGGCGAGTCCCGCCAGGGCCACCGCCACGACCGCGAGCCAGTGCGCGACGTCGTCGCCCGACCCGGTCGGGGCGACAGGGGGCGTGTCCTCGTCCGCGATGATCGCGACGCCTGTGGCCGCAGGGTGGTCGACCGCGACACCCGCGGGCTCGACGGCCGCACCCTCGTGCGCGTAGTGACCGACCTGCTGGACAAGCACGACCCCGAGCACCACGGCAAGCACCAAGAACAGCCACCCCACCCGTCGCCGCACGCGCAGGCAGGAGACCGGTAGCACCACCCCAGGCTACAGCGAGGCCACAGCCCGGTCTCGGTCACATCACGGGACCCAGCGTCACAGCGGCACTCCGCCTCGATGTCACCACCGCGGTCCTGGTGACCCACGAGAAGAACAGGTGTTGCCGACGGCCGACCAGCTGGTGGCCGTGCTGCGCTCCGCCGCCGCGCCCAGGTCGGCCACCCCACACCGTGTCGCGCACCCGGTCAAAGCCGCCGCCGTCGCCACCGTCGTCGGCGGCGGCGGCGACGGCGACGGCGACGCGATGCTGCTGCCGTGTCGAGACGGCGGCAGCCGGGCCACCACCTTCCTGCTGGGGACCCTCGTCGTGACTCGGGGGAGTTGATGTCGCGCCAACCCTTGTCCCGACCAACGCGGCCGAGGACAGCGAGCGCGACGCCCTTGGCAAGGTCCTCACCTCATACGGTTTGTCCGCCTGCATCGCAGCTGTTCGCCACAGAGCCGAGAGCCCCCGGGCCGGGAGGGGCGACGAGGCCGTGGCTCGACCGCCCCGGTCTACCATCGGGGCAGATCACGTCGTCGGTGCCCGCGGTGGGCGTCACCTCCGCGATGAGGCCGCGCACGTCTGTGTCACAGGGTCTTGTGGCCCGGCGCGTCACGCGGGGCGGGTCGAGCCGGAGCGAAAGAGGTGGAGCGTGTCGGCGAGGGGCTTGGGTGAGCTCGAGGCGGCAGTCATGGATGTGCTGTGGGTTCAGGACAGCGCAGTCACGGTGCGGGAGGTTCGTGCCGCCCTCGCGCTCCAGCAGGAGCGCGCCTTGGCTTACACCACCGTGTTGACCGTGTTGGACAACTTGCACCGCAAGGACTGGGTTCGCCGCGAGATGGCGGGTCGGGCGTTTCGCTACTGGCCGGCGCGGTCTCAGAAGGAAGCCACCGCTAACGCGGTGCGCACGCTGCTGGAGTCCACCCAGAACCCAGCCGCGGTGCTGCTGCACTTCGCCCGCACAGCATCGGAGAGTGAGTCTGCGGTGCTGCGCGCCGCGCTCCTCGACGAGGGCGGGCAGTCAAAGTGATCCTGGCCGTCGTGCTGCTGCTCGGCGCCGCACTGGTCGGCACCCTTGTTCCCGCCGTCCTTCGGCGGGTACCCCTGTCGCGCGTCGGTCCCCACCTTGCCTTGTCGATGTGGCTCGCGGCGATGATCGCGTTCTGCATCTTTGCTGCCTCCGCTGTGGTGACGGCGCTCTGGCCGGGACACGCCCCAGCGGAGGGGATGGCCGAGGTGGCAGTCAGGTGCCTGGCACGGCTCCAACATGCGGTCGGCGCGCCGATGCAGGGGGCCGTGGCCGCGGTCGGCGGTCTCGTTCTGCTCGGTTTCCTGGCCCGGTCAGTCGTGCTCACCCGCCGCCACTTGGTGGCGCAGTCCTCCTCCTACGCGCTGCACCACGACCTGCTGGATCCGATCGCGCGACGAGACGAGTCCGCCGTCCCCACGATGTGGCTCGCCCACCCCGTTCCACTGGCCTACGCCGTGGCGGGTCGCCCTGGGTTCGTGGTCGCCACCGACGGGCTGCGGGACATGCTCGACCCAGCAGAGCTCCGTGCTGTACTGCTGCACGAGGCAACTCATCTACGTGAGCGTCACCACGTCGTGGTCGGTGCATGCGGCATTCTGAGAAAGGTGCTGCCGTTCGTGCCGCTGTTTCGCCACGCCCACGTCGCAGCGTTGACCCTGGTGGAGCTGGCCGCTGACCGCGTCGCGGTCCGCGCTACCAGCGTCGCGACCGTTCGGTCTGCCCTCTGCAAAGTCGCTGCCCACCCCCAGCAGTCCCCCGCCGGCACCTTGGGTTTGGCCCACACCGCGCTGGGAGCAAGGCTGGCCCAGCTCAGCGCCGTCGACCGCGCGGCACCGCCTCGCACCTCTGCCGCAGCGTGCGCCGGGGCGGCCGCGTTGACGCTCTCGGCGCCGGTCGTCCTGGCCGCGGCGACGGTGCTCGCGGTCTCCACGGTCCTCTGTGTCCGCTGAGCACCGCTCAACGCGTGGCCGAGCTTTGCTCGACCGGCGCACAGCCGACGGGGATGACCGGCAGCTGGTCCTTCGTGACGGGGTCGCGAGGACGAGCCCCGAGAAGCAGCAGGAGATCATGACAACACAGCTGCGGTGGACGATCACCGGCCTGGTCGCGGTCATCGGTCTGATGGTCGCGTTGTGGCCCACCGGTACTTCCACGCCGGGGGACACGGGGACGACAGCGCAGCGGGTGGCGGGCTCCACCCCGCCATCGGGCGACAGTGAGCCGCAGACCACCGCGCTCGATGCGGCGCGAGCCGCGGCCCGGTTGCAGGAATGCCCGGCACCGGGTGGCGGCACCCCGCTAGGGCCACTGGCCGGCGTGCTGGTCACCTGTCTCGGACACCCCGGCGCCGTCGATCTCGGAGCAGCGCTGAACGGACGCACCGTCGTGCTCAACCTATGGGCCTCGTGGTGCGGCCCATGCCGACGAGAGATGCCCGCCCTGGCGCTCTACGCGGCGCAACCCGGGGCCGCGACAGTCCTCGGGGTTAATGTGCAGGACGACCCCGCCGCTGCCGTGGCGCTGATGGCCGATCTCGGGGTGCAGTATCCCTCCGTGATCGACACCTCCGGGGCTGTTCAGGCTGCGCTTAGAGCCCCCGCCGTCCTGCCGGTGACCTTCGTCGTCCACCCCAGCGGGCGCGCCGACCGGGTCAGCGCCCCACCCACGTTCGCCGACCCGGACCAGGTGCGGGGCGCGGTCGACCAGGACCTCGCCGAGCACGGTCGGTAGAAAACCGTCGCCGAGCTCGGTCGGGCAGAGTCTCACCGTGTCATCGCGCCGATGACTACCGCCGCTGGCGTGTCCGCGCGGTGAGCAGGAGCACCCCGGCAACAACGATGACGCCGGCGGCGGGGTACCCCATCACGAGGTCCTGCAGACCGGGTGGTGACAACACCGAGAACGCCCCCAGGTGCGTGACGACGTGCAGAACCCCCACCGCCAGGCCCACGGCGACGAGCACCCACCCCACCGCCCGGCGGCGCCTGACCCGCCGATACTCCGCGGTGTACAGGCTTCCTCGCCCTCGTCCCCCGGTCCTGCTGGTCCTCGCCCACATCGTGAAACCCTCACCCGCCTGGTTGTTTCCGGCCCGCCCGCGGGCACGCACCGCCCCCGGCTACTATTGACGATGGTAATAGGAGGAGGGCCAGTTGGGAGAGTCGATGACCGGTGGTGAGGTGTTGCCGTGGCCTCGGTCGGCGCGCCGGTGGCTCGCCGTGGTGGCGGCTGTCGTGAGCGCGGTGGCAACGGGCTGCGCGACGGGCGCGGACGCGGTCGCCGCGGGCGGCTCCTTCAGCTTCGTCTCCCCCGGAGGTCAGACCGACATCACCTACGACCCACCGTCGTCGCGTGGGTCGCTGGGGACCTTGTCCGGTCCGGAGCTGCTGACCAACAAGCCGATCTCGGTCGCGGACTTCCCTGGCCAGGTCGTGGTGATCAACCTGTGGGGACAGTGGTGCGGTCCGTGTCGGGCCGAGTCGAAGGACCTCGAAGAGGTCTACACGGCGACGAGGGAATCCGGTGTCGCTTTCCTGGGCGTCAACGTGCGCGACCCGCAGCGCGACAAGGCACAGGACTTCGTCCGTGACCGCGGGGTGACCTACCCGTCGGTCTACGACCCGCCGATGCGCAGCGTGCTGGCGTTGAGCCAGAGCTACCCCACCAGCGTCATCCCCTCGACGATCGTCGTGGACCGGCAGCACCGCGTCGCGGCCGTGTTCCTCCGCCCACTGCTGGCCTCCGATCTCCAGCCCACGGTCGAGCGCCTCGCCGCCGAGACCCCGGTTTCGCCGTGACCATGGCGGCCGCCGGGATCGGTGAGGCGTTCCAGGCCACAGCGGCCACGGGCCCCCTCGTGCTCGCGTTGGGTGCCTGCGTCGCGGCCGGTCTCGTCTCGTTCGCCTCACCATGCGTGGTTCCACTGGTGCCGGGGTATCTGTCCTACCTGGCGGCGGTGGTCGGAGCGGACGCACCTGCCGTCGAGGCGCGTCGCGGCGCGGGGACAGCGAGCGGTCCCGAGTGCCTGACACCCGTCGCGGTCGCCGCCCCCTCTCCCACGGCCGGGCGGTCGGCGCGGTGGCGGATCGCCGGGGCCGCGGGGCTGTTCGTCGCCGGATTCACCGTGGTCTTCACCCTCGCCACCGTGTCGCTGTTCGGTGTCATCGCCGTGCTGCGGCTCAACACCGAGGTCCTGCAGCGCCTCGGGGGGGTCGTCACCATCATCATGGGCCTGGCGTTCCTCGGTGTCGTCCCCGCGCTGCAGCGCGACACCCGACCACACCCACGACGAATCCCCACCCTGCTCGGTGCGCCACTGCTGGGTGCTGTGTTCGGCCTCGGGTGGACACCGTGCCTCGGTCCCACCCTCGCCGGGGTCCTCTCGGTCGCGGCAGGGACCGAGGGCACCACCGCATGGCGGGGAGTCACCCTGATCCTGGCCTACTGCCTAGGCCTGGGGCTGCCCTTCGTGCTGCTCGCCTTGGGATCGGAGTCAGCGCTGCGCAGCGTCGGCTGGGTACGGCACCACACCCGGACGATCCAGCTCGTCGGGGGTGTCCTCCTGGTCGGTGTCGGTGTCGCGCTGGTCACCGGCGCGTGGGGGGACCTGGTGTCCTGGCTGCGTTCCGGACCGATCGCCAACGTCACCACCCCGATCTGAGCGGCCGGGTGACCACCACCACGACCCCGCCGATGGGTCGGCGGTCCCGATTGTGGGCCCTGCTGCGCAACGGGTGGCGTCAGCTGGTGAGTATGCGCACCGCGTTGGTGCTGCTGTTCCTGCTGGCCTTGGCGTCGATCCCGGGGGCACTGCTGCCGCAGCGGTCCCTGAACGCTCCGAAGGTGGCCGCCTACCTCGCCGCCCGACCGACCATCGGCCCGGTGATGGACCGGGTGGGGTTGTTCGACGTGTTCTCCTCCCCCACGTTCGCCGCGATCTACGGGCTGCTGTTCGTCTCCCTCATCGGCTGCCTGCTGCCCCGCACGTGGGAGCAGGCCCGGACGCTGCGGTCCCGCCCGGTGGCGGTCCCGAGGAACCTGTCCCGCCTGCCCCATCACCACGTGACCACCACCGCAGCGGACACCACCGAGGCCGTGGCGGTGGCCGAACGGCGCCTGCGGCGGTGGCGGACGACGCGACACACCGGTTCTAGTGACCAGCGCGGCGAGGTCACCATGTCCGCTGAGCGCGGGTACCTGCGGGAGGTCGGCAACCTGGTCTTTCACTTCTCCCTGGTCGGGCTGCTCGCGGCCGTGCTCATCGGCAAGCTCGTCGGCTACGAGGGCCAGCTGATCGTCCTCGCCGACGGTGGCCCCGGGTTCTGCAACACCTCCCCCGCCGCCTACGACTCGTTCCGGGCCGGGCTCACCGGTGACGGGGTGGGCCTCGAGCCGTTCTGCGTCAAGGTCGACCAGTTCACCGCCGACTACCTGCCCACCGGGCAGGCCGAGGCGTTCCTCGCCGACATCGAGTACCAAGCGGGGCCGGACCTGCAATCCAACACGTGGCGCCCGTATGACCTGCGGGTCAACGACCCGCTGCGCCTGAGCGGGGACCGGGTGTACCTGCTCGGGCACGGGTACGCACCCCAGTTCACCGTCACCTTCCCCGACGGGGAGTCCCGCACCGAGGCCCTGCAGTTCAAACCCGTCGACCTGACCACCCTGCTCAGCGACGGGGCCATGAAGTTCGACCCCCCGGCCGGTCTCTACCCGGACCCGGAGCAGCGACGCCGCAACCAGGTCGCCCTGTCGGGCCTGCTCGCCCCGACCGCCGCGTTCACCGGGACGCTGCTGTCCTCGGGGTTCCCCGCCGCCCGCGACCCCGCCGTGGCCATCGACGTCTACCAGGGCGACACCGGCCTCGACTCCGGCGCCTCCCAGTCGATCTTCGCCCTCGACACCACGTTGGTCGACGAAGGACGCCTGATCAAGCAGGCCCGGGTCAACCTCCGCCCCGGGCAGGCCACCACGTTGCCCGACGGCACCACCGTCCGGTTCGACACCGTCATCCCCTGGGTGTCCCTGCAGACCTCCCACGACCCCGCGCAGGGTGCGGTGCTGGTCTTCGCCCTCACGATGACCGCAGGACTCATGGCGTCGCTGCTCGTCAAGCGCCGCCGCGTCTGGGTCCGGTTCACTCCCCACGTCGACGGCACCCGCGTGGAGATCGGGGGGCTCGCCCGCACCGACCAGGCCGGGTGGGGAGAGGAGTTCACCGAGCTGACCGCCGAGCTCGTCACCGACCAGGCCGGTACGCCGCTGTCGGACAGCCGCGGGAGCGCCCCGCCACGGGATCAGCTCAGCGGTCCGCTCCCGAGGTCGCGATGACTGCGCCGACGAGGACAGCGCCGCCGTCCCGGACCGGCCCACCCACACCGCGGTGCCGCGCGGCGGGGGTCGCGGCCCGGGCGGGGGCCGCGGCGGGTGCGGGGGCGTTGATGTTCGCCGCGTTCCCCCCGAGATCGCTGTGGTTCCTCGCCCCCGTGGGTGTCCTGGTGCTGGTCCTCGTGCTGCACGGCCGGGGGGTGCGCGCCGGGTTCGGCTACGGCTACCTCGCCGGGTTGGGGCTGTTCCTGCCCCTGCTGCCCTGGGTCGGTGTGTACGTGGGTTCCCTGCCGTGGCTGGCGCTGGCCGCGGCCGAAGCGCTCGCGGTGGGACTGTTCGGTGCCGTCGCGGTGCTGCTGGCACGGGTGCCGGGCGCACCTTGGTGGATCGCGTGTGCCTGGGTGGGCACCGAAGCCCTCCGTTCCCGGGTCCCGTTCGGGGGGTTCCCGTGGGGGCGGCTCGCCTTCAGCCAGTCCCAGGGCCCGCTGCTGCCGGTGGCCAGCGTGGGTGGTGCTCCGCTGCTCAGCTTCGCCGTCGCCCTCATCGGCGCCGGCACCGCCGCAGCGATCACCGCCCGCCCCCGGCGCCGTCAGCTCCTCACCGGGGCGGTGACAGTCCTGCTCCCCGTCACCGTGGCCCTGCTCGCCGCGCCCGCGGTCGCGGCTCGAGCGCAGCCGCAAAACACTCTCTCGGTCGCCGTCATCCAGGGCAACGTCCCCCGCCTCGGGCTCGACTTCAACGCCCAACGCGCCGCCGTCCTCACCAACCACGTCAACCGCACCCTGGCTCTGGCCGACGACGTCGCCGCCGGACGGGCACCCCAACCCCAGCTGGTGGTGTGGCCGGAGAACGCCTCCGACGTCGACCCGCTGCGCAACCCCGACGCCGCACAAGCGATCACCCGCGCCGCCCAGGCCATCGGGGTGCCGGTGCTGGTCGGGGCGGTCCTGCGCAACGACGACGGCACCACCCGCAACACCGTGCTGGTGTGGGACCCGGTCACCGGGCCGGGCCAGGAGCACGACAAACGGGTCCTGGTCCCCTTCGGTGAGTACCTGCCCGCCAGGGCCGTCGTCACCGCCCTGTCCCCCTACGCCGCCCGGGCCGGGAACTTCGTCGCCGGTGACGGAAACGGGGTCCTCACCGCCGCCGGCACACCAGTCGCGGTCGCCACCTGCTACGAAGTGGCCTTCGACGGGCTCGTGGGTGAATCCGTCCGCGCCGGGGCCCAGCTGATCACCGTCCCCAGCAACAACGCCACCTTCGGACGCACCGACATGACCTACCAACAGCTCGCCATGTCCCAGGTCCGCGCCGTGGAGCACGGCCGCACCGTCCTCGTCGCCGCCACCAGCGGAGCCAGCGCCGTCATCACCCCCGACGGCACCATCACCGCCCAGACACAGATCTTCACCGCCGCCGCCCTCACCGCACGAATTCCCCTGGTCCGCGAGCTCACCCCCGCCACCCGGCTGGGTGCCGCACCCGAACTCGCGCTGAGCCTCGCGGCCGCAGTCGCTGCCCTCGTCGCCGCTGCGATGCGCCGTCGGCGGTCGAGACCCCCGCGACAGCTTAAGTCTGCGCACGACCCGGTGCGCGGGTCGTCAACTCTGACCAGGTCCCTCTAGCACTGACTACTATCATTGGTAGTGGCATCGAGCTGGTGGAGGAAGCGTGGCGAAGAAGCGGCGGCGGCCCGCGGGTCCCCAGCGGGTGGGGACACCCCCGACGCAATCGGGCACACCGAGCGCCGGGCGACAGACTCCAGAGCGGGATGTCGTCTCCACCGAGCCGGCCGTCCCGGTGGCGTTTCGTCGCCCACCGCACGCGGCGACCACGCCACCGCTGCACCCCGTCCCGGGCACATCCCCGTCCCCGACCCTGCAAACCCCGCAGACCCGCCCATCGCCTGCCGAGCCGCCCCCGGGGTCCACCGACACCACCGCCCGTTCTGCGGGTGCGAGCGAGGACGTCGAGCACACCGGGGTCCCGCCCCTTCGGCTGGGTGTCGTGAGCTGCGCCCCCCTGGTTGAGCTGGCACCACAGGGCATCGCCGCGACCTGCTGGCTGGACACCAACCTGGCGACGGAGTCGGCTGACCCCTACGACGTGCGGGTGCGCCTCACCGGGACCCGGTTGGACGACGCGGGTGTCGTCACCGGGGACACCTTCACCACCACCCAGACGTTCCCGGGCCTCCTGCCTCATACCGGAACGGTCGCCCTGAGCACCCGAACCTCCGCCATCAAGGCAGGAACGTGGCAGGTCCACGCGCAGGTCGACACGCCTCAGGGCACATCACCTCACGCTGCTCCGAGAAGGACGTTCGAGAAGGCCACCGGCCCCACGGGGTACCTGCCAGCACTGTCGGCAACGACCCCCGGGGTTCGGGCCGGGGTGTGGCCCGCGCTCGTGGGGACCGGGGCAGTCATCGCGGTAGGGCTCCAGCAGGTCTTCGCCGCCCAGCGTGGGCTCCCCACGGGTCGGCTCCTGGTGCTGTCCCTGCTGGCCTGCCTGCTGGGGCTGGCCGGCGCGAAGGGCTACTCCTACCTCACCCTGCCCAGAGGCAACCGGAGCCTGCTCACCGCGGGGCTGTGCATCCAAGGATTTGTGCTCACCGCGATCGCGGTCATGATCCTCGGGTCCGCGGTACTGGGCGTCCCGATCGGGGCCATGCTCGACGTCACCACGCCCGGGCTGCTCGCCGCCATGGCCTTGGGCCGGGTGGGCTGCTTCTTTGCCGGGTGCTGCTCCGGGCGACCGACAGCCTCGCGGTGGGGACTGTGGTCGACCAACCGCACCGTAGGGACACAACGGATACCCGTTCAGCTCCTCGAGGCGGCGTTCACCGCGGCCATCGCCGCCGCCTCGCTGCTCGAGCTCCTCACGGTCAGCGGCCCACTGCGCGGGCTGATCTTCCTGGCCGCGATCAGCCTCTACACCTTCGGGCGCCAATGGCTGTTCCTGCTGCGCAGCCAGTCCCGCCTCACCCCCCACGGTCGCACCCTGGTGATGGCCACCGCCGGGACCGTATTCGTCGTCGCAGCAACCCTGTTCGCCATCGGATGAGCACACCCGTGCCCGTCGCGCGCAGGACCTGGGATACAGGCGTCGACGGACAAAAGGTTGGGTGTTTGAACGCCAAGGACACAGGCTCCCCGGCCACCCACTTCGAGCACCCGCAAGGCGTGACCATTTTCGACCCGGGCGGTTGTCGGGACTACACCTCACGGTGCGCGGGGCGCAACAGGGCGGCCGCGACCGCACCCATCACGGCGAGGGTGTGTCGTACCCCGTTGTCGGGGCCCTTGTCGACATCGTCGCCGCCGTCGACGGCCATGGTGTTGGTGAGGTGCGCGAGGCACACGACCCGGTGGCCCCGGGCTTGTGCGTAGGCGTAGAGGGCGGCGGCTTCCATCTCCACGCACGTGATCCCGGCGGCGGCGGCGGCGCGTACTGCCGCGGCGGTCTCCCGGTACGGGGCGTCGGTGGTCCAGGCGGAACCGGTCACCACCGGCACCGGCAGCCCGTCGAACGCCCCCGCCAGGCGGTGTGCCAGGTCGGGGTCGAGCTCGCTCCACTCGGCGGGCGGCAGGTAGTGGCTGCTGGTGCCCTCGTCGCGCCAAGCGCGGTCGATGAGCACGAAGCACGGTGAGGCGGTGACCGGGGTGATGACCCCGGCCGAGGTGATGCTGATGACCAGCTCAGCACCCGAGGCGGCGAGCTGCTCGGCGACCAGCACCGCGAACGGTGCCCCCACCGCCATCCCGACCACCCCGACCTCGTGGCCGTCCACGGTGCTGACCCACATCTCGGTGTGGAAGCACGCCCAACCCTCGTGCCGGTGCCCCCGCCCGCCGCCGGCCAGGGCGCGGACGACGTCCCCGTCCGGGTCGAGCAGCACCACCCGCGGCACCGCCACGTCGACCAGGCCGCGGTGCCGGCGGGCCTCCCGGAGCAGGTTCTGCGGCAGGAACACCGACGGCGCCCCGTAGTCCCGGACCCACCCCGGTGGCCCGGCACCTCCTGGCCCGACCCCACCAGCGCCCGTACCGGACCCGTCGTCACCCATCCCGGCATCTCAGCAGCCGCCGACAGCGTTGCCGAGCACGGACCCCCCTTGCGGGGCATGGCGGGCCCGGTGGGGCCGCCTGCGGGCACACTCGGGGTCATGGCTGACATCACCTTCTACTTCGACCCGGTGTGCCCCTTCGCGTGGATGACCTCGAAGTGGGTCCGGAAGGTCCAGGCCCAGCGGGACTACACCGTGGAGTGGCGCTTCATCTCGCTGCGCCAGCTCAACGCCCACGTCGACTACGACGCCCAGTTCCCCCCCGACTACGAGGCCGGGCACACCGCCGGGCTGCGGCTGCTGCGCGTCGCCACCCGGGTCCGCGCGGAAGGGTCTGCTGCAGGTTCGGTTGACACTCGATCTGTGGGACGTGGTCCTGCAGGGAGGATGTCTCCGTGCCGAAGAAGTTCCCCGTGGAGTTCAAGCGTGACGTGGTTCGGGTGGCCCGACGTGGCGATCTGACTCTGGCTGAGGTGGCCGCGGACTTCGATGTGAGTGTCGAGTCGGTGCGCCGTTGGATGCGTCAGGCCGATGTCGATGACGGCGTGGTCGACGGACAGACCAGCAGCGAGCAGGACGAGCTGGTCCAGCTTCGCCGCAAGGCCCGCCGCCTCGAGCAGGAGAACGAGATCCTGCGCCGCGCCGCGGCCTACTTCGCGCAGGCGTCGCTCCCAAAATGACGCTTCTATGCCTTGCGTCAAGGCATGGAGGCTTGGAGCTGGCGGAAGACGGACCGGCAGA
>NZ_BAAGQZ010000015.1:0-21893 GCF_054783215.1 Rhodococcus aerolatus | reverse complement strand
CACAAAACATAAATTTGGCACTGACATTCATCGACACACTGTTGAGTTCTCAAAGAACACACCCACACGCCAGAACCCAGTCCCAAGAACCAGATCCCGCAAGCGGGGCAACCACTCCAACCTACACACCCTGGTTCCGAGGAAGCAAGTCCCCGGTCCTGGGTGGCGACCGGACCTCGTCTGCGACACCGTCCGACCCCGGACTCTCGTCCGGTGCGTCCTACCGGGTGTCGCACCCGTTGTTCGCGGTGCAAGGAGAAAGTTACCCAGCCGGGCGGCTGAGGTCAAACGCCCAGCACAGCGCTGTCGCCTGCTCGTAACCCGCACGAAACCTGCAGGTCAGGCTGCCGTCGGCGGCGACGGTGGGCCCTTTCAGTCCCGACGCACCCGGATGCCGGCCGTGTGACGCCGCCCACGGCGCAGCACGAGCCAGGCGCCGTGCAGCAGGTCCTCCGGTGCCGGGGACCAGCTCTCCTGCGCCACCTTGGCGTTGTTCACCGAGACCCCGCCCTCCCCCACGGCCCGCCGCGCCGCGCCGCGGCTGGCGCACAGCCCGCTCGCCACCAGCAGCTCCACCACCGTCGGCCGGTCCGCGGCGGCCACCTCCGTCGTCCCCGCCTCGGCCAGGGCGGCGACCAGGGTCGGCTCGTCGAGGTCGCGCAGCTCGCCCCGGCCGAACAGCGCCTGGCTGGCGAGCTCCGCGCCCCGCGTCTGCGCCTCGCCGTGCACCAGCGTGGTCAGCTCGGCGGCGAGCCGCTTCTGCCCCGTCCGCAGCTGCGGGCGCTCCGCCGTCTCCGCGGCGATCGCGGCGATCTCGTCCGCCCCCAGGAAGGTGAACCACCGCAGGTAGCGCTCGACGTCGGCGTCGGCGGTGTTCACGAAGTACTGGTACCAGGCGTACGGGCTGGTCAGCTCCGGGTCCAGCCACACGCTGCCGCCCCCGGTGGACTTGCCCAGCTTGGTGCCGTCGGCCGCGGTGACCAGCGGGGTGGTCAGCGCGTGCACCGTGGCGCCCTCCACGCGGCGCACCAGGTCCACCCCGGCGACCACGTTGCCCCACTGGTCGGACCCGCCGATCTGCAGCGCGCACCCGAGCCTGCGGTGCAGCTGCAGGTAGTCGTGGGCCTGCAGCAGCACGTAGCTGAACTCCGTGAACGACATCCCGTCACCCTCGAGGCGCCGCTTGACCGTGTCCCGGGCGAGCATGACGTTGACCGAGAAGTGCTTGCCCACGTCGCGGAGGAAGTCCACGGTGGACAGCGAGCCGGTCCAGCTGAGGTTGTTCTCCGCCACCGCGCCCGTCGGGGAGTCGTCGAACTCCAGGAACCGGGCCAGCTGGGCGGCGATGCGCTCGGTCTGCTCGGCAACCTGCTCGCGGGACTGCATGACGCGCTCCCCCACCTCGCGCGGGTCCCCGATCTGGCCGGTCGCCCCACCCGCGAGCACGACGGGACGGTGCCCCGCCCGCTGCAGCCGCACCAGGGTCAGCACCTGCACCAGGTGGCCCGCGTGCAGGCTCGCCGCGGTGGGGTCGAAGCCGGCGTAGAGGGTCACCGGCCCGGCGTCGAGGTCACGGCGCAGGGCGTCGAGGTCGGTGTGCTGGGCGAGGAGCCCGCGCCAGGCGAGCTCGTCGAGGATGTGTTCGCGGGGTTCGGCCACGACCGCGATCCTCCCGCACCCCGGGTCAGCCGGGCGCGCGCGGGCTGCGCCGGTAGGCCGACACCGCCGGGGACGGCACCCAGAACCGCCACGCGACGTCGGCCGCCCCCGACACCCCCACCCGCCGGCCGCGGCGGACGCCCCGGGCGGGGGCACCCAGCTCGAGGCGCAGCCCGGCGCCGGCGGCGAGCAGGTCCGTCCCGTCGTCGGCCAGGGTCAGCCCCAGGGCGGCGGCGAGGTTGCCCGGCCCGCGCGCCAGGTCCGCCGGGCGTCGGGCCGCCGGACGTCGTGACCCCGCGACGTCGGACCCGGCCACCACCTCGCCGGCCCGCAGCAGCACGGCCGAACCGGTGCCCGTGAAGCCCGTGCTCACGTTCACGCAGGTGTGGATCCCGTAGGACAGGTAGGCGTAGAGGTGCCCGGGCGGGCCGAACATCACCGCGTTGCGGGGCGTGGGGCCGCGCACGGCGTGCGACGCCGGGTCGTCCGCGCCGCCATAGGCCTCCACCTCGACGAGCCGCACGCTGACACCGCGACCGTGCAGCACCGCGCCCAGCAGCGCACGGGCCGAGCGCGGCGGCGCTCCGGCTAGGCGGTCGCGCTCGTCCACGGCCGCAGCTCGGCGGAGCGGGCGCGCACCCCGGCCAGCTGCTCGGCCACCCGCACCCCCGCGGTGCCGCCGAGGGCGTCGCGGGAAGCGACCGACCCGGCCACGGTGAGCACGTCGCGCACCGCCGGGGTCAGGTGCGGGTCGACCGCGGCCAGCTCGTCGTCGGTCAGCTCGGCCAGGCCCACCCCCCGGCCCTCCGCGGCGCGCACGCAGCCCCCGGCCGCCTCGTGGGCGACCCGGAACGGCACCCCCTGGCGCACCAGCCACTCCGCCACGTCGGTGGCCAGGGTGAAGCCGGCCGGGGCGAGCTCGGCCATGCGGTCGGTGTGGAAGTCCAGGGTCGCCACCAGGCCGGTGACGGCGGGCAGCAGCAGCTCGAGCTGGGCGACGGAGTCGAAGACCGGCTCCTTGTCCTCCTGCAGGTCCCGGTTGTAGGCCAGCGGCTGCGCCTTGAGGGTGGCCAGCAGCCCGGCCAGGTTGCCGATCAGCCGGCCCGACTTGCCCCGCGTCAGCTCGGCCACGTCGGGGTTCTTCTTCTGCGGCATGATCGACGACCCCGTCGACCAGGCGTCGGCCAGCGTCACGTAGCCGAACTCGGCGGTCGACCAGAGGATGACCTCCTCGGCCAGCCGGGACAGGTCGACGGCGACCATGGCGAGCACGAAGGCGGCCTCGGCGGCGAAGTCCCGCGAGCTGGTCGCGTCGATGGAGTTCTCCGCGGCCCGGTCGAACCCGAGCTCGGCGGCGACCGCGGCCGGGTCGAGCCCCAGCGAGGAGCCCGCCAGCGCCCCCGACCCGTACGGCGACACCGCCAACCGCGCGTCGAGGTCGCGGACGCGGTCGACGTCGCGCAGCAGCGGGTGGGTGTGGGCGAGCAGGTGGTGCGCGAGCAGGACGGGCTGGGCGTGCTGCAGGTGCGTGCGCCCGGGCATCACCGCGTCCGGGTGGGCCGCGGCCTGCCCGAGAAGTGCGTCGACGACGTCGAGCACCCCGCCGGCGACCACCCGCACGGCGCCGCGCAGCCACATCCGGAACAGGGTGGCCACCTGGTCGTTGCGGGAACGACCCGCCCGGAGCCGGCCGCCGACCTCCGGCCCGACCCGCTCGATGAGGCCGCGCTCCAGCGCCGAGTGCACGTCCTCGTCGTCCGGGGCGGGGGTGAACGCGCCCCGGGCGACGTCGTCGGCCAGCCGGCCCAGCCCGTCGAGCATGGTGGCCAGGTCGGCGTCGGTGAGCAGGCCCGCGGCGTGCAGCACCCGGGCGTGGGCCTGCGAGGCGCGGACGTCGTGCGGGGCGAGCACCCAGTCGAAGTGGGTCGACTTGCTCAACGCCGCCATGGCCTCCGCGGGCCCGCTGGCGAACCGCCCGCCCCACAGCGCGCTCACGACCGTCCCCCGGCGAGGTGGGTGGGCAGGCCGGCGTCAGGCATGGCGGGGGTGCTCCTCGTGCTGCGGGGGGGTGGGTCCGACCCGGCGGGCCAGGCCCGCCAGGGTGTCGGCGAGCTGGGCGCCGGTGTGGGGCTCGCGGGCGATGACGGCGACGGTGTCGTCGCCGGCGATGGTGCCGACGACACCGGCGAGTGCCGCCCGGTCGACCGCGCTGGCCAGGTACTGGGCCGCACCGGGCACGGTGCGCAGCACGGCCAGGTTGCCGCTGTGGTCGGTGGCGACGAGGACGTCGTCGAGCAGCCGCGCCAGCCGCTCGGTGCCGCCCTCGACGGCCCCGTTGACGACCCGCTGCACCAAGCTGCCGTCCTCGGGCACCACGTAGCGCCCGGACCCGCTGTCGACCCCGCGCAGCTTGACGGCCCCGAGGTCGTCGAGGTCGCGCGAGAGGGTCGCCTGGGTGACCTCGACGCCCTCGGCGGCGAGCAGCGCGGCGAGCTCGGCGTGGCTGCGCACGGTGCGCTCGGCGAGCAGCGCGACCACCCGCGCCTGGCGCGCGGTGCGGGACAGCGGTGGTGCCACCGCGGTCACCCGCGGTCCAGCAGCCAGCAGAGCAGGGCCTTCTGCGCGTGCAGCCGGTTCTCGGCCTCGTCCCACACCGCGCTGCCGGGGGCGTCGAGCACCTCGTCGGTGATCTCGTCGCCGCGGTGCGCGGGCAGGCAGTGCAGCACCACCGGGTCGGCCGCGGCAAGGGCCACGAGGCCCGGGTTGACCTGGAACGGCCGGAAGGGCCGCACCCGGTCGAGCCCGTCGTCCTCCTGGCCCATGGAGGTCCAGGTGTCGGTGACCAGGACGTCCGCCCCGTCGGCCCCGGCCTCGGCGGAGGTGGTGGTGGCCACGCTGCCGCCGGTCTCGGCCGCCCGGCGCCGGGCGTCGTCGAGCACGGCCGGGTCCGGGTCGAAGCCCTCCGGTGCTGCCACGGTGACGTGCATTCCCGCGGTGACCCCGCCGAGCAGCAGGGAGTGCGCCATGTTGTTGGCACCGTCGCCGAGGTAGGTCATGCGCAGCCCCGCGGTGGTGCCCTTGCGCTCGCGCACGGTCTGCAGGTCGGCGAGCACCTGGCAGGGGTGGAACTCGTCGGACAGGGCGTTGACCACGGGCACGCTCGCCCCGTGGGCCATGAGCTCGAGCCGCTTCTGGGCGAAGGTCCGCCACACCACGGCCTCGACGTAGCGGGAGAGCACCCGCGCGGTGTCGTCGATGGTCTCCTCCCGGCCCAGCTGCATGGTGCGGCCGTCGACGACGACGGCGTGCCCGCCGAGCTGGGCCACCCCGACCTCGAAGGACACCCGGGTGCGGGTCGAGCTCTTCTCGAAGATGACGGCCACGCCGCGCGGGCCCTCGAGGGGGCGCCGGGAGAACGGCTGAGCCTTGAGGGCGGCGGCGAGGTCGAGCACCTCGGCCTGCTCGGCCGGGGTGAGGTCGTCGTCGCGGAGGAAGTGCCTTCTCACGAGCCGGCCTCCTGGGCTGCGGTGTCGAGCACGGCGGGCAGGGCGGCGAGGACGTGGCGGACCTGCTCGTGGGTCAGGACCAGCGGCGGGGCGAGGCGCACCACGTCGGGCCCGGTGGCGTTGAGCAGGAACCCGGCGTCGCGGGCCGCGGTGACCACGGCGGGGCCGGCGGGCGCGGTGAGCACCACGCCGAGCAGCAGCCCACGACCGCGCACGTGGTCGACCAGCGGGTGCCCCAGGGCCTCGATCCCCCCGGCGAGCTCCTTGCCCACCGCGGCGGCGTGGGCGACGAGGTCCTCCTCGCGCAGCGTGTCCAGGACGGCCAGCGCGGCCGCGCAGCACACGGGGTTGCCGCCGAAGGTGGTGCCGTGCTGGCCGGGGCCCATGAGGTCCGCGGCATCCCCGAGGCCCAGGCAGGCGCCGATGGGCAGGCCGCCGCCGAGGCCCTTGGCCAGGGTGATGACGTCGGGGACGATGCCCGCCGCCTGGTGGGCGAGGAAGGTGCCGGTGCGCCCGATCCCGGTCTGCACCTCGTCGAGCACCAGCAGCGCCCCGTGGCGGCGGGTGACCTCGCGGGCCGCGGCCAGGTAGCCCTCGGGCGGGACGACGACGCCGCCCTCGCCCTGGACCGGCTCGAGGAAGACCGCGGCGGTGTCACCGTCCACGGCGGCCTCGAGGGCGGCGGCGTCGCCGTAGGGGACGAACTCCACGCCGGCGGGCATGGGCTCGAACGGGGCCCGCTTGGCGGGCTGCCCGGTCAGCGCGAGCGCGCCCATGGTGCGGCCGTGGAAGGCGCCCTCCGCGGCGATGATCCGCGGCCGGCCGGTGAGCCGGGCGAGCTTGAACGCCGCCTCGTTGGCCTCGGCCCCGGAGTTGGTGAACAGCACCCGACCGGGGGTGCCGACGTGGGCCAGCAGCTCCTCGGCGAGCCGGATTGACGGCTCGGCGAGGAACAGGTTGGAGACGTGGCCGAGCGTGCCGATCTGCTCGGTGACGGCAGCGACCACCGCGGGGTGGGCGTGGCCCAGGGCGTTGACGGCGATGCCACCGAGCAGGTCGAGGTAGTCGCGGCCGTCGGCGTCGGTCACCACCGCCCCCGACCCGCGGACCAGGGCCAGCGGCGGGGTGCCGTAGTTGTCCATCAGGCTGGCGCGCCAGCGTTCCTGCAGCGCGGCGGTGCCGGCCCCGGTCACGGGGTGGCCCCGGTGTGGTCCTCGGTCACCATGGTGCCGATCCCTTCGGTCGTGAACAGCTCGAGCAGCACCGCGTGCGGGGTGCGGCCGTCGATGACGTGGGCGGTGGGGACGCCGCCGCGCACGGCGCGCAGGCAGGCCTCCATCTTGGGGACCATCCCGGCGTCGAGGCCCGGCAGCAGCGCCTCGACCTCGTCGGCGGTGATCTGCGAGCGCAGCGAGGACCGGTCGGGCCAGTCGGTGTAGAGGCCCTCGACGTCGGTGAGCACGACGAGCTTCTCCGCCCCGAGCGCCGCCGCGAGCGCGCCCGCGGCGGTGTCGGCGTTGACGTTGTGCACCACGCCGTCGACGTCGGGGGCGATCGAGGAGATGACGGGGATGCGTCCGGCGGCGACGAGGTCGAGCACCGCGTCGGGGTTGACGGCGACGACGTCCCCGACAAGCCCGACGTCGACGGTCTCGCCGTCGACGGTGGCGCCCCGGCGGGCGGCGGTGAGCAGGTGCGCGTCCTCCCCGGACAGCCCGACGGCGAGCGGGCCGTGGGCGTTGAGCAGCCCGACGAGCTCGCGGCCGACCTGGCCGAACAGCACCATCCGGACGACGTCCATCACCTCGGGGGTCGTCACCCGCAGGCCGCCGCGGAACTCGCCCTGCAGGCCGAGCCGGCTGAGCATGGCGCTGATCTGCGGGCCGCCGCCGTGGACCACGACGGGGTGCACCCCCGCGGTGCGCAGGAACACCACGTCCTGCGCGAAGGCGCGCTTGAGCTCGTCGTCGACCATGGCGTTGCCGCCGTACTTGACCACGACGACCTTGCCGCGGAAGCGCTGCAGCCACGGCAGCGCCTCGACGAGGACCTCGGCCTTCTCCCCCGGCGTGCTCACGAGCTGTACGCCGAGTTCTCCTCGACGTACCCGTGGCTCAGGTCCGTGGTGCGGATGCTCGCCGCGTGCTCCCCGACGCCGAGGTCGATCTCCAGGCTGATGCGCTGCCCGGACAGGTCGACCTCCCGGGCCCCCGGGGCACCGACCCCGTCGACGCACACCGGCGCCCCGTCGAACGACACGGCGATGCGGTCGGGGTCGACGACGGCGGGGGCCATCCCCACCGCGGCGACGACGCGGCCCCAGTTCGGGTCGGAGCCGAACAGCGCCGTCTTGACCAGGCTGTCCCGGCCCACCGTGCGGGCGGTGGCCAGGGCGTCGTCCTCGCTGGCCGCGCCGGAGACGGTGATGGTGACGTGCTTGGTGGCGCCCTCCGCGTCGGCCATCAGCTGCTCGGCGAGGTCGTCGAGCACCGCGGTCACCGCGGCGGTGAGCGTCGCCGGGTCGGGGGTGTGCTCGCTCGCCCCGGAGGCCAGCAGCAGCACCGTGTCGTTGGTGGAGGTGGCGCCGTCGACGTCGAGCCGGTCGAGGGTGGCGGCGGTGGCGGCGCGCAGCGCGGCGTCGAGGTCGGCCGGGGTGGCCACGGCGTCGGTGGTGACGACGCAGAGCATGGTGGCCAGCGACGGGGCGAGCATGCCGGCGCCCTTGGCCATGCCGCCCACGGTGAACCCGTCGGCGTGCAGCGCGGCCTGCTTCGGCACGGAGTCGGTGGTCATGATCGCGCGGGCGGCGTCGAGGCCCCCGACGAGGCCGCCGGCGAGCTCGTGGACGACCTCGTCGACCCCGGGCAGCAGCCGGTCCATGGGCAGCCGGTCTCCGATGAGCCCGGTGGAGCACACCGCGACCTCGGCCGCCCCCGTCTCGGTGCCCCAGCTGCTCAACGTGGCGGCGAGCCGCTCCGCGGTGGTGTGGGTGTCGACGAACCCGGGCGAGCCCGTGCACGCGTTGGCGCCGCCGGAGTTCAGGACGACGGCGCGCACGGCGCCGTGGGAGAGCACCTGCCTGCTCCACAGCACGGGCGCGGCCTGCACCTTGTTGCGGGTGAACACCCCGGCCGCGGCGAGGTCGGGGCCCTCGTTGAGCACCAGCGCCACGTCGAGCGCGCCGGAGGCCTTGAGCCCGGCGGCGACGCCCGCCGCCTTGAACCCCGCCGCGGCGGTCACCCCCCGGTCACGCCCGACGGTGCCGGTGCTCGTGCCGGTGCCGGTGCTGGTCACGGTGCCACTCCCACGGTGCTCAGGCCGGTGGTCTCCGGCAGGCCGCGGGCGAGGTTCATGCACTGCACGGCCGCGCCCGCGGTCCCCTTGGTCAGGTTGTCGATCGCGGCCACGACCACGAGCCGGCCGGCGTCGGCGTCCACCGCCACCCCGACCGACACCGTGTTCGACCCGAGCACGGAGCCCGTGGTGGGGAACGTGCCGGCGGGCAGGAGGTGGCAGAACGGCTCGTCGGCGAACGCGGCCGCGTACGCCGCGCGCACCGTCTCCTCGTCCGCCGTGGTGGCCGCGGAGCAGGTCGCGAGGATGCCGCGCGGCATGGGGGCCAGGACGGGGGTGAACGACACCCGGACCGGGCCGCCCGCGACGGCGGAGAGGTTCTGCACCATCTCGGGGGTGTGGCGGTGCACCCCACCGACGCCGTAGGCGCTGACCGAGCCCATCACCTCGGAGCCCAGCAGCGAGGTCTTCGCCGCCCGGCCCGCCCCGGAGGTGCCGCTCACCGCGACCACGCTGACGTCGGGCTCGCAGAGCCCGGCCGCCAGCGCCGGGGCGAGCGCGAGGCTCGCCGCCGTCGGGTAGCAGCCGGGGACGGCGACCCGGGTGGCGCCGCGCAGCTGCTCGCGCGCACCGGGCAGCTCGGGCATGCCGTACGGCCAGCTGCCCGCGTGCACCCCGCCGTAGAACCGCACCCAGGCCTCGGGGTCGGTGAGCCGGTAGTCGGCGCCGCAGTCGATGACGACGCAGGAGGCGGGCAGCTTGCCCGCGAGGGCGGCGCTGTAGCCGTGGGGCAGGGCGAGGAACACCACGTCGTGCTGCTCGAGCGTGGCGACGCTGGTGTCCTCGATGACGCGGTCCGCGAGCGGCACGAGGTGCGGCTGGTGCTCGCCGAGCCGGCTGCCGGTGCTGCCCCCCGCGGTCAGCGCCCCGATCTCCACCTCGGGGTGCCCCAGCAGGAGGCGGAGCAGCTCACCCCCGGCGTAGCCACTCGCGCCGGCCACCGCGACCCGTGTCGTCATGCGAACAATTATGCACGATCATGCAAGCGCATCCACACCGGGGGCTCAGCCGCGGAGCGTCGCCCCTGTCACCCGGTGGGCCTCGGCCACGGCCGCGTCGCGGGCCGCGCTGGCCTCGTCCTCGGTCAGCGTGCGGTCGGGGGCGCGGAAGCGGAGCGCGAACGCCAGCGACGCACGACCCTCGCCGACCTGCGCGCCGCGGTAGACGTCGAACAGCCGCAGGTCCTCCAGCAGCGCACCCCCGCCGACGCGCAGCGCGTCGGCCACGGACTCGGCGGGGACCGCGTCGTCGACCACCACGGCGACGTCCTGCAGCAGCGGCGGGAACGGTGAGACGGCCGGAGCAGGGAGCACCGGCGCCAGCGGCAGCGCGTCGAGGTCCAGCTCGACGGCCACGGTGCGGGCGGGCAGCCCCGAGCGCTCGACGACGGCCGGATGCAGCTCACCGGCCCAGCCGACGGCCTGCTCCCCGACCCGCAGCCGGGCGCAGCGGCCGGGGTGGAAGGGGGCGCGCTCCCCCGCCTCGGCGACCAGGGTGACGCCGGCGGCCGAGGCGACGACCTGCGCCAGCGCGATCGCGTCGTGCACCTCGGCGGCCCGGCCCGGGCCCCACCAGCCGGCCGGCTCCCAGCGGCCGGCGAGCACGGCGGCGACGTGCACCGGCTGCGCGGGCAGCGAGGCGGCCAGCGCGGCCAGCTCGTCCTCGCTGGGGCGGCGGTCGACGGCGAGGCGGTCCACCGGCTCGGGCTCGCCGTCGGGCAGCACCACCTGGGCCACCGAGAACAGGGCGACGTCGCGTTGCCCGCGGGAGACGTTGCGGGTCAGCGCCTCGAGCAGCGAGGGCAGCAGCGTGGTGGCGAGCCGGCCCCGGTCGGCCTCCAGCGGGTTCAGCACGGCCGCGGTCCGCCGCAGCGGGTCGTCGTCGGCCAGGCCCCACGCGTCGAACACCCCGGCGGGCAGGAAGACCGACGGCAGCACCTCGGTGCAGCCGGCCGCGGCCAGGGCCCGGGAGACGGCCCGGCGCCGGCGCTGCACCGGGGTGAGCCCGCGGCCCGGGGGCGCCGCGGGCAGCACCGAGGGGATCGCGTCGTAGCCCTCGAGGCGGAGCACCTCCTCGACGAGGTCGGCGGGCTGGGTGAGGTCGGGCCGCCACGTGGGCGGGGTGACCCGCAGCAGCGCGGTGCCGTCCGGCGCCTGCTCGGGGACGACGGTGGCCCCGATCTCGGCCAGCCGCGCGGCGGCCGCCCCGACGGGGTAGGTCGTCCCCGCGACGCGGTCGGGCAGGTCCACGGGCACGACGACGTCAGCGGGTACGGGCACGCCGCCGACGTCGGTGCGGCCGGGCTCGACGGTGCCGCCGGCGATGTCGGCGAGCAGGTGCGCGGCCCGGTCGAGCGCCACGGCGGACAGCGCCGGGTCGACGGCGCGCTCGTAGCGGCGGCTGGCCTCGCTGGGCAGCTTGTGGTGCCGCGCGGTGCGGGCGATGAGCACGGTGTCCCACACCGCGGCCTCGAGCAGCACGGTGGTGGTGCCGTCGTGGACCTCGGTGCTCGCCCCGCCCATGACCCCGGCCAGCGACACCGGCCCGGTGTCGTCGCTGATGACGACGTCGCCGTCGACCAGGGTGCGCACCGCGCCGTCGAGGGTGGTCAGGCGCTCCCCCGCGGCGGCGACGCGCACGTGCAGGCCCCCGGTGACCCGGTCGGCGTCGAAGGCGTGCAGGGGGTGGCCGAGCTCGAGCATGACGTAGTTGGTCACGTCGACCGCGGGCGAGATGGGGCGGACCCCGGCCAGCAGCAGCCGCCGGGCCAGCCACCACGGGGTGCGGGCGGCGGGGTCGAGGCCGGTGACGCGGCGCGCGGTGAAGCGGGTGCAGCGGGCGTCGTCGTCGACGGTGACGTCCCAGGACGGGCCGTCGGCGTCCGGGGCGGGGCCGGCGCCGCGGTCGGTGTGGGGGACGCCGAACGCGCTGGCGAGCTCGCGGGTCAGCCCGCGCACCGAGAAGCAGTAGCCGCGGTCGGGGGTGATGGCGAGGTCGATGACGGTGTCGTCGAGGCCCAGCACCGCGTGGGCGTCCGCGCCCGGCTCGGCCGTGGCGGGGGGCAGCACCATGATCCCGGCGTGGTCCGTGCCGAGGCCCAGCTCGCGGGCCGAGCAGATCATCCCGTCGGACACGTGGTCGTAGGTGGTCCGGGCGGCGATGCGGAAGTCCCCGGGCAGCACCGCGCCGGGCAGGGCGACGACGACGAGGTCGCCCACGGCGAAGTTGCGGGCGCCGCAGACGATGCCGCGGGGCTCGTCCTCCCCCACCTCCACCCGGCAGAACCGGATCGGCTTCTTGAACTGCGTGAGCTCGGTGACCTCGGCGACACGGCCGACGACCAGCGGACCGGTCACGGGGCCGAGGCCGGCGACCTCCTCGACCTCGAGGCCGACCCGCACGAAGGCGTCCGCGACCTCGTCGGGCTGCTGCGTGGGCAGCGCCAGCTCGTCGGCCAGCCAGGACAGGGGAACTCGCACGTCAGGTCACGCTCTCTCGGTCGGGGGTGCGGGGGCGGGGGCCGCAGGCGGCTAGTACTGGACGCCGAAGGGCTGGGTGAACCGCACGTCACCCTCGACCATGTCGCGCATGTCGGAGATGCCGTTGCGGAACATCAGCGTCCGCTCGATGCCCATCCCGAACGCGAAGCCCGAGTACCGCTCCGGGTCGACGCCGCAGGCGCGCAGCACGTTGGGGTTGACCATGCCGCAGCCACCCCACTCCACCCAGCCGGCACCGCCCTTCTTCTGCGGGAACCACACGTCGGGCTCCGCGGACGGCTCGGTGAACGGGAAGTAGGAGGGCCGCATGCGGATGCGCGACTCCGGGCCGAACATGGCGCGGGCGAACGCGTCGAGCGTGCCCTTGAGGTGGGCCATGGTCAGCCCCTCGGCGACGGCCAGGCCCTCGATCTGGTGGAACACCGGGGTGTGGGTGGCGTCGAGCTCGTCGGTGCGGAACGTCCGGCCCGGGCACACCACGAACAGCGGCAGGTCGCGGGTCAGCAGCGAGCGGACCTGCACCGGGCTGGTGTGGGTGCGCAGCACCTGCCGGGAGCCCTCGGGGGCGACGTGGAAGGTGTCCTGCATCGTGCGCGCGGGGTGGTCGGGCAGGAAGTTCAGCGCGTCGAAGTTGAAGTGCTCGGTCTCGAGCTCGGGGCCCTCGGCGACCTCCCAGCCCATGGCGACGAAGACGTCGGCCACCTGCTCCTGCAGCGCCGTGATGGGGTGACGTGCCCCGGCCGGGCGGCGCGAGGCGGGCAGGGTGACGTCGACCGACTCGGCGACGAGGACAGCGGCGTCGCGCTCCGCGGCGAGGGTCTCGCGGCGGGCGTCGTGCGCGGCCTGCACGGCCTGGCGGACCTCGTTGACCCGCTTGCCCGCGTCGGACCGGGCGGCGGGCGGCAGCGCACCGAGCTCGCGGCGGGCCAGCAGCACCGGCGAGCGGTCCCCCAGGTGCGCCGTGCGGGCCGCGGCGAGCTCGTCGAGGGTGCCGGCGGCGGCGAACGCCTGCTCGGCGTCGGCGCGGGCCTGCTCGAGCGCGGCGGGCTGCAGCGTGGCGACCTGCTTGGGGTCGTAGGGGTCGTTGGTTCCGGACACGGGCACCAGTATCGCGGGTGGCCCGGCCGGGTCCGGCCACCCCCCGGCCGGGCGGGCGCTCAGCTGCGCCGCGCCCCGGCGCTCAGGTGCGCTGCGCCTGCGCGCTCGCGTAGAGGCAGAGCCCGGCTGCGACGGCCAGGTTCAGGCTCTCGGCGCGGCCGTGCACGGGGATGCGCACCCGGGCGTCGGCGGCCGCGGCCACGTCGGCGGGCAGGCCGTGGGCCTCGCTGCCGAGCAGCCACGCCGTGGGCCGGCGCAGGTCGAGCGCGGCGGACCACAGCTCGGCCTCGCCGTCGGCGGCGGTGGCCAGCACCTGCACCCCGGCCCGGCGCAGCCCGGCCAGCACGGTCGCGGTGGCGCGCTCGCGGACCACGGGCAGGTGGAACAGGCTGCCGGTGCTGGCCCGCACGGCCTTGCCGTTGTGCGGGTCGACGCAGTCTCCGGCCAGCACCACCGCGTCGGCCCCGGCGGCGTCGGCCACGCGCACCACGGTGCCGACGTTGCCGGGCTCGCCGACGTCGACGGGCACGGCGAGCAGCCGCGGTCGGGCGTCGAGCACGGCGTCGAGGGCGGCGTCGACGGTGGCGCACACGGCGACGAGGCCCTGCGGGGTGACGGTGTCGGACAGCGCGGCGGCCGCCCGCTCGGTGACCGGGCTGACGAGCGCACCCGCGGCCGTGGCCGCCGCGAGCAGGTCGGCCTCCCGGGCGGCGGCGGAGGCGGTGACGAACAGCTCCCGGACCGCGCCGGCGGCCAGCGCCTCGCCGACCGCGTGGGCGCCCTCGCAGAGGAACTGGCCCCGCTCGCGGCGCGCGGCGCTGCGGTGGAGCTTCACAGCGGCGACGACCCGCGGGGTCCGTTCGGTGAACGGGTCCGCGGGTCGTCGGTCGTGCGCTGGGCGCTCGGTGCTCAGGCGGCGTCCACGGCGGGCGCGTTGACGTCGCCGGGCAGGCTGGCCTTGGCCAGCTCGACCAGGGTGGCGAAGACGGCCGGGTCGTGCACGGCCAGGTCGGCCAGCACCTTGCGGTCGACCTCGAGGCCGGAGGCCTTGATGCCCTGCATGAAGCGGTTGTAGGTCATGTCGTTCGCGCGGGCCGCAGCGTTGATGCGCTGGATCCACAGCTTGCGGAACTCGCCCTTGCGCGCCCGGCGGTCCCGGTAGGCGTAGGTCATCGAGTGGAGCATCTGCTCCTTGGCCTTGCGGTACAGCCGCGAGCGCTGCCCGCGGTAGCCGCTGGCCGACTCGAGGACGGTGCGACGCTTCTTCTGGGCGTTGACGGCCCTCTTCACGCGTGCCACAGGTAGATCCTTGTCGTCAGGGGCGGCGGGCTGGGCTCAGCCGCCCGGGTGGGTCGTGCGGGGGGACCGGTCAGCGGCCGAGGAGGCGCTTGACGCGGCTGACGTCGTTCGGGGCGATGTCCGTGGTGCCGGCGAGGCGGCGGGTGCGCTTGCTCGACTTGTGCTCGAGCAGGTGGCGCTTGTTGGCCTTCTCGCGACGCAGCTTGCCGCTGCCGGTCACCTTCACGCGCTTGGAGGTGCCGCTGTGCGTCTTCATCTTGGGCATGGTTCGTCCCTGTCGTCGGTGGTGCGTCGGTGGGCAGGCGCCGCCGCCCGCCCCGGTGGGGGGCGGACGGGCGGCGCGCTCAGCCCTGGGCTGGTGCTGGCGCCTGGGTGGTGGCCCCGGACACGGCCTCGGTGGCGGCCGTGGGCGGCGGTGCGTCCGCGGGCGAGACCGGGGTGGTCGAGCCGGAGCCGGACGCGGAGTCCACGCCCTGCTGCGCCTTGACCCGGGTCTTCGCGCCCTTGTGCGGGGCGAGGACCATGGTCATGTTGCGGCCGTCCTGCTTGGCCGAGGTCTCCACGTAGCCGAGGTCGACGACGTCCGCGCCGAGGCGCTGCAGCAGCCGGAACCCCAGCTCGGGGCGGGACTGCTCGCGTCCGCGGAACATGATCGTGACCTTGACCTTGTGGCCGGCCTCGAGGAACCGGACCACGTTGCGCTTCTTGGTCTCGTAGTCGTGCGAGTCGATCTTGGGCCGGAGCTTCTGCTCCTTGACCACGGTCATCTGCTGGTTCTTCCGGGACTCGCGCGCCTTCTGCGCGGTCTCGTACTTGAACTTGCCGTAGTCCATGAGCTTGCACACCGGCGGCCTGGCCTCGGGGGCGACCTCGACCAGGTCGAGATCGGCCTCCACGGCCAGGCGGAGTGCGTCTTCCACGCGGACGATCCCCACCTGCTCACCGTTGGGTCCGACGAGTCGGACCTCCGGGACGCGGATGCGGTCGTTGATGCGGGTCTCAGCGCTGATGGGGCCTCCTCGGTTCACTGACGTGCTGTCACGACCGAGCGTCGTCCTGCCCACGAACGAGGCCCCGACGCCGGTGGCGTGCGGGGCCCGTGTCGACCGGTCGGTCCCCGTCGGGGACGCTCCACCGCGAGGTGGTGACCGGACCTCTGCACTGCTGGGCCGGCTCGCGCCGGTCACGTCGTCCAGGGGTGGGAGCGGGGCTCCACTTGCTGCCCGGGACGGATCCCGGGCGGTCGTGTCCCCAGGCTACCAGGTGCGAGGTGCCGCGATCACCCCCGTGCACGTGCGGCCGGACCGGGTGCCACGCTGGTGCGCATGTCCAGCGACGCCGAACCCACCGCACCCGGTCCCACCTCGGCCGCCGGCGAGCCGACCACGCGGGAGCTGGCCGAGGTGCCCGCCGTCGAGGTCATCACCCGGGCGGCCGTGATGCTCATGTCCGCTGCGGCCGAGAAGCTGGGCCTCGGTGACGCCGACCCCGACCGCAGCCCGCACCGCGACCTCGACGAGGCCCGCCGGCTCATCGATGCGCTCGCCGGGCTGGTCACCGCGTCGCGCGCCGACCTCGGCTTCCACGCCGCCCCGCTGCGCGACGGCCTGCAGGCGCTGCAGCGCGCGTTCCGGGAGTCGTCGGTGCACCCCGACGAGCCCGGCCAGGCCCCCGGCGAGAAGCTGACCGGCCCGGTCTGACCCGCCGCGCTACCGCGCGACCGCGGCCTGGCGGCGGGTGCTGCCGCCCGACCCGCTGCGGCGCCGGGCCGGGGCCTGCTCCACCGCGGGCAGCACGTCGCGCAAGAACCTGCCCGTGTAGCTGGCCTCGACGGTGGCGACGTGCTCCGGCGTGCCCTCCGCGACCAGGGTGCCGCCGCCCGAGCCGCCCTCGGGGCCCATGTCGATGACCCAGTCCGAGGTCTTGATGACGTCGAGGTTGTGCTCGATGACGAACACCGAGTTGCCCTTCTCGACGAGCCCGTCGACGACCCCGAGCAGCTTGCGGACGTCCTCGAAGTGCAGGCCCGTCGTCGGCTCGTCGAGCACGTAGACGGTGCGCCCGGTGGAGCGCTTCTGCAGCTCGGCGGCCAGCTTGACGCGCTGCGCCTCGCCACCGGAGAGCGTCGGCGCGGGCTGGCCCAGCCGGACGTAGCCGAGACCGACGTCCACGAGGGTCTTGAGGTAGCGGTGGATGGAGCTGATGGGCTCGAAGAACTCCGCCGCCTGCTCGATGGGCAGGTCGAGCACCTCGGCGATCGTCTTGCCCTTGTAGTGCACCTCGAGGGTCTCGCGGTTGTAGCGCGCCCCGTGGCAGACCTCGCACGGCACGTAGACGTCGGGCAGGAAGTTCATCTCGATCTTGAGCGTGCCGTCGCCCGAGCACGCCTCGCAGCGGCCGCCCTTGACGTTGAAGGAGAACCGGCCCGGCTGGTAGCCGCGGACCTTGGCCTCGGTGGTGCCGGCGAACAGGGTGCGGATCTTGTCGAACACCCCGGTGTAGGTGGCCGCGTTGGACCGCGGGGTGCGGCCGATGGGCGACTGGTCGACCTGCACCAGCTTGTCGAGTTGGTCGAGGCCGTTGACGCGGGTGTGGCGGCCCGGCACCTGGCGGGCACCGTTGAGCTTGTTCGCCATCACCGTGGCGAGGATGTCGTTGACCAGGGTGGACTTCCCCGAGCCGGACACGCCGGTGACCGTGCACAGCACGCCGAGCGGGAAGCTGACGTCGATGCCGTGCAGGTTGTGCTCGCGCGCGCCGACGACGGTCAGCTGGCGCTTGCGGTCGACCTTGCGACGCCGGGCGGGCACCGGGATGGTCTCGCGACCCGACAGGTAGGCCCCGGTGATGGACTCGGTGTTGGTGAGCAGGTCCGCGTAGGACCCGCTGTGGACGACCTTGCCGCCGTGCTCGCCGGCGCGGGGGCCGATGTCGACGACCCAGTCCGAGGTGCGGATGGTGTCCTCGTCGTGCTCGACGACGATGAGGGTGTTGCCGAGGTCGCGCAGCCGGGTGAGCGTGTCGATCAGGCGTCGGTTGTCGCGCTGGTGCAACCCGATGGACGGCTCGTCGAGCACGTAGAGCACCCCGACCAGGCCGGACCCGATCTGGGTGGCCAGCCGGATGCGCTGGGCCTCGCCGCCGGAGAGCGTGCCGGCGGCGCGGTCGAGGGAGAGGTACTCCAGGCCGACGTCGAGCAGGAAGCCCAGCCGCGCCTGCACCTCCTTGAGCACCGACCCGGCGATGACGGCCTCGCGGCCGCCGAGGGTCATCCCGTTGAGGAACTCGGCGCAGTCGGAGACCGACAGGGCGCACACCTCGGCGATGGACTTGGGCCCGAACTCGTCGCTGGCCATGGTGACGGCCAGGATCTCCGGCTTGAGCCGGGTGCCCTGGCAGGCGGGGCAGGGCACCTCCCGCATGTAGCCGTCGTACTTCTCCTTCATGTACTCCGACTCGGTCTGGTCCATGCGGCGGTGCAGGAAGGGCATGACGCCCTCGAACGCGGCGTAGTAGGACCGGGTGCGGCCGTAGCGGTTGCGGTACTTGACGTGCACCTGCTCGCTGCTGCCCTCCAGCACCGCGCGACGCGCCTTCGCCGGCAGCTTCTTCCACGGGGTGCGCACGTCGAAGGCCATGGCGTCGGCCAGGCCGGTGAGCAGGCGGCCGAAGTACTCCGCGTTCTGCCCGCCGGCCCACGGGGCGATGGCGCCGTCGGCCAGGCTCAGCTCGTCGTCCGGGACGACCAGCTCGGGGTCGACCTCCTTGCGCACGCCCAGCCCGACGCACTCCGGGCACGCGCCGTACGGGGAGTTGAACGAGAACGAGCGCGGCTCCAGGTCGTCCACCGCCAGGGCGTGCCCGTTGGGGCAGGCCATCTTCTCGGAGAAGCGCCGCTCGCGGGCCGGGTCGTCCTCCTCGAGGTCGACGAAGTCGAGGACGATGACGCCCTCGGCCAGGCGCAGCGCGGTCTCCACCGAGTCGGTGAGCCGCTGCTTCGAGGTCGGCTTGACGCTGAGGCGGTCGACGACCACCTCGATGTCGTGCTTCTCCTGCTTCTTCAGCTTGGGGGGGTCGGTCAGCGGGTGGACCGTGCCGTCGACGCGGACCCGGGCGTAGCCCTGCTGCTGCAGCGACTCGAACAGGTCGACGAACTCGCCCTTGCGGGTGCGGACCACGGGGGCCAGCACCTGGAAGCGCGCGCCCTCCTCCATCTCGAGGACCTGGTCGACGATCTGCTGCGGGGTCTGCCGCGAGATGTGCTCGCCGCAGACGGGGCAGTGCGGGGTGCCGGCGCGGGCGTAGAGCAGCCGGAGGTAGTCGTAGACCTCGGTGATCGTGCCCACGGTGGAGCGGGGGTTGCGGTTGGTCGACTTCTGGTCGATCGACACCGCCGGCGAGAGGCCCTCGATGAAGTCGACGTCGGGCTTGTCCATCTGGCCCAGGAACTGCCGCGCGTACGCCGAGAGCGACTCGACGTAGCGGCGCTGGCCCTCGGCGAAGATGGTGTCGAACGCCAGGCTGGACTTGCCGGAGCCCGACAGGCCGGTGAACACGATCATGGCGTCGCGGGGCAGGTCGAGGTCCACGCCGCGCAGGTTGTGCTCACGGGCTCCGCGGATCACCAGGCGGTCGGCCACAGGGTTCCTCTCGGTCAGGGGTGGTGCAGGTCGGCGGGTCCACGCCGCACGCCCACCGCCGTCGGCCGGCTCGCTCGCGGCACTGCTCGCGGGACCCGGCGGGGGCCGTCCCATCGTAGGGGCGGGCACCGACACGAACCCGCCGAGCCGCAGCGGTGCTGTGCGCCACCGGGCGGGTCCGGCGGTAGCGTGCCCGGAATGCAGCTCGACGACTACACCGGCACGGTCACCCCCGGCGGCGCCCCGCAGCGCAAGCAGGTCCCCGGCGGCTCCATCACCAAGATGTCGGTGGGACCGATGGACAACAACGCCTACCTCGTGGTGGACGACGCCAGCGGCAAGTCCCTGCTCATCGACGCCGCGAACGACGCGGACCGGCTCACCGAGCTGCTCGACGAGCACGCCCCCGAGCTGGCCCTGGTGGTCACGACCCACCAGCACGGCGACCACTGGCAGGCCCTCGCCGACGTCGTCGGGGGCCACGGCTCCCCCACCGCCGCGCACGCCGCCGACGCCGCGGCGCTGCCCGTCACCCCCGACCGCGAGCTCGCCCACGGCGACACCGTCGAGGTGGGCGGGCTCACCCTCGAGGTCATCCACCTGCGGGGGCACACCCCGGGCTCGGTCGCGCTGCTGCTGCGCGCGGGCGACGACCTGCACCTGTTCACCGGGGACTCGCTGTTCCCTGGGGGTCCTGGAAGGACAACAAGCCCTGAGGACTTCACGAGCCTGATGGACGACTTGGAGAGCCGCGTCTTCGGCGTGCTGCCGGACAGCACGGTCGTCTACCCCGGCCACGGGCGTGACACGAATCTTGGCGTCGAGCGTCCCAGTCTGGGCGAGTGGCGTCAGCGCGGCTGGTAGTCAGTCATCGAAGAGAGCCAGCCCTCGGCTGCGGAACTCTGCGAACGCGTTCTCCGGGGGAACGCCTGAGGCTTCGGCCAGCCCGATGACTAGCAAGCCCACCATGCCGTAGGTGAGCGCGGTTAGTTCCTGCGTGTTTGCGCATTCCTCGATCACTCGGTTCATTTCGTCTAGGTCCCCATGCGTCACGGCCTCAGCGGCAGACAGCACTGTCTCGAACAGCAAGCCCTGCTCGGGCGTCATTGCAGACATCGTGGCCCTTCCAAACCTCACCGATCCCCGCGAAGAGACCGGCTGCGCAACTTGCGCGTTTCGACAGTCCCACGGAGCACCGACTAAGTGCGCGACACCTGACGGCACACGACAGCCCGGGTCTCTACGGGGGAAATATCTAGAGACCCGGGCTGTCGGTCAAACAACCTACAGAGCGTCAGCCTGCGGTCCGGCGCAGACCGTCGAGCACGACTCTCTCGACCAGCGTCCACCCGCTGAACACGCCGCCGACCTCGTTGTAACTGCCCGCCTCAATGCGCCGCGCGTGGCTCGGGTTGCTCAGGCTGCGGGCGGCGGCGGACAGGATGACGGCACCAAAGGCGTCATCGCACGCACCGAACACGTCCACCAGGCCCCGACCGCGCGTGTGGGCCAATGCCAGCATCTTGACCGTCTCAACGTGCTGGTCGGCCTGGGCAATGAGTTCCGGCGCGGACGGCCAGCCAAGGTAGGCAAGCACGTCCGCGCCAGTCGGAATCTGACTCATGCGGTAAGCCCGCTCATCTTTACAACGGCCTTCGGGTTCAAGGGCTTTGCGTCGTAACGAGTCACAACACGTAGCCCAACCTCGTCAGTCTGGGCAAATGTTTCCTTTAGCACTGTGACGGACGGTGCCAAGTCACGGGCAACGGCAATCTGCGAGAAATCGACCAAGTAAATTGTCTCTGTCTTAGTCGTAGTTCCCTGCTGAGGCAGGAAGTTGGTAACCACAACCGGAATGCCAAAGAGTGTAAAACTACCCGGCGCGCTTGGGTTTGGCTCCAACTGAAAGCGAGCCTGGCCGTCAACCAACTTCCGCAATTTCAGCCACTGGTTCGGCGTCATCACGAATTTCAACGCGGCAGTGTTGACATTTGCAGATAGTGCAAGGCCCCACATATCCAGCAGCCATTCGAGCGTCACGGTCGCGTTTGACTTAACGATTGTCTGAACGCCTGAGTAGCCACCGATTCCGAGCGGCTGCGTGGCTGTAGTCGAATCAGACCACAACTGCTGATCCAACTTCGTAGCAACGTCAGAAACAAGACGCTGCTTCAGCACCTGGTCCAAAGCCACGACTGACTGACGGGCCATTTCATTCGAAAATTTAAGAATTGTCTTGATCGACTGCATTGACGACGGCATAAGGCTTACCTCACCGAAATCAACATCTGAAAATGGAATGCTTGCCGACTCGCCCACGAACCCCACCGGCTGCGCAGTCTGAGTCAGGCTGGGAACCTTTAACGGTCCCGAGGTATTAAAGATAGTCGGACCCTGCTGCAAGAAAGTGCTTGCCTGCTCTAGTGGCTGCACAAGAATCTTTGCAACTGTGGTCTGGATTAGTTCATTTGCAACGTTTGTTGTTACGGTCATTGTCTGTACCTCAAAAGATTAGATTTAATCCCGTGAGGTACCCGACCTGCAACGGCAAACTAGTAGGCACCTGGCCCACTGCAATCTATTGAGATTGCACGTTCACAACTGAATCGGCATTTGGGCATAAAAGTAGCCACCTGGCTTGAATGGACACTCGCGCCAGGTGGCTACCAACCCTTGGGTATCCCTACCCACTTTAAATATCGGCAATATCTACGTTCATTCAGGCTGCTAGCAAATCGTCCAATGTCATACCCGCAGCACCGACAACGTGGCTCATCCCAATCGGGGGTGTAGGAGTTGGGGTCTGAAGCCGCCGGTCTCGAGCAGGCTTCGGGCGA
>NZ_BAAGQZ010000014.1:0-12529 GCF_054783215.1 Rhodococcus aerolatus | reverse complement strand
GGCGGCACTGGTCACGGCCGCGGCGGGCGGGCAGGAGCACCTGGCCGCGCTGCGCACCCGGCTCGAGGGCGACCGGCCCGCCCCGGTGCGCCCGGCGGAGGCCGCCCTGGTCGCGGTGCTCGAGCTCGACGGCCGCGGGGTGGGTGACCCGGAGGCGCGGCCGCTGCGCTCCGCGGTCTACGCGCTGGCCCGCCTCGACCGCGCCCTGCTGGACCTGCTGGACGTGGCCGAGGGCCCGGTGACGGCGCAGCGCGAGGCGTCCGCCTGACCCGGCTGTGCCGATCGGGCCCACCGGCTGTGCCGACCGGGCCTACCGGCCGTGTCGACCCGGCCTAGCGGCCGAGGCCCTCGACGACCTCGGCGCCGGGCAGCGCGGCCAGTACCGACCCGGCCACCACGACCTTGCTGCGCCGCAGCCCCGAGCCGACGACGACCGCCGGGGCGGCCGCGACCGCGGCGTCGAGCAGCAGCCGCCACCCCGCGGGCAGGCCGACCGGGGTGATGCCGCCGTGCTCCATGCCCGTCCGCTCGACCGCCTCGGCCATCGGCAGGAACGAGGCGGACCGCACGTCCAGGGTCCGCTTGACCAGCCCGTTCACGTCCGCCCGGGTCGTGGCGAGGACGACGCACGCGGCCACCCGCTGCTCCCCCGCCCGCTTCCCGCCGACCACGACGCAGTTCGCGCTGGCGGCGAGGTCGACGGAGTAGGCGGCGCAGAACGCGGCCGTGTCGGCCAGGTCGGGGTCGATGGGGGCCACGCCGAGGGTGCCCAGGTCGACCCCGCTGTCGCGGACGGGTGCGGCCAGGAGGTCGGGACGCGACGCGGCGGGCACCACGTCCAGGGTGCCCGCCGCGTCACGCCAGCTCTGCTCGCTCATCCGGGGATCATCCCAGGCCGAACTCCTGCACCAGCGTCCGGTTGAAGGCGGGCAGGTCGTCGGGGTTGCGGCTGCTCACCAGGGTCCAGCCGTTGGCCGGGCACACGAAGACCTCCTCGTCGACCCAGTCCGCCGCGCCGGCGTTCTTCAGGTCGGTGGCCAGGCTGGGCCAGGAGGTGAGCGTCTTGCCGCCGACGACGCCGGCCTCGATGAGGGTCCAGGAGGCGTGGCACACGGCGGCGACCGGCTTGCCGGCCTCGGTGAACTCCTTGACGAACTCGACGGCCGCGCCGTCGAGGCGCAGCGCGTCGGGGTTGGCGACGCCGCCCGGCAGGACGAGGCCGTCGTAGTCGGCGACGTCGGCCTGGCTGACGGTGGTGTCCACGGTGAAGGTGTCCGCGGCGGTGAGGTGGTCGAACGCCTGCACGGTCTCGCCGGCGTCGACGGTGGAGAGCAGCTTCGGGGTGCCACCGGCGTCGAGGACGGCCTGCCACGGCTTCGTCAGCTCGACCTGCTCGATGCCCTCGTGGGCCACCAGGAACGCGATTGTCTTGGTCATGGCTCCGGTCTAGCAGCCCCGGGCGGGGGCGCGCAGCACGGAGCGGGCCGGGTCACCCCCGGTGGGTCACCAGCGGTTGCCCCCGCGCTGGATCTCCTCGACCTTGGGCCGGACGTCGGCCAGGTAGACCAGCACGGCGACCACCGCGATGATGCCGATGAAGTCGACGGCGCCCAGCAGGGCGATGACCGCGGTGGCGCCACCGGTGATGGCGGCCCACTTCCCCTTGGTCAGCTTGTCCGCGACGGTGAACGCCTCGCCGCGCTGCCGGATCGCGTGGACGAAGGCGAACAGCCCGACCGCGACGAACACCCACTGCAGCACGTCGAGGACCAGCACGGCACCCGGCAGCAACATGGGCCCGAGGGTACCCGCAGCGGTGCCCGACCCGCCTGCCCCGGACGCACGCCGGCCCCCGACCGGGTGGGGTCGGGGGCCGGGCGTGCGGTGCGGGTCAGCTGGTCTTCGCGGTCGCCTCGTCCTGGGCGTCCTTGGCGATGTCCTTGACGTCCGCCGCGGTCTTGGAGGCCGTGGGGGCGTTGTCCTTGGCGGTGGAGGCCGCGGACTTGCGGGCCGAGGAGGTCTTCTTGGCGGTGGTCTTGCGCGCCGAGGAGGCCTTCTTGGCGGTCGTGTCGGCCGCCTCCTTCACGTCGGCCTTGGCCGTCGCCTTGGCCGCGCTGGCCTTCTTCGTGGCCGCCTTGCGGGGGTTGTCGCGGGTCGAGCCCTTCGGCGGCGAGGTGCGGTTGGCGGCCTTGCGGCTGACCGAGCGGATCTCGTGGGCGGCGTCCTCGCCGGCCTCGGACACGGCCTCGTTGGCCCGGCCGGTCACGCGCTCGGTGGCGCGGGCCGCGCGCTCGCCGATGGAGCGGGTCTGGCGGGCGATCGTGCCGAGCACGTCGTCGGTGATCTCCTTGGCGTCCTCGCGGGTCGCGTCGACGCGGGAGCGGGTGGCCTCGGCGCGGTCGATGGCCTGCTCGACGCCGGGCTGCTTGCGCAGCCGCTCGACGGCGACCTCGCCGCGCTCGGCCAGGGAGACGTAGATGCTGGCGGCGGCCTGGACGTAGGCCTCGGCGACCTTGCGCAGCTCCTCGGGCTCGAGCTTGGTGCGCAGCTCGTCGATCTCGTTCGGCAGGTCGGTGATCCGCTCGCGGGTCTCCTCGACGCGGTTGCGGGTCTCCCCGACGCGCTCCTCGGCCCGTGCGCGGGCCCCGGAGACGAGGTCGGCGATGGTCTGCAGCGCGTAGTCGCCCGCGCCGATGGCGGCCAGGACCGGGGTCTTGGCCTGGTCGATGGGGTTCGACATGATGTGTCCTCCTCGGACTGTGGTGGTGGTCTGGTGCGTGCGGGGCGCCCGGTGGGCCGGGCCCCCCCGTCAGGGTGTGGAAGCTGGGGTGGTGCTGGTGGCGCCCGGGACGGGCGCGACCGCCGTCTCGGTGGTGTCGGCCGCGCCGGTCGTCGTCGGCGCGTTCTCGCGGCGGAAGGTCTCGTAGATCTCGACGAGGACCTGCTTCTGCCGCTCCGAGATCGACGGGTCGTGGAGCAGCGCGTCGACCACGGGGGTGGCCGGCCTGCGCTCGACGATGCCCGCCTGCTCGTAGAGCACCTCGGCCGAGACGCGCAGCCCCTTGGCGATCTGGGCGAGCACGTCCGCGGACGGCTTGCGCAGCCCGCGCTCGATCTGGCTGAGGTAGGGGTTCGAGACCCCGGTCCGCTTCGCCAGCTGGCGCAGCGAGACCTCGGCGGACTCCCGCTGGGTGCGGATGAACCCCCCGATGTCGTGCACGGCGGTGGTGACGACGGCGCCTGCGGCGACGACGGCCTCCTCCACGGGTGACTCGTCGTGGTCGAGCGGGCCGGCTGCGCCGGCGGTGCTGACCGGGTCGACGGTCGGCTCGTCCCGGCTGCTGCTGTGCTCCGTTGCGGTCATCCGGTCCTCACCTCCTTGGTGTGGATCAACCGTAACAAGGGGTGCTAGCAGCAGCAAGCGGTCTGCTTGCGCTGGTGGGGTGACGTGTGCCACGCAGGGTCACGGCGTGGTGGCGGCCCCGCCGGCGCCGCGTCAGACCAGGAGCTCGCCGACGGAGTAGATGAGCAGGCCGGCGAGCGAGCCGACCACGGTGCCGTTGATGCGGATGAACTGCAGGTCCCGGCCGACCTGCAGCTCGATCTTGCGGCTGGTCTCCTCGGCGTCCCACCGGGCCACGGTGTCGGTGATGACCGACAGGATCTCGTCGTCGTAGTGGGTCACCACGTAGCGCAGCGCGTCCTGCATCCAGCGGTCGACCTTGCCCCGGACGGAGTCGTCGTGGGCCAGCCGGCCGCCCCAGTCGACGATGGCGTCGCGGACGCGGAGCCGCAGCGGGCTCGTCGGGTCCTCGACGGCCTCCAGGATCATGCGGCGGGCGGTGGTCCACGCCGAGCCGACCAGGTTCTGCACGTCGGGGTGCTCGAGCACCTGCGCCTTGACGGCCTCCGCGCGCGCGATGGTGTCCGGGTCGTGCTGCAGGTCGTCGGCGAACTCGGCCAGGAACGTGTCCACGGCCTTGCGCATCGGGTGGCCCTGGTCGTCGCGGACGGCGCGGGCGAAGTCGAGGACCTCCCGGTGCACCCGGTCGGCGAGCATGTCGTCGAGGAAGCGGGGCGACCACGTCGGGGCCTGCTGGCTGACCACCCGCAGCACGGTGTCGTGGTTGGCCAGCGCCCAGTCGTAGGCGCGGTCGCAGACGAGGTCGACCAGCTTGCGGTGCTTGCCGTCGGCGAGGACCTCGGCCAGCAGCGCCCCCAGCGGCGGCCCCCACGGCTGCGCGACGAGGCGGCGCACCAGGGTCTCGTCGAGGAACTCCCGCACGTCCTCGTCGCGCATCACCGTCACCGCACCCCGGACGAGCACCGCGAGCTCGGCGGTGACCCGCTCGGCGTTGGCGGGCTCCGCCGCCCAGGTGCCCAGGCGCTGCGGCACCCGCGCCGCGGCCAGCTTGTCCAGCACCACGGCCGGGGCGAGGAAGTTCGTCCCCACGAACTCGCCCAGGCTGGCGGCGAGCTGGTCCTTCTTGCGCGGGATGATCGCGGTGTGCGGGATCGGGAGCCGCAGCGGGCGGCGGAACAGCGCGGTGACCGCGAACCAGTCCGCGAGGGCGCCGACCATGCCGGCCTCGGCGGTGGCCCGGACGTAGCCGCTCCAGCCCCCGGCGCCGCGCGCCTCGGCGACGCGGGCCACGACGTAGACCACGGCGGCGAGGACCAGGAACCCCGTCGCGACGGTCTTCATCGTCCGCAGGTCGCGACGCTTGGTCGCCTCGTCGGTGCGCAGGTCCACGGGCCCATCCTGCCCGGGACGGGCCCCGCGCCGCCCCACCGCGGCCGTGCCGGGTCCACCCGACGGGCCCGGCCGCGGTGTCGACAGCCGCGCAGTTGTTTGCCTACGATGCAAACATGTTGCTCCGGGTGGACGCGGGGTCCCCCACGCCGCTGGCCGCGCAGATCGCGGCCCAGGTGCGGGGGGCGGTGGCCCGCGGCGAGGTGGTCGCGGGCGAGCGGCTCCCGTCGGCCCGCGAGCTGGGCGCCTCCCTGGAGGTCAACCTGCACACCGTGCTCCGGGCCTACGCCGAGCTCCGCGACGAGGGCCTGCTCGACCTGCGCCGCGGCCGGGGTGCGGTGGTGCGCCGCGGCGTGGACGCGGAGCGGACCCGGCTGCGCGGCCTGGCCCGGCAGTTCGTCGTCGAGGCCCGCCGCCAGGGCCTCGACCTGACCGAGATGACCGCCCTGGTCGAGGAGGTACGCCCGTGAGCACAGCCGTGACCCCGTCCGCCTCCCCGCGCCGGTGGCGCGGGGCCGCCCGGCCCGCGCTGGTCGTCGTGCTGGCCGCGGTGCCCGCGCTCGTCGTCCTCGTGACCCGGCTGGTGTGGTCCGCCGAGCTGCCCGCGCTGCTGCCCACGCACTGGTCGGGCCTGGGCCGGCCGGACGGCTACACCGCACGGGGCACGGTGCTCACCGTGGCGCAGGCCGTCACCGCGGGGGCGGCGGTCGTGGCGGCCGGGGCCGTGCTCGCGCTGCTCGCGACGACGACGCGGGCCGCCCGCTCCCGGGTGCGGGCCACGGCCGTCCTGGCCTGCGTCGTCGGCGGCGTCGGCGCCACCACCGCGGTGACCGTCGTGTGGGCGACGCTCGCCGCGGGCGGCAACCAGGACGCCACCCTCGGTGCGCGCGTCCTGCTGGTGCTCCTCGGCCTCGCCTGGGGGCTGCTGCCCCTGCTGCTGCTGCCCCGCGGGGACGGGCGGGCCCACCACGACGACCCCCCGTCGACGATGGACCTCGGGGACGGCGAGCGGGCCGCCTGGCACACCAGCGTGCACTCCGCCCCGCTGCTGGGGGCGCTGGGCGCGGCGCTCGTGCTGCTGGTGGTCGTCGCGGTCGTGGCCGCGCCGGTCGCCGGGGTGCTCGTCGTCGTGCCGCTGGCCGTGCTGGTGGTGCTGGGGCGGGTCCGGGTCAGCGTGGACCGGCGCGGGCTGCGGGTCCGCGGCGGGCTCGGGGTGCCGCTGCGGACGGTGCCGCCGGCGCGGGTCGCCCGGGCCGACGCCGCCGAGGTCCGCGCTGTCGAGTGGGGCGGTTGGGGGTACCGGGTCGGGCCGGGGCGGGCGGCGCTGGTGCTGCGCTCCGGCCCGGGGCTCGTGGTCGAGCTGACCGACGGCACCCGCTTCGCCGTCACCCTCGACGACGCGGCGACGCCCGCGGCGCTGCTCAACACCCTGGCCGCCGGTGCGGCACGATCCGGGGCATGACCCCCGCGTCCGCGAGCCCCACCCGCACCCTCGGCCTGACCCCGCGGCTGCGGCCGTTCGCCACCACCGTGTTCGCGGAGATGACGGCGCTGGCGGTGGAGCACGACGCGGTGAACCTGGGGCAGGGCTTCCCGGACATCGACGGCCCGGCCGCCATGCTCGAGGCCGCGCGCGACGCCGTCGCCGGCGGGCTGAACCAGTACCCGCCCGGGCCGGGGATGCCGGTGCTGCGCCGGGCGGTGGCCGCCGACCGCGCCGCCCGGTACGGCCAGGAGCTCGACCCGGACACGCAGGTCCTCGTCACCGTCGGTGCCACCGAGGCCGTGGCGGCGGCGCTGCTGGCCTTGGTCGGGCCCGGTGACGAGGTGCTGCTGCTCGACCCCAGCTACGACGCCTACCCCGCCGCGGTCGCCCTGGCCGGGGCCACCGCGGTGCGGGTGCCGCTCGTCCGGGACAGCACGAGCCGTGACGGGGCGCGGCTGGTGGTGGACCTCGACGCCGTGCGGGCCGCGGTGACGCCCCGGACCCGGGTGCTGCTGCTGAACTCCCCGCACAACCCGACGGGCACGGTGCTCACCGATGCCGAGCTGACCGCGCTGGCCGGTCTGGCGCAGGAGGCGGACCTCGTGGTCGTGACCGACGAGGTGTACGAGCACCTGGTCTTCGACGGCCGCACCCACACCCCCGTCGCCACGCTGCCGGGCATGGCCGACCGCACGCTGAGCGTGTCCAGCGCGGCGAAGACGTTCAACGCCACCGGGTGGAAGACGGGCTGGGTGTGCGGGCCCGCCGACCTGGTGGCGGCGGTGCGGGCGGCCAAGCAGTGGATGAGCTTCGTGGGGGCGGCACCGTTCCAGCCCGCGGTGGCGCTCGCGCTGGGCACCGAGCAGGCGTGGGTGGCGGGGCTGCGGGAGTCGCTGCAGGCGGGCCGCGACGCGCTGTCGGCCGCGCTGGCCGACGTCGGGTTCGCGGTGCACCCGAGCGAGGGCACCTACTTCGTCACCGCCGACGCCCGCCCGCTCGGGGTCACCGACGCGACCGCGCTGTGCCGGCGGATGCCCGCGGAGATCGGTGTGGCCGCGGTGCCGGTGGCGGTGTTCGCGGCCGACCCCGGCCCGTGGGCGCGCGAGGTGCGGTTCGCGTTCTGCAAGCGGCCCGACGTGCTGGCCGAGGGGGTGGCCCGGCTGCGACGGCTGCGCCGGGGCTGAACGGGACCTCGCGCCCTGGCTGCAGCAATCACGCACGGACCTACCCTGGGGCGGTGAGCAGCACGCCGGAGCCCCCCGCCCGTCGCGACGACCCCGGTGCGGTGACGCCGCCGTGGGTCAGCGCGGTCACCTCGGCCGCGGCCAGCGCCGCCACCGCGGCCAGCGCCGTGGTCAACGAGACCCGGGCCGCGCGCAACCAGATCGACGGCCGCAAGCGCCGCTGGGACGAGCACAAGCGCGCCCGTCGCGAGGAGTTCGTCGACGGCGCCATCACCGCCATCCGGCGCGAGGGCCCGGGCATCGGCCTGGAGGCCTTCGCCGGGGAGCTCAAGGTCTCCAAGACGGTGCTCTACCGGCACTTCGCGGACAAGAACGACCTCGTCGAGGCGATCCTGACCAAGATCGCGGAGACGGTCCTGCTGCCACCGCTGCTCACCGAGCTGGCCGCGCAGCGCGACGACTACGCCCAGGCCCGCGCCCTGCTCGGTGCCTACGTGCACTCCATCGCCGAGGAGCCCGCGCTGTACGGGTTCGTGTTCGCCAACGGTGCGTCCGGCGGGCAGCAGGTCGTCGCCACCACCGAGCGGGTCGTCGCGGAGGCGCTCGCCTCGCTGGTCGGGGACCGGCTGCGCTCGGAGGGCATGGACTCCGGCGGCGCCCTGCCGTGGGCCTACGGCGTGGTGGGCATGGTGCAGCTGGCCACCCACTGGTGGGTGGACAACCGCACCATGTCGGCCGAGGCGCTCATCGACTACCTGACGATGCTGGCCTGGGGCGGGTTGTCGGGGATCGTCGCCGCCGAGGGCTCGCCGGCCAAGTTCGACCCCACGCCCAGCAGCGACAACGGCCTGCAGCTGCTCGGGACGCCGCTGGAGGACGGCCAGGACGGGCTGCCCGCCGCCGGCCGCGGCGCCTGAGCCGCTCGGTCAGCGGGCGCTCGGTCAGCGGGCGACGACCTTGCCGGGGTTGAGGATCCCCGCCGGGTCGAGCGCCGCCTTCACCGCGCGGTGCATCGCCAGCACCGCCGGGTCGAGCTCGGCGACGAGGCCGTCGCGCTTGAGCAGGCCGATGCCGTGCTCGCCGGTGACGGTGCCGCCGAGGTCGAGGGCGTCGGCGATGATGTCGTCGAACGCGGCCTGCGCCCGCACCCGCGCCGCCGCGTCGTCGGGCGGGGTGATGATCAGCGGGTGCAGGTTGCCGTCGCCGGCGTGGGCGATGTTGGCGATGACCGTGTCGTGCCGGGCAGCCGCCGCCTGCACCCGGGCCAGCATCTCCGGCACGGCCGCCTTGGGCACGCACACGTCCTCGGTGAGCACGGGGCCGAGCCGCTCCACCGCCGGGTAGGCCAGCCGGCGGGCGGCGAACAGCGCGTCGGCCTCGGCCTGGTCGGTGGAGCGCACCGCCCAGCTCGCGCCGGCCTCCTCGAAGCAGCGCAGCATGGTCGCGGCCTCGTGCTCACCCGCCTCGCCGGGGGAGTCGGTGCGGCCGAGCAGCACCACCGCCGCCTCGCCGGACAGGCCCATGTTCTTCCAGTCGTCCACGGCCCGCAGGCACACCTCGTCGACGAGCTCGAGCGCGGACGGGGTGACCCCGGTGGCCCCCAGCGCGGCGACGGCGCGACCGGCGTCGACCACCGAGTCGAAGTAGCCGGCGACGGTCTGCTCGGCGGGGCGCGCGCCGCGCAGCCGGACGGTCACCTCGGTGACGACGCCGAGGGTGCCCTCCGAGCCGACGAGCAGGCCCACCAGGTCGTAGCCGGCGACGCCCTTGGCGGTGCGCCGGCCCACCCGGACCAGCTCCCCGGTGCCGGTGACGACCTGCAGGGCCAGGACGTAGTCGCGGGTGACGCCGTACTTCACGCAGCACAGCCCGCCGGCGTTGGTGGCGACGTTGCCGCCGATCGTCGACCACGGCGAGCTGGCCGGGTCCGGCGGGTACCACAGGCCCTGCTCGGCGCAGACCGCGCGCAGGTCGTCGTTGACCACGCCCGGCTCGACGACGGCGAGCTTCTCGACCGGGTCGATCTCGCGGACCGCGGTCATGAGCTCGGTGGAGAGCACCACGCTGCCCGCCACCGCGTTGGCCCCGCCGGACAGCCCGGTGCCGGCGCCGCGGGGCACCACCGGGGCGCCGTGGCGCAGGCACGCCCGCACCACGGCCTGGACCTCCTCGGCCGTGCGGGCCCGGACCAGCGCGACCGGCGCGGCGTGCGGCGCCCACTCGGCCTGGTCGTGGCGGTAGCCCTCGACGACGTCGGGGTCGGTGACGACGCGGTCCGCGGGCAGCACCGTGCGCAGGTCGTCGAGCAGCGCCGCACCGGGGTCGGTGGGGGCGTCGGCGCGGGGGGCCGTGGTGGTGGTCATCCCTGCACGCTAGCCCCGCGGGCGCGCCCGCTCAGCGCAGCGGACGGCCGTGGGGGTCGGTGCCGGACCCGGTGAGCATGAGCACCCCGTCGACGAGCCCCCACACCACGGTGACCGGCAGCAGGAGGCCGAACGAGAGCACCGTGAGCAGCAGCTGGGCGACGGCGACGCCGACGCTGCCGGTGTAGAACCGGCCCGCGCCGACGCAGCCGAGGGTCAGCTGCAGCACCCCGGCGGGGACGCGCTGCTTGTCCGAGAAGGGCCGGCCGCTGCGGGGGTCGTAGCCGTGGGGTGCGACCACGCCCGGCCAGGGCGCGGCGGGCCACGCGGGCCCGGGCCAGGCGGGGGCCGGGGCCGGCCAGGGCGGCGGGACCGCGGGCAGCCCCCCGGTCGGCGCACCCGGGAACGGGGCCGGCCGGTCGGGGTGCAGCGAGGGCAGGTCCACCACCAGCTCGCGCAGGTCCCCCAGGGTGCGGGCGGTCCACGCCGCGCCCTGCCGGTCCTCGAGCTCGGCCAGGGTCAGCCGACCGGCCGCGTAGTGGCGGCCGAGGTCCTCGCACGTCCGCTCACGGTCCTCGTGACCGGCGCGCAGACGGTCCGACCCGGTCGGTGTGTCCACTTCCGCCACGGTAGTCCGACGCGGACGGGGGTGGTGGGGTTCCCGGCTCAGCCCCGGTCGAGGTAGAGCTGGGCGGCCTCGGTGACCACGGCCGCGACGTCGGCCGCCAGCGGGCCCGGGGTGTCGTCGTCGCGCAGCGCGGTCGACAGCTCGTCGCCGCGCAGGTCGTGGGTGCGCAGCAGGTCCCAGGCGCGGCGGGCCAGGGCCACCGACGTGGGGTGGTCGAGGTCGGGCCGGTGCGAGCGCAGCGCCGTGGCCACCCAGTCGGCGTCGAGCGTGCCCCGCGGCGGCCCGAAGACCCGCTCGCCGGAGCTGTACGGGTCGTCGGCCACGGGGTGAACCTAGCCCCGGCCGCTCAGCGCAGCACCAGGTTGACGATCGCGGTGACGCCGACGACGACGATGACGCCGCGCAGCACCGCGGGCGGCAGCCGCTGGCCCACCCGGGCCCCGAGCAGACCGCCCACCACGCTGCCCGCGGCGAGCAGCCCGACCACGGCCCAGTCGGGGTCGGCGAGCACCACGAACAGCACCGCGGCGACGCCGTTGACCGCGGCCGCGGCGACGTTCTTGACCCCGTTGGCCTGCTGCAGGTCCTCCACCGCGAGGGTGGACAGGATGGCCAGGTAGATCACGCCCTGGGCGGCGCCGAAGTAGCCGCCGTAGAGGCTGGCCAGCAGCATCCCGCCGACGAGCAGGGCGGTGCGGCGCGGGGTGAGCGCGGCCAGCGGGCCCCGGCGGCGCAGCCGGGCGGTGATGCGCGGCTGCACCAGCACCAGCAGCAGGGCCAGCGCGATGAGGACGACCACGACGGTGGTGAAGATGCCGCCGGGCAGCACGAGCAGCAGCACCGCGCCCACGGCCCCGCCGAGCAGGCTGACGGGCAGGACGCGGCGCAGCACCGGGCCCGCCTCGCGGATCCGGTGCCGGTAGCCCCAGGCCCCGGCGAGGCTGCCGGGCAGGATGCCGATGTTGTTGCTGACGTTGGCCGTCACCGGCGGCAGCCCGACGGCGAGCAGAACCGGGAAGGTCACCAGCGAGCCGGAGCCCACCACGGTGTTGATGGTGCCGGCGAAGAGCCCCGCGGCGAGGACGGCGACCGCCTCGAGGACGCTCACCCGACCGTCAGGCTGATCTCGGTGCCGTGGGTCAGGGTGCGCCCGACCGTGCAGCTGGCGTCGACCGCGCGGCGGACGACCTGCTCGAGCCGGGCGCGCTCGGCGTCGTCGAGCCCGGAGAGGTCCACCACGAGCCGCTCGGCCAGCGCGGGGTAGCGCTCGGTGGCCCGGTCGGCGGGGCCGGACACCTCGACCGTGGCCGCGTAGCCGTCCCCGAGGCGGCGGGCCAGCGGGGCGTCGGTGGACAGGCTGGTGCACGCCGCGAGGGCGACCTTGAGCAGCTCGCCGGGGGTGAAGGAGCCGTCCTGCTCCACGGGGCCGACGAGCACCTCCGCACCGCGGGAGGACCGGCCGGTGCAGGTGCGGGTGCCGGTGCGCTCGACCCACAGGCGGGTCTCGGCGGGGGTGGGCTCGTTCGTCTCGGTCACGACGGTGATGCTGCCAGCCCGGTCCGGCGGGGCCTCACCCGGCGGCGTGCACGCTGACCCGGGTGGCGTTGACGGCGGCGTTGCCCGACAGGGTGTCGACCAGTGCGTCGTCGGTGAGCTCGTTGACGTTGACCCCGGGGTGCGCGGCCGCGGTGCGCCACGTGCCCGCGCTCCGGTGGCCCCAGCCGTGCGGGATGCTGAGCACCCCGGGGCGCACCTCGTCGCTGACCTGCAGCGGCAGCTCGACCTCCCCGACGCGGGAGCGCACCCGGACGGCCTGGCCGTCGTGCAGGCCGCGCGCCGCGGCGTCGTCGGGGTGCAGCAGGGCGGTGCAGCGGTCGGCGCCCTTGACCATCGCGGGCACCTGGTGCAGCCAGGAGTTGTTGCTGCGCAGGTGGCGACGGCCGAGGAGCTGCAGGTCGAACCCGTCTGTGGTGGCGGGGCGCGGGCCCAGCGCGGCCGCGGCCGCGAGCAGCTCGGCGGGGGCCAGGTGGACGCGGCGGTCGGGGGTGCGCAGCGCGCCGGGCAGCCGCGGCTCGAGCGGGCCGAGGTCGACCCCGCCCGGGGTGACCCGCACCC
>NZ_BAAGQZ010000013.1:0-192028 GCF_054783215.1 Rhodococcus aerolatus | reverse complement strand
CGGTCGGCCAGCGCCGCGGTGAGCGGGGCGAGCAGCGCGAGCGTGGTCGCGGCGCAGGCCGCGCGGACGACGGTGGGCAGCCTGGGGGGCACGGGTCGCTCCGGCGGGGTCTGGGGAATGGGGGCGAGCCGGACCATGGTGTCGTTTTCAGGAATGGTCGACAAGCGTCTCGACCCGAGTGGGTGATGCGTCCGACGACCGGGTGGGCACACCGCGGTTGTGCACCGTCGATGCAGGTCACTGCGGGTGACGTCGGCTCAGGCGTGGATACGTCGCACGGTGGCGGAACGGCGTCGGAGAGTGATGAGAAATGGCGGGTCGTTCGTTCGGGACACGTCCGACAATTGTCTTCGCGGTGAGCGTCGCGTCGCGTCGTGGTCCTGCCGGCGCGGCGCGGCCGTCCCCCGTCGGACACACTCGGGCCATGGGTGCACCGAGCGCGGCCGACGGGTTCGACGCGGTCGTCGTCGGCGCCGGGCAGAACGGCCTCGTGGGGGCGCTGCGGCTCGCGCTCGCCGGCCGCAAGGTGCTGCTGGTCGAGGGCGAGGACCGCGTCGGCGGCTCGCTGCGCACCGAGGAGCTGACGCTGCCGGGCTTCCACCACGACGTCGGGGCGACGGTGGTGCCCCTCGCGGTGGCGTCCCCCGCCTTCCGGGCGCTGGACCCCGACGTCACCTGGTGCCACCCGCCCACGCCCGCCGCCCACGCCCTCGAGGGCCGGGCGGCCGGGGTGCTGCACCGCTCCGTCGACGAGACCGCCCGCGGGCTCGGCCGCGACGGCGTCGCCTGGCGGGCGCTGGTCGGCTCCGCCGCCGCGGCCGGCGACCCGCTCGTCGACACCCTGCTGGCGCCGTTCGCCGGGCTCCCGCCGGGCCCGCTCGCGGCGGCGCGCTTCGGGGCCACGGGGGTCCTGCCGGCGAGCGTGCTGGGCCGGGTGTTCCGCACCGAGCAGGGCCGCGGGCTGTTCGCCGGCATGGCCGGGCACTCCGAGCTCGCGTTCACCCAGCTCGTGTCCGGGGGCTACGGCGTGTTGCTGGCCGCGCTGGCCCACTCCGTCGGCTGGCCGCTGGTGCAGGGCGGCACGGGGGTGCTCGGTGAGGTGCTCGCCGCGCGGTTGCGCGAGCTGGGCGGGGAGATCCACACCGGCACCCGTGTGCGGGACCTCGGCGAGCTGCCCCCCGCGCCGCACACCCTGCTCGACGTCTCCCCGCAGCAGCTCGTCGAGCTGGCCGGGGACCGGCTGCCCGCCGGGTACCGCCGCCGGATGCAGGCCTTCCGCCGCGGCCCCGGGGTGTTCAAGCTCGACTGGGCCCTCGACGGGCCGGTGCCGTGGCGGGACGAGGCCCTGGCCGGGGCCGGCACCGTGCACCTCGGCGGCACGCTGGAGGAGATCGCCGCCGCCGAGAACGAGGTGGCCCGCGGCGGGCACCCGGAGCGGCCGTACGTGCTCACGGTCCAGGCGAGCGTGGCCGACGCGACCCGGGCCCCGGAGGGCAAGCACACCTTCTGGGCGTACTGCCACGTGCCCAACGGCTCGACCCTGGACCAGACCGAGGCCATCGAGGCGCAGGTCGAGCGGCACGCCCCGGGCTTCCGCGACCGCGTGCTCGGCCGGCACGCGTTCAGCCCCGCGGCGCTGCAGGCCTGGAACCCCAACCTCATCGGCGGCGACCTCGGCGGCGGCGCGCAGGACCTGGTGCAGTTCCTGCGCCGCCCGGTGCTGCCGCCGCACCCGTGGCGGACCCCGATCGACGGCGTCTCGCTGTGCTCGTCCTCGATCGCCCCGGGCGGCGGCGTGCACGGCATGGGCGGCTGGACCGCGGCGGGCGACGCGCTGGCCCGGGGCTGACCCGGGCCCTGGCGCTGGGGCCGCTCAGGCCGGCGCGGGCTCCCGGGGCAGCAGGTCACCGCGGACCACCGCCCGCACCGTCGCCGCGCCCACGGCCAGCACGAGCACGACGAGCACCACCCACTGGGCCTCGGCCAGCAGCCGCAGCGACGACGCGTCGACCGCCTGGGACACCCCCGTCGTCGCGGTGACCAGCGAGCCGAACGGGAACGTGACGCTCCACCAGGACAGCCCGAACCCCAGCCCGGCGCGCAGCTCGGCCACGGTCAGGCCCACCACCACGGCCAGCACGGCCAGCGCCGTGCCCCACAGCACGAACGCGAGCAGCGTCCCCGCGCCCTGCACGGCCGGCCCCAGCCGCGGCCCCAGCACCTCCGGGGCCTGCGCGTCGGTCAGCGTGATCGCGGCGACCCCCTGGGCCAGCGCGCCGAGCACCACCCACACCCCGGGCTCGCCCTGGCCGTGGATGCCGCCCTCCCGGGTGACGCGGCCGACGACCAGCAGCGTCAGCCCCGCGGTGAGCAGCAGCACCCCGCCCGCCGCGCCGTAGGCCAGCACGACCGCGACCACCCGCGCCTGCCCCGCGGGCAGCACGCCCAGCAGCGGGATGCCGGTGGAGACCGACACCACCGGCGGGGCGGCGGCCAGCAGGACCGTCGGGCTGACCTCGCCCTGGCCGAGCACCGTGACGGGCACGAGCAGGGCCGTCACCACCCCGATCGCCGTGCCCAGCACCCACAGGACGACCGAGACCCCCTGCCACGAGAGCGCCAGCGCGCTCAGCGCCCCGCTCACGGCGAGCAGCGCGATCGGCGGGGCGCCGGCCAGCGAGCGTGACGACGGGCGGCGCACCTCCTCGGTCGCGGTCCGCGGCGCGGCCAGCCAGTGCCCGGCGCTGCCCAGGAGCAGCGCCACCAGCAGGGCTGCGGCGACGACGAGCGCGACCCAGCTGACCACCCGCACCCCGGGCAGGCCCAGCTTCGCTCCCGCGACGGCGATGACGGCCGTGCCCATGACGGCGGTGAACCAGCGCGGCTCGAGCGAGGTCAGCAGGCGGCGCACGGCGGCGAGCGTGCCAGGTGCCGCCGCGCCTCGCCTGTGAGCGGTACCTCGCCTCATGGCTGCAGAAATCACACACGGCGGCCCGACTACCCTGGGGCCGTGACGACCCCGAGCACCGACACCGTCGCCACCGCGGCCGTGACGCCCGACCAGCCGCAGCCGTTCCGCGAGCTCGGCCTCAAGGACGACGAGTACGCCCGCATCCGGGAGATCCTCGGCCGCCGGCCCACCGACGCCGAGCTGGCCATGTACTCGGTGATGTGGAGCGAGCACTGCTCCTACAAGTCCTCCAAGGTCCACCTCAAGTACTTCGGGGAGACGACGACCGACGCCATGCGGGCGCGGATGCTCGCCGGCATCGGGGAGAACGCGGGCGTGGTCGACATCGGCGACGGCTGGGCCGTGACGTTCAAGGTCGAGAGCCACAACCACCCCAGCTACGTCGAGCCGTACCAGGGCGCGGCCACCGGGGTCGGCGGCATCGTCCGCGACATCATGGCCATGGGCGCCCGCCCGGTCGCGGTCATGGACCAGCTGCGCTTCGGCGCCGCCGACGCCCCCGACACCCGCCGCGTGCTCTCCGGGATCGTCGCCGGCGTCGGGGGGTACGGGAACTCCCTGGGCCTGCCCAACGTGGGCGGCGAGCTCGTCTTCGACCCCTCCTACGCCGGCAACCCGCTGCTCAACGCGCTGTGCGCCGGGGTGATGCGGGTCGAGGACATGCACCTCGCGTTCGCCTCCGGGGCCGGCAACAAGATCATCCTGTTCGGCGCGCGGACGGGCCTCGACGGCATCGGCGGGGTCAGCGTGCTGGCCAGCGAGACGTTCGACGAGTCCGGTGGGACCGGGCGGGGGAAGCTGCCCGCGGTGCAGGTGGGGGACCCGTTCACCGAGAAGGTCCTCATCGAGTGCTGCCTGGAGCTGTACGCCGCCGGGCTCGTCGTCGGCATCCAGGACCTCGGCGGTGCGGGCCTGTCCTGCGCCACCTCCGAGCTGGCCAGCGCGGGCGACGGCGGCATGCACGTCGACCTGGACGCGGTGCCGCTGCGCGCCACGGGGATGACGCCGGCGGAGGTGCTCAGCTCGGAGTCCCAGGAGCGCATGTGCGCCGTGGTCACCCCGGAGAACGTCGACGCCTTCCTCGCCGTGTGCGCCAGGTGGGACACCCTGGCGACCGTCATCGGTGAGGTCACCGACGGCGAGCACCTCGTCATCGACTGGCACGGCGAGACCGTGGTCGACGTGCCCGCTCGCACCGTCGCCCACGAGGGCCCGGTGTACTCCCGCCCGGTCGCCCGGCCCGAGCAGCAGGACGCCCTCGTCGCCGACACCACCGCCGGCCTCGACCGGCCCGGCACCCCCGAGGAGCTGCGGGCGACGCTGCTGCGGATGGTCGGCTCGCCGCAGCTGTGCAGCCGCCGCTTCGTCACCGAGCAGTACGACCGCTACGTCCGCGGCAACACCGTGCTGGCCGAGCACGCCGACGCCGGCGTCGTCCGCGTCGACGAGGCCACCGGCCGCGGCATCGCCCTGGCCACCGACGCCTCGGGCCGCTACACCGCGCTGGACCCCTACCGGGGCGCGCAGCTCGCGCTGGCCGAGGCGTTCCGCAACGTCGCCGTCACCGGCGCCACCCCGGTGGCGGTGACCAACTGCCTGAACTTCGGCTCCCCGGAGGACCCGGGCGTGATGTGGCAGTTCAGCGAGGCCGTCCGCGGGCTGGCCGACGGCTGCGTCGAGCTCGGCATCCCCGTGACCGGGGGCAACGTCAGCTTCTACAACCAGACCGGCGCCACCCCGATCCTGCCCACCCCCGTGGTCGGGGTGCTCGGGGTGATCGACGACGTGCACCGCCGCATCCCCACCGGGTTCGGCCACGAGCCCGGCGAGACGTTGATCCTGCTCGGCGACACCCACGACGAGCTCGACGGGTCGACCTGGTCGCAGGTGGTCCACGACCACCTCGGCGGGGTGCCACCGCGGGTCGACCTGGCCCGCGAGCAGCTGCTGGCCGACATCCTGCTGGCCGGGTCCCGCGACGGGCTGCTCTCGGCCGCGCACGACCTCTCCGAGGGCGGGCTGGCCCAGGCCGTCGTCGAGGCCGCGCTGGCCGGGGAGACGGGGTGCCGGGTGCTGCTGCCCGAGGGGGCCGACCCGTTCGTCACCCTGTTCAGCGAGTCCACCGGCCGGGTGCTCGTGGCCGTGCCGCGCACCGAGGAGACCCGCTTCACCGGGATGTGCACCGCCCGCGGGCTGCCGTGGGTGCGCATCGGGGTGGTCGACGACGGCAGCGACTCCCTCGAGGTGCAGGGCCAGTTCTCGGTCACCCTGGCCGAGCTGCGGGAGACGTTCGAGGCCACCCTGCCCCGGCTGTTCGGCTCCGTCGTCGCCACCGCCGAGGCGCTCGCCGAGGGCGTGACGGCGTGACGCGGCGACGCTGCGGGCTGCGCGCCGCCGGCGCCGTGCTCGCGCTCGCCGCTCTCGCGGGGTGCTCGAGCAGCGACGCGGGCAGCACGACCACGACGACCACGGCCGGCGCAGCGAGCAGCGCGCCCAGCAGCCGGACGGTGTCCCCGGAGGCCACCACGGTCGCCGCCGGTGACCCGACGGTCCCGCTGCTGCAGGGCAACCCCGGCGACCTCGGCACGGCCCCGACGCTCACCGCCGGCACCGGCACGCCCCCGGCCGGGCTGGTCGTCTCCGACGTCGTCGAGGGCACCGGGGAGCTCGCCACGGCCAGCGCGACCGTCGACGTCCGCTACGTCGGGGCGCTGTACTCCGACGGCTCGGTCTTCGACTCCTCCTGGCGGCGCGGCACCGACCCGATCAGCTTCCCGCTCAACCGGGTGGTGCCCGGGTTCGCCGGGGGCATCGAGGGCATGAAGGTCGGCGGCCGCCGCGAGATCGTCATCCCGCCCGAGCTCGGCTACGGCCAGCGGGCCCAGCCGGGGCTGCCCGCGGGCTCGACGCTGGTGTTCGTCGTCGACCTCGTGGGCGTGCGCTGAGCGGTCCTGGCCGACCCCGCCGGGCACGGCCTGGCTAGGGTCGCGGCATGACCCAGGACACACACGGCACCCGCCCGGGAGAGACCGACCTGCCGGGGCTGGACCTCGCCGCGCTCAACGCGTTCCTGCGGGGCCAGGGGGTCGAGCTGACGGGGGAGCTCAGCGCCACCCTGCTGCAGGGCGGCCGCTCCAACCTCACCTACCGGGTGCAGGACGAGGGCACGCACGACCTGGTGGTCCGCCGGCCGCCGACGGCCGGGCTCACCCCGTCGGCGCACGACATGGCGCGGGAGTGGGCGGTGACCTCCGGGCTGCAGGGCACCGAGGTCCCCGTCGCCGGCACGGTCGCGTTCTGCGAGGACACCGCCGTGATGGGGGCCCCGTTCACCGTCGTCGAGCACCTCTCCGGCCGGGTGGTGCGGCTGTCCTCCGAGGTCGACGAGCTGACCGACGACGAGGTGCGGGCCTGCTCCGACGAGCTGGTGCGGGTGCTCGTCGCGCTGCACGCGGTGGACCAGGACGCGGTGGGCCTCGGCGGCTTCGGCAAGCCCGACGGCTACGTGCGCCGCCAGGTGGCCACCTGGAAGCGGCAGTGGGGCCACGTCCACACCCGCGAGCTGCCCGAGCTCGACCGGCTGCACGCCGCGCTGGAGTCCCGGGTGCCCGAGCACTCGGCCGCGTCGATCGTCCACGGCGACTACCGCATCGACAACACCATCCTCGCCGCCGACGACCCGGGCCGCGTGCTCGCCGTCGTCGACTGGGAGATGGCCACCCTGGGCGACCCGCTCAGCGACCTGGCCACGATGTGCGTCTACAAGCTGCCGTTCTTCAACTCCATCCACGGCAACGACACCGCCGCGACCAACGACCGCTGGCCCTCGACCGACGCGGTCGTGGAGGCCTACGCGAGCGCGTCGGGCCGCGACCTGGGGGACTGGGACTTCTACCTCGCCCTGGCGTGCTTCAAGATCGCCGTCATCGCCGAGGGGATCCTCTACCGGGCCCAGCAGGGGGCGCAGGGGGGCGGGGACGTCTCCGCGATCGCCTCGGTCGTGCCGCAGTTCGTCGACGAGGGGCTGCGCACCCTGGGCTGAGCCCGTCCCGGGACGCCCGCGCCCACTCCTGCGCGCCCCGACCGACGAGGCGGCCCCCCGCGCGGATCCGGTGGTTCCGGACGTCCCGGGGCAGCCGCGGTGCCATCCTGGGCCGGTGCTGCCCAGCCTCGACGCCGTGCGCGGCCGGGTGCTGCTGGCGCCCGTCCGGGTCCAGGTGGCGCTGCAGGCCGGGGTGGGTGCGGTCGTCCTCGTGGCCGCGACCGCGCTGGGCCTCGCGCTGCTGCCCGACCCGCGCCCGTCACCCGCCGCGCTCGGTGTCGCCGCCGTCGTCGCTGCGCTGGTCGGGGTGGCCGTCGCACCGCTCGCCGCGCCCCGGCTGCGGCGGCTGCGGCACTGCCTGCTCCCCGTGGCGGACCGGGACCCCGCCGAGGTGGCCGCGATCGCCCGGGCCGCCCGCCGGGGACCGGTGCCGGCGGACCGCGAGGCGAGGACCGTGGCGTTGCACCGGGCGGAGGAGCTGCTCGACCAGATGGGCGCGCAGCGGGGCGGCGCCGCGCTGCAGGTGGTGGGCATGTCCCTGTCGCTCACCGCGGTTCTCGTCAACGGGCACGACCGGTGGTGGGTGTGGCCGCTCGCCGCCGTGGGTGTGCTCGCGCTGGTGAGCTCCGTGCGCTCGCGCCGCCGCCAGGTCGGGCGGGTGGCCGAGCTGCGCACCGCCGTGGCCGGCGCGGCCGCGCCGTGACGGTCGTCCGCCGTCCGGGGACGTCCGCGCCCACTCCTCCGAGCCCGGACCGACGGGACGGCCCCCAGCGCGGATCCGATGGGCCGGGGCGTCCCGGGACCACCCGCGGTCAGCCCAGGAGCAGGCCCCGGACGTAGGCGGCCTGGCCGAGGTGCTGAGTGGTGTCGCCGACGACGCTGACCAGCCGCACCCCCAGGGTCACCGGCGGGTCCCAGTGCTCGTCGACGACGCGGTCGAGGTCGGCGGCGGTGAGCCCCCGGAGGTACTCGGCGGTCCGGTCGGCCACGGCCGCGTGGTAGCCGGCCAGGAGCTCGCCCGGCGCGCGCACCGTCGCCACCTCGGCGTCGCCGTGGCCGTAGCCGAAGTCCTCCACCGGCAGGTCCAGGCCGAAGCGGGAGGACCAGCCGTCGGCCGTCCACACCTGCTCGGTCCCGGCGACCCCGCTGACGTGGTCGTCCTGCACCCGCGCGGTGTGCCACACCAGCCACGCGACGCTGTTGCCCCGCCCGTCCGGCCGGGTGGCCAGCGCCTCGTCGTCCAGCCCCTCCAGCACCGTCGGCACCAGGGCCCGCACCCGCTCGAACAGCTCCGTCATCACGTCCTCGACGTCCATGGCTCCCACCGTAGGGTCGCGGCCATGGACGTGCTGCGGACGCCGGACGAGCGTTTCGACGACCTGCCGGGCTACGACTTCGCCCCGCACTGGCTCGAGGTCACCACCGAGGGGGAGGACGGCTCGCTGCGCGTGCACCACCTCGACGAGGGCCCCGCCGACGGGCCGGTCGTGCTGGCCCTGCACGGGGAGCCGACGTGGAGCTACCTGTACCGCACCGTGGTCCCCCCGCTGGTGCAGGCCGGCTGCCGGGTGGTGGTGCCCGACCTCGTCGGCTTCGGCCGCTCCGACAAGCCCGCCTCGCGCACCGCGTACACCTACGCCCGCCACGTCGACTGGGTCCGCCAGGTGCTCGAGGCCCGCGACCTGAGCGGGATCACCCTGCTCGGCCAGGACTGGGGCGGGCTGATCGGGCTGCGGCTCGTCGCCGAGCACCCGGAGCGCTTCGCCGCTGTCGTCGCCGCGAACACGGGCCTGCCCGACGGCCGTCACCGGATGTCCGACGCCTGGTACGCGTTCCGCGACTACGCCGCGACCACCCCGGAGTTCTCCGTCAGCCGCATGGTGGCCGGCGCCACCACCTCCGACGTGCCCGCCGACGTCCTCGCCGCCTACGACGCGCCCTTCCCCGACGAGGGCTACAAGGAGGGCGTGCGCGCCTTCCCCGCCCTCATCCCCACCGAGCCCGACGACCCGGGGGCCGTCGCCAACCGCGCGGCCTGGCAGCAGCTCGCCCGGTGGGACGCCCCGTTCGTCTGCGCCTACTCCGACCGCGACCCCATCACGGCGGGCGGGGACGGCCCGTTCCGCAAGCTCGTGCCCGGGGCGCAGGGCCGGGAGCACCCGGTCATCAGCGGCGCCGGGCACTTCCTGCAGGAGGACGCCGGCCCGGAGCTGGCTGCCGTCGTCGCCCGCGTCGTCGCCGAGGTGCGCGGCTAGCCTGCCTGCCCGGCGCGGCGGGCCCGCTTCGCCGCGTACATCGCCTCGTCGGCCGCCGCCCACGCCCCGGGAAACCCCGCCACCACCGAGTACGGCGCCTGCCCGATGGAGCCCGACACCCCCGCGTCGGCCAGCGCCTCGCCCAGCCGGGCCACCAGGTCCTGCGCCCGGGCCGCGTCGGCGCCCACGGCCACCACCCCGAACTCGTCGCCGCCGAGCCGGGCGAGGACGTCGCCGGGACGCACCGCCGCCGTCAGCGCCCCGGACGCGCGCTGGATGTAGCGGTCCCCCGCCGCGTGCCCCTCGGCGTCGTTGACCGCCTTGAGCCGGTCGAGGTCGAGGACGACCACGGCGGCCGGGTCGCCGAAGCGGCGGTACCGCGCCTCCTCGTCGGCGAGGAACCGGTCCCACCCCCGGCGGTTGAGCAGCCCGGTCAGCGCGTCGGTCTCCGCCTCGCCGCGCACCTGCTCCAGCTCCCGGGCCAGGGCGGTGGCGGTGGTGTCGGACTGCAGCACGGCCGAGAGCAGCAGGGACAGCAGCCGCAGCAGCGGCTCGAGGCCGGTGAGCTCCCCGGGCCGGGCGCGGGGGTCGAACCCGCACACCGTGCCGAACAGCGCGCCGTCCGGCCAGACGATCGGGGTGCCCACGTAGGCCCCCAGCGGGACCTGCCCGGCGAGGGGGACCGCGGCGTAGTCGGGGTCCGCGGCGACGTCGTCGACCACGGCGGGTCCGCCGCCGGCCACCATCACGCGGCACGGGGAGGCGGCGAACGGGATCTCCGCGCCCGCGGCCAGCCCGTAGGCCTCGTCGTCCGCCGTCAGCAGGACCTGGCGGCCGTCGACGACCCGGGTCACCGCCCACATCCCCAGCGGGGTGCCGGCCCGGAGGTAGTCGACGACCTGGCGGCACGCGGCGTCGAAGGTCCGCTCCGGCACCAGGCCGGGCGCGACCGGCGCGGCGGCCCGGGTGTCGCTCTGCGTCACCGGCCCCACAGTAGGGAACCCGACGCCGCGGCCCGCACTCACCCGCCCCGGGGTGCGCGCCCGTCCGGCACCAGCGCGTCGAGCGCGGCGAGGAAGGCCCGCGCGATGCGGGCGTGGCCGCGGTCGTTGGGGTGGAAGAAGTCCCCGGCCAGCTCGGTGCGGATCGACGTCCCCGTCGTCTCCCGCTCGACGGGGGCCAGGACGAGGCCGCCGTGCTCGGCCACCACGTCGCGCACCACCTGCGACAGCGCCGCGGCCTGCGGCACCCGGGGCCCCCACTGGAACTCCGGCACGTCCCCGACGACCGACCCCGCGGGCAGCGCCGCCACCGCGGCCCGCAGCCGCTCCCGGAACACCTCCGGCTCGGTGCGGCCCGCGTCGTTCGACCCCACGCACAGCGTCACCAGGTCGGCCGTCGCGAGGTCCGCACCGGCCGGCGGCAGCTGGTGGGCGAGGACGTCGGCGACCTTGGCCCCGTAGACGGCGCGGTTGTCGACGTCGACGTCGCGGCCCGTGCGGACGGCGAGCTCCGCGGCGAGGCGCCCGACGTAGGAGGTGGCGGGCGTGCTCGACCCGGTGCCCTGGGTCAGCGAGTCGCCCAGGACCACCAGCCGCAGGCCGCCCGGGGTGCGGTGGGCGTCCCACCAGCGGCGGCGCGGCGCGACGGACAGGCGCACCCGCAGGGCACGCACGACGAGCAGGCCGGCGCCGGCGGCGAGGAGGCGGGGGAGCACGAGGAGGTCTACGCGGCCGACCCGGTGGGGGGTTCGGGCGCGCGCCCCCGGGCGCTGACCAGCGCCGCCCAGAACGCGTCGGCGTAGCGGCGGTAGCCGCGGGGGCCGGGGTGGAAGAGGTCGCCGGAGAACTCCCGCACGCCCATGCCCGTGGTCGCCGCCTCGACCCCCACGGCCACCAGCCGCGGGTGCGCGGCCAGCACGGTGCGGGCGGTGCGGGCCAGCTCGGCCGCCTCCGCGGCGCGGTGCCCGCCCTGGAAGCTGGGCACGTCGGAGACCAGCGCGCCGTCGGGCAGCGCCGCCAGCAGCTCGGTGAGCCCCGCGGCGAACGCGGCGGGGTCGGTGGTGCCGGCGTCGTTCGCGCCGATGCACACGGTGACGAGGTCGACGGGGCCCGCGTCGAGCACCCGGCGCGCCCGCGGCAGCTGCTCGGCGAGCAGGTCGGCCAGGGTGGCGCCGCTGACGCCGAGGTTGACCACCCGCACCGTGGTCGCCCGGGCGGCGGCGAGGCGCGCGGCCACCAGCCCGACCAGGCCCTGCTCGGGATCACGGGCCCCGATGCCCGCGGTGAGCGAGTCCCCCAGGGCCAGGTAGGTCAGCTCGCCGGGCCGGGTGGCCCGGGCGCGCCAGTGCGCGGCGTGGGCGTCGGCCTGGCCCACGACCCGTTGGGCCCGTGCGGCCAGCAGGCCCGTCGAGGCGACCACGGTGACGACCGCCCGCAGCACCGCGTCCCGACCCACGGCGAGCACCCTAGGCTCGGGTCGTGGCCTCCCGCAGCACCGTCGACGCCGCCGCGGTGCGGGCAGCGGTGCTCGCCGTCGCGGGCTGGCTGGCCGACGCCGGGCAGCCCGCCCCGGCCCGCCCCGAGCTGGCCGCGGCGGTGCGGCTCTCCGCGCGGGCCCTGGCCGCCGCCGCCCCCGGGGCCAGCGTCGAGGTCCGGGTGCCGCCGTTCGTCGCCGTGCAGGCCGTGGCCGGGCCCCGCCACACCCGGGGAACCCCGCCGAACGTGGTGGAGACCGACGCCCGCACGTGGCTGCAGCTCGTCACCGGCGCCACCACGCTGGAGGCCGCGCTGGCCGCGGGGGTGCTCACCGCGTCGGGCACCCGGGCCACCGAGATCGGCCACTGGCTGCCGCTGCTGCCGCTGTAGGGGCTGTGCCCGGCCGAGCAGGTCGGTGCAGCCGGTCGTTCAGCGCAGGCCCAGGGCGGTGCCCAGGGCGACCGCGCCCCGCCCGACCTCGCCGACCCCGGCGTCGAGCACGTCGGCCAGGGTGCCGGCGAGCGCCCCGGCCGCCCCGGTGACGGCGCCGGCGGGGTCACCGTCCAGCAGGGCGGACACCCGGCCCCGCGCCGGGTCGGTCAGCAGGTCCAGCAGGGCGGCGCGCGGGTCGGCCGCCGCGGGGCTGTCGAGCAGGCCCGGGCCGGTCACCTCCGCGGGGGCGCCGCGGGTGATGGCCGAGAGGTTGGCCAGCGACGGGGAGCCCGGTGCGTAGTACCCGCTGTGGGCCGACGTCAGGCCCGCCTCGGACGGCGTCGCGAAACGGCGGGCGCCGAAGCCCGGGTCGTACACCCCGGTGCCGGGCCCCGCGGGGGAGAACCAGCGGCCCCCGCTGGCCTCGACGACCGGGTCGTGCTCGGTGGCCCCCACCCACACGTGGCCGGGCGCGACCCCGAGCCCGTCCGCCGAGGCCACGCCCGCGCCGGGGGAGCCGACGAGGACGACGTCGTCCACCGCCAGGCCCTGCGCCGCCGCGAGCCCGACGACGGTGCTGCCGTAGGAGTGCCCGAGGGCGGTGACGCGCTGCCCGGTGACCCCGGCGGCGTCGGCGGCGGCCGCCCAGCCGGCGACGTCGGCCACCAGCCGCGGCGCCCCGTCCCGCGCCCCGGCCGGGGACGTGACGTCGGGGTCGGTGAGGGAGTCGGGCGCGTCGTAGCCCAGCCAGGTGACGGTGGCGCTGCGGGTGCCGGGCGCGTCCGCGTCGAGCGCGCGCCGCAGGGCCACGGCCTGGTCGGTCAGCCCGGGGGACCCCGGGGCGTTCGAGGTGCCCGGCACGGTCACCGCGACCGTGTCGGCCACGGACGGGTCACCGAAGGAGACCGCCACCCGTCCGGGCCCGTCCGGGGAGTAGCCGAGCAGCAGCACCGGGCCGAGCGGGGGGTCCGCGGCGGCGGCCATGGCCTCGTCGAGGGTGGCCCACACCGCGCGCGCCCGGTCCCCGACGGTCCCGGCGAGCCGGGTGTCGCGGTCGAGCCGGCGCCGGTTGACCGCGTCGAGCACGGCCGGCGGCAGCCCGGGGCGCTGCGCCAGCGCGTCGAGCGCGCCCGCGTCGAGGGTGGACAGGTCGAGCGGGCCGACGCGGGCCCACCACGCGGCCACCGCGGCGGGGGACGTGCCCGCCGGCGGCACCACCACCGCGGCCAGGCCCCGGTCGTCGACGACCCGCGGCACCAGCAGCCCGGCCTGGTCACCGCCCACCCGGCCGGGGAACAGCCCGTCGAGCTCGCGGGCGACGCGCTCCAGGTCCCGGCGCAGGGTGTCGCCCACCCGCTCCAGGGCCGAGCACGCCCACCGCCCGGCCACGACCGCGACAGGCGCCCACGCCGGCCACACCACGGCGGTCGCCCACCACACGGCCAGGACGCGGTCGGCGTCGACCCGGGCGCGGTGCTGCGCCTCCAGCACGGCCGCCAGCAGCAGCACCAGGGCGCCCGCGTCGTCGGTCAGGGCGGACACCTCGGCAGCCCGGCGGGCCCGGGCGCGGCCCGCGGCGTCGGCCGCCAGCCCCGACCAGGCGGCGCCGAGGTCGCGGCCGGTGTCCTGCAGCGTCGCCGCGACCCCCGCGAGCCGGTCGCCCAGCCCGTCCGCCGCCGCGAGGCGCTCCACCCCCACCGCCGGGGTGGTCAGGGCGCGGTGGCGCAGCAGCGGCTCCAGGGTCACCGGGGCCCCGCCAACCGGTGCGCCGCGACCGTGTCGCTGCTCACGTAGTCCTGCGCGCAGCGGACGAGCCGCGCGGCGTCGTCGTCCAGCGCCGTGGCCAGCGCCGCCAGCCGGCTCCCGGCCCGGTCGGCAAGGCGGTGCACGGCGGCGCGCACGGCGTCACCCTCCGCGCCGACGTCGACGCTGGTCAGCCGGGTGCGCTCGACGAGCGTGGTGGCGTCGGCGGAGCGCGCCGCGGCGTCGCGCAGGGTGCGGGCAGCGGCGCGCAGCGCGGCGGGGGACACGGCCAGCGGGGGCGGGGTGGGGCTCACCCCGCTCCGACGTGGCACCGGCGCCACGGGTTCCGACGGGGTGCCCGCGGCGCCGTGCGGCACGGCGCCCCGCGGGCCGTAGGCTGGGCGCTGCCCACCCCAGCCCCGTGAGGGAGTGCCGCCAGGTGAACCACCCCAGCTCGTCCGACCTCCCCGACGTCGCCGAGCAGCCGGGCGCACCCGCGGCAGCCCCGCTCGACGACGGCGGCGAGCAGGCCCCCCGCGAGGAGTGCGGCGTGTTCGGCGTCTGGGCCCCGGGCGAGGACGTGGCCAAGCTCAGCTACTACGGGCTGTACGCGCTGCAGCACCGCGGCCAGGAGGCGGCGGGCATCGCCGTCGGCGACGGCGCCCAGGTGCTGGTGTTCAAGGACCTCGGCCTGGTCAGCCAGGTGTTCGACGAGCAGACCCTGGCCGCCATGAAGGGCCACATCGCCGTCGGCCACACCCGGTACTCCACGACGGGCTCGACGTCGTGGGAGAACGCGCAGCCCACCTTCCGCACCACGGCGGCGGGCAGCGGGCTGGCGCTGGGCCACAACGGCAACCTGGTCAACACCGCCGAGCTGGCCGCGCGGGTCCGCGAGATCGGCCTGCTGGCCCCCAAGATCGGCAACCGGCCGACGACCGACTCCGACCTCATCGCCGCGCTGCTGGCCCACGCCGCCGCGGACACCACCATCGAGGCGGCGGCCATGGCCCTGCTGCCCACCCTGCGCGGCGCGTTCTGCCTGGCCTTCATGGACGAGCACACCCTCTACGCGGCCCGCGACCCGCACGGCGTGCACCCGCTGGTGCTGGGCCGGCTCGACCGCGGCTGGGTGGTGGCGAGCGAGACGGCGGCGCTGGACATCGTCGGGGCGTCCTACGTCCGGGAGATCGAGCCCGGCGAGCTGCTGGCCATCGACGCCGACGGGCTGCGCTCCACCCACTTCGCCAGCGCGGAGCCCAAGGGCTGCGTCTTCGAGTACGTCTACCTCGCCCGGCCCGACTCCACGATCTCCGGCCGCTCGGTGCACGCCACCCGGGTCGAGATCGGCCGTCGGCTGGCCCGGGAGCACCCCGTCGACGCCGACCTGGTCATCCCCGTCCCCGAGTCGGGCACCCCCGCCGCGATCGGCTACGCGCAGGAGTCGGGGCTGCCCTACGGCCAGGGCCTGGTGAAGAACGCCTACGTGGGGCGGACGTTCATCCAGCCGTCGCAGACCATCCGCCAGCTCGGCATCCGGCTCAAGCTCAACCCGCTGCGCGAGGTGATCCGCGGCAAGCGGCTCGTGGTGGTGGACGACTCCATCGTCCGCGGCAACACCCAGCGGGCGCTGGTGCGGATGCTGCGCGAGGCCGGGGCGCTGGAGGTCCACGTCCGCATCGCCTCCCCGCCGGTGCGCTGGCCCTGCTTCTACGGCATCGACTTCGCCAGCCCGGCCGAGCTCATCGCCAACGGGGTGGGCACCGAGGACGGGGTGGCCGACGGGGTGCGCCGCTCGGTGGGGGCCGACTCGCTGGGCTACATCTCCCAGGACGGCATGGTCCGCGCCACCGAGCAGCCCGCGAACCGGCTGTGCTCCGCGTGCTTCACCGGCGAGTACCCGATCCCGCTGCCCGGCGAGGCGGCCATCGGCAAGAACGTGCTCGAGGGGATGCTGGAGAGCGCGGCCGACGCCGTGGCCCGCGAGGCCGCCGTGGCCGCGCGCACCTCGGCCTCCGCCGCGGCCGTCACCGCCGAGAACGACAACGTCTCCGCCCTGTCGCGGCCGTGACCCGACCGACCGCTGCCCGCGTCGCCCTGGTGACCGGGGCGTCGTCGGGCATCGGGGAGGCGACCGCCCGGGGGCTGGCCGCGGACGGCTTCGCCGTGGCGCTCGTCGCCCGCCGGGTGGACCGGCTCCGCGCGCTGCAGGAGGAGCTCGAGGCCGACGGCGGACGCGCGACCGTGGTCGAGGCCGACCTCACCGACCCCGAGCAGTGCCTGGCCGCGGTGCACACCGGGGTGGACCGCTTCGGCCGGCTCGACGTGCTGGTCAACAACGCGGGCACCTCGGTGCGCGCGCCCGTGCTCGACGCGGACTGGCGCGACTGGGACACCATGCTGCGGCTGAACACGTTGGCGCCCATGGTGTGCACCCACGCGGCGCTGCCCGCGCTGCTGGACTCGACGGGGACCGTGGTGTTCGTGTCCTCGGCGTCCGGGCGCCGCGCCGTGCCCACCGCGAGCGGGTACGTGGCCAGCAAGTTCGCCGTGACTGGGTTCGCGGAGACGCTGCGCCAGGAGGTGGCCGCGGACGGGGTGCGGGTGGCCGTGGTCGAGCCCGGCTTCGTCGACACGCCGCTGGCCGCCGGGGTGTCGCACCCCGACCTGGTGCCGCTCGACGCCGAGGACGTGGCCGACGCCGTGCGCTACGTCGTCGCCCAGCCCGCGCACGTCGCGGTGAACGAGGTCCTGCTGCGCCCGGCCCGCCAGACCAGCTGACCCCCACCCCCCGACCGCACACTGCCCGCAGTGTGGCCGGCCCCAGGTGGGATCGTCCGCACACTGCCCGCAGTGTGGCCGGCCCCAGGTGGGATCGTCCGCACACTGCCCGCAGTGTGGCCGGCCGCAGGCGGGAACGACCGCACACTGCCCGCAGTGTGCGGTGCGTCAGGGGGTGGGGGGTGCGGCGGGCTGCAGGGCGGCCCAGACGCGGTCGCGGCGCAGCGGCAGGGCCGCCACCCGCACGCCCGTCGCGTCGCGCACCGCGTTGGCCAGCGCCGGGGCCACGGGGTTGTAGGGCGCCTCGCTCATCGACTTCGCACCGAACGGCCCCAGCGGGTCGTGCGTGTCGGCGACGAGCACCTCCGTCACGGGCACGTCGACGAGCTGCGGCACGTGGTAGCTGCGCAGCACGTCGGTGACCACCCGGCCCGCGTCGTCGAGCACCAGCTCCTCGTGCAGCGCACCGCCCAGGGCCTGGGCCACCCCACCCTCGACCTGCCCGCGCAGCTGCTCGGGGTTGAGCACCCGGCCGGCGTCGACGGCCTGCACCGAGCGCAGCACCCGCACCTCGCCGGTGCCGGTGTCCACCGCGACCCGGAACGCCTGGACGTTGAACGCGAGCGACCGCGGTGTCCCCTCGTGCCCGCCCGTGCCGACGAGCGCTCCCGCGCCGGCGATCTCGGCCAGCGACACCGAGCCCGCGGGTCCGTGCGCCCCTGCACCGTCCAGGGTGGACACCGGGGACCCCAGCAGCGCCGAGGCCCGCTCGAGCACCCGTGCGCGCAGGTCGAGCGCCGCCGCGTGCACCGCCCGCCCCGCCACCACCGTGCCCGCCGACCCGTACGCCCCGGTGTCGCGCTCGACCGCGTCGGTGTCGGACTGGTGCAGGCCCACCGCGGCCGGGGCCACCCCCAGCACCTCGGCGACCAGCTGCGTGTGCACGGTGGTGGTGCCGTTGCCGAACTCGGCGGTGCCCACCGCGAGCCGGTAGCGGCCGTCGGCGCCGAGGGTGACGGTCGCGTCGGCGACGTGCCCGCGCGGGGGCAGCGTCGCGATCATGGCCAGCGCCATCCCCTCGCCGACCCGCCACTGCGGACCGTCGGGCACGGGCAGCCCCCCGGGGCCGGCGAGGGCGTCACGGGTGAGGTCCAGGCACTGGTCGAGGCCGTAGCTGGCCAGCGACAGGTCGCCCTGGTCCGCGGACTCGGCGGTCAGCGCGTCCCCGGGCCGGACCACGTTGCGCGCCCGCAGCTCCCACGGGTCCAGGCCCAGCTCCCGGGCCAGCTCGTCCATCGCGGTCTCGATGCCGTGGCCGACCTGCCCGAGGCCGTACCCGCGGAACGCCCCCGACGGGACCGTGTTGGTGTAGACGGCCTCGGCGTCGATGCGCTTGCTCGGGCACCGGTAGACCATGAGGGACTCGGCGCAGCCGTGGTGCAGGACGCCGGGGGTGTGGTTGCCGTAGGCGCCCGCGTCGGCGAGGACGTCGAGCGCCATGCCGGTGAGCGTGCCGTCGGCGGTCGCGGCCAGGGTGACCCCGACCGACATGGGGTGCCGGCACGGGGCGGCGGTGAACTGCTCGGTGCGGGTGAGCTCGAGCTGCACCGGCCGGCGCAGGCGCAGCACGGCCACCGCGACGAGGTCCTCGACGAGCATCTCCTGCTTCGCGCCGAACCCGCCGCCGACCCGGGCGGCGAGCACCCGCACCCGCTCGCGGGGCAGCCCGGTGAGGTGGGCGACCTCGTCGCGCACCAGGAACGGCACCTGCGTGCTGGTCCGCAGCACGAGCCGGCCGTCGTCGTCGAGCCACCCGACGCAGGCGTGGGTCTCCAGGTGCACGTGCTGCAGCCGGGGGGTGGACACCCGGGTGCGCACCACGACGTCCGCGGCGGCGACCGCGGCGTCGACGTCGCCGAGGTGGGTGTGGATGGCGGCGACGACGTTGCGCCCGGCGTCGGCGATCCGGGAGTCGGACCCCTTGTCGCCGTGCAGCAGCGGCGCCCCGGGGGCCCGCGCGGCCTCGGGGTCGAGGACGTGGGGCAGCACCGCGTAGTCGACGGCCAGGGCGCGGACGCCGGCGGCCGCGGCGGCGGGCGACTCGGCCACCACCAGGGCGACACGCTGGCCGTGGTGGCGCACCACGTCGTCGAGCACCCGGGTGTCGTCGGGGTCGTCGGCGCGCGCGTGGTGCCGCGCGGTGGAGAACAGCACGTCGGGCACGTCGGCCGCGGTGAGCACGTCGACGACGCCGGGCACGGCCAGCGCGGCCGCGGTGCCCACCGAGCGGACCCGGGCGTGGGCGTGTGGGGAGCGCAGCACCGCCGCGTGCAGCAGGCCGGGCACGGTCACGTCGAGGGTGTAGGGCTCGCGGCCGGTGACGACCCGCTCCGCGGCCGGCGGGACCGCCGAGGTGCCGACCCCGGCCGCGTCGGCCTTGGTGTTGGCCACCCCATGCACGGCGTCGACGACCGCGCGGTACCCGGTGCAGCGGCACAGGTTCCCCTTGAGCGCCCGGGGCAGGTCCGCGGTCTGCTCCGGGGTGAGCGCCGCGGTGGTGACGACCATGCCCGCGGTGCAGAACCCGCACTGGAAGCCGCCCGCCTCGACGAAGCGCCGGGCCACGGGGTGCAGCTCGCCGGTGGGGGCGAGGCCCGCGGCGGTGGTCACCTCCCGGCCGGCGGCCCGGTGCGCGGGGTAGACGCAGGAGTGCGCGGCGCGGCCGTCGACGAGCACGGTGCAGGCCCCGCAGTCCCCGGCGTCGCAGCCCTTCTTCACCGCGTGGTGGCCGTGCTCGCGCAGCAGCGTGCGCAGGCACTGCCCCGGCCGCGGCACCGCCGTCAGCGCGGTGCCGTCGACCCGGACGGCGTCCCCGGGGGTCTCGCCGCTCACGCGAGCTCCGCCCGGACCTGCTCGGCCAGCAGGCCCGTCACGTGCGCGCGCCAGCCCGGGTCACCGTGGACGTCGTCGAACCACGGGCCCAGCCCGGCCACGGCCCCCGCCAGCGCGGCGGCGTCCGGCAGCGCCGGGAAGCGCAGCACCCGCGGGGCGGGGGTGGACGCGGTGACGGTGACGACGAGGCCCCCGCCGGGCTCGCGCCGGCCCACGACCACGGCCCCCGAGCGGCCCAGCTCGGCCAGCGAGGCCTGCCGGAACGCGGTGCGGCACCGCAGGACCGGCGCCGGGACCCGGAACCGGCGGAGCACCTCCCCGGGGCTGAGGGTGGTGCGGCGGTCCCCGACGACGAGCCCGGGCACGGTGGTGGTGCGCTGCGCCCCAGCGGGGCCCCACACCTCGACCTCGGCCTCCCAGGCCGTGAGCAGGGCGGTCATCGGGCCCGCGGGCAGCGCCAGGGCGACGTTGCCACCCACGGTGGCCTCGCCCCACACCTTCCAGGAGCCGAGCAGCGCGTCGCAGCACCGGCGGGCCAGCCCGAGACCGGTCCAGCCGGGCACCGGGGGCAGCGCGGCCAGCTCGGCCAGGGTGCAGGTGGCGCCGACCTCGAGCCCGTCGTCGCTGACGCGCAGCGGCTCCCAGCCCAGGCCGGCCAGGTCGACCAGGCCGGTGAGGTGGTCCTGCGGCTCGGAGTACAGCCACGTCCCCCCGGCGAGCGGCGCCACGGCGGGGCCGAGGGCGTCGAGGTCGGCGCGGGTCCGGGCGACGACCAGCGAGGTCACCGTCGTGAGGTCCACCGCGACCTCACGCCTGCCCGGCGTGGTCGTCCCAGGCCGGTCCCGCGTCGGGGGCGTCGGCGCGGGCGACGGTGGCGTGGATGAGGCCGTAGGGCCGGTCGTCGGCGTGGAACACCTCGCCGGCGTTCTCGACGCCGAAGGGGGCCAGGTCGTAGCGGAAGTGGTGCTTGTTCGGCGCGGCCAGGCGCACCTCGGCGATCTCCGGGTGGGCCTCGAGCACGGCCGTGGCCATGGCGAACAGCGTCTGCTGCAACGCCTTCGACTGCAGCGTGGCGAACGTCGCGCACATGAGGGCCTTGACCGAGGCGTAGGTGGTCTCCCAGTCGGTGCCCTCGACGACCCCGTCGGTGAACCGCCAGCGGGCGTCCAGCGAGGTGGCCATGACGCGGTCGTCGGTCTCCTCGAGCACGGTGTAGGAGTCGCGCAGGAAGCCGTGGAACTCCGAGCCGGTGGACTTGAGGATGACCAGGCCCGTGAACCCGCCGACCACCCACACCTGCTGGGCGTCGCCCGTGCCCCGCACGGTCGTCGCCGCGAGCCGGGTCTCCTGGCCGCGCCGCACCCAGGTGTGGTCGTGGCCCGTCCCGTCGACCTGCACCCGGTCCCAGGCGTCCTCGCGCACCTCGACGCGGGCCTCGGCCACCGGCGCGACGTCGTCGACGAAGTGCCGGGCCAGGGCCAGGCCGTAGTCCTCGACGGACCCGATGCCCTTCTCCTTGGCGAAGGCGTAGACGGTCTGCTTCTGGGTGTCGGTGGGCAGCACGGCCGACTGGTCGCCGGTGAGGTAGGCGTCGGCGAAGTCGCCGCGCAGCCCGGTGGAGACGGTGACGTCGCGGATCTCGTGGCGCGGGGTGTCCCGGACGATGCGCACCACGTGGTTCTCGGCCTTGCCGTACTGGTGCCCGGTGAGCGTGATGGCACCGGTCAGGGGGGTCGGGGTCACGTGCTCAGCTCCCGCGGTAGGTGGAGTAGGCGAAGGGGGACAGCAGCAGCGGCACGTGCAGGTGCCCGCCGGCGTCGGCGACGGTGAACGCCAGCACCACCTCGGGCCAGAAGGCGGGGGTGCCGGCGGCGGCGAAGAACGCCCCGGTGTCGAAGCGCAGCCGGTAGGTCCCCGGCTCGAGCGGGTCGTCCACCACGGCCGTGACGCGGCCGTCGTCGTCGGTCACCCCGGTGCCGCGCACCGCCCCGGCGAGGTCGGTCAGCTCGACGGCCACCCCGCGGGCCGGGGTGCCGGTGGCGGCGTCGAGGACGTGGGTGCTCACCCCGCCCACGTGAGCTCCTCCCAGTCCACGGGCTCGAGCAGGCGGGTGAGCCGGGCGCGGTTGATCAGGCCCAGCTGCTCGCGCAGCACCGTGCGCTCGGTGGCGGCGTCGTGCGTCAGGCGCTCGTCGAGGACGGCCAGCAGCTCCGCGGCCGGGCGGCCGTCGGCGTGGACCAGGTAGACGTGGCCGAAGCGGGCCTCGTAGGCGGCGTTGCCCGCGGCCAGCCGGGCCAGCACCTCCGGGTCCGCCCCGTCCACCCCGGACTGCTCGCGCCGCGACGAGGCGTGGGCGGTGCGCTCCCCGATGCGGGGGTGCCCGGCGAGGGCCTCGGCCAGCTCACCGTCGCCGAGGTCGGCCAGGGCGGTGTCCGCGGCCTCGAGCACGGCCGCCACGCTCGGGTAGGGGCGCCCGCCGGCGACGCGCCGCGCCCAGAAGCAGGACGAGCAGCACTCGTAGAGCGCGTGGGTGGCCTGCAGGTCCGAGAGCCGGTGGAACGCCTCGAGCCCGATGCCCTCGCGTGTGGGCACGTGTCCCCCGATCGTCGTGGGCGGTCCCGCGACTGTAGCGACCGACCGGGGCCCGGCGGAGGCCGCGCGGGGGTCGTCACGGCCCGCCCGGCGCACCGTGACCGGGGCGGAACCCGGCGGTCACCGGGCCGCAACACGCGGGCCCGCTCAGCCGTGGGTCCGGCGCACCCGCAGGCCCTCGACCAGGGCGGTGAGCGCCAGCTCGACCGCGTCGTGGTCCACGGCGGCGGCGTGGTCGGCCAACCGGTGGGCGTCGCCCAGGTGCGGGTAGGCGTCGCCGTAGAGGCCCGGGTCGCGGCTGAACCCGGCGGCGACCGAGCCCGAGGCCGCCCCGAGCACCAGGAACTTCACCGCCGCCGCGATCTCCGTCGCCTCGCGCGGGCTCCAGCCGGCCGCGACGAGCCCGCCGTGGACGGTGTCGACCCGGCGCAGCGCGGCGGGCGAGGCGCCGGGGGAGCGGACGAACAGCGGCGCGAGGCCGGGGTGGCTGCGCAGCGCCTCGTGGTACGTCCGGCCCCAGCGCAGCAGGGCCACGTCCCAGGCCCGGTCGGCGAACCAGCTCGCGTCGGCCCCGGCGCCGACCCGGTCGACCAGCGCGTCGAGCAGCTCGGCCTTGCCCGCGACGTGGTGGTAGAGCGAGGGCGCGGCCACCCCGAGCTCGCCGGCCAACCGGCGCATGGAGAGCGCATCCAGGCCCTCGGCGTCGACCAGGCGCAGCGCGGCCGAGAGGATGACGTCCCCGTCGATCGTCCCCGCCGTGGTCATCCCCCGAGCCTAGCCTAACGGTGTTAGCCTGGGCGGGACGCGGCACGAGGACGTGCCCGGGACCAGAGCTGAGGAGGTGCGGCGTGGACCTCACGCTGTCCGAGGAGCACCAGATGCTGCGGGAGTCCGCGGCAGCCTTCATCGACAAGGAGGTCGTGCCGCACGCACCCGCCTGGGACCACGCCCAGGAGGTCGACCGCGACATCGTCCGCAAGCTCGGCGACGCCGGCCTGCTCGGCCTCGGCGTGCCGGAGGAGATGGGCGGCTCCGGCGGCGACATGCTCGCCTACGCCCTGGCCATCGAGGAGCTCGGCCGCGGCGACCAGGCCATCCGCGGCATCGTCAGCGTCTCCCTCGGCCTGGTGGCGAAGTCGATCGTCAAGTACGGCACCCCGGCGCAGCAGGAGCGGTGGCTGCCCGGGCTGTGCTCCGGCGAGCAGCTGGCCTGCTTCGGCCTGACCGAGCCCGGCACCGGCTCCGACGCCGGCGCGCTGACCACGAAGGCGGTGCGCGACGGCGACACCTACCGCATCACCGGCTCCAAGCAGTTCATCACCAACGGCAACTGGGCGGACGTGGCGCTGGTCATGGCCCGCACCGGCGGCGAGGGCGCCCGCGGCGTCAGCGCCTTCCTCGTGCCCACCGACTCCGAGGGCTTCTCGACGACGAAGATCGGCGACAAGCTCGGCCTGCGCGGCCAGGACACCGCGGCGCTGCACCTCGACGACGTCGTCGTCCCGGCCGACGCCATGCTCGGCGAGGAGGGTCGCGGGTTCACCGTGGCCATGACCGCCCTGGACCGCGGCCGCACCTCGATCGCCGCCGCGGCCGTCGGCCTGGCCACCGCGTGCCTCGACGCCGCGCTCGCCTACGCCCAGGACCGCTCGCAGTTCGGCCGCAAGGTCGCCAGCTTCCAGCTCGTCCAGCAGCTCCTCGTCGAGACGCAGGTGGAGCGCGACGCCGCCCGCATGCTGGTGTGGCGGGCCTGCGACCTGGCCGACCACGACCAGCCGTTCCGCACCGAGGCCTCCGCGGCCAAGTACTACGCGGCCGAGATGAGCGTGCGGGCCGCCAACCGCTGCCTGCAGGTCTACGGCGGCTACGGCTTCACCGAGGAGTACCCGCTGGCGAAGTACCTGCGTGACGCCCGCGTGCTGACCCTCTACGAGGGCACCACCCAGGTGCAGACGCTGCTGCTGGGCCGCGCGCTCACCGGCGTCTCGGCGTTCGCGTGAGCGCGGGGCAGCCGCTGGCCGTCGCCGACTTCCAGGTCGACGACGTCCCGGACCAGACCGGGCGCACGGTCGTCGTCACCGGGGCCAACAGCGGGCTCGGGCTGCAGACCTCGCTCGTCCTCGCCTCCCGCGGGGCCCGGGTGCTCATGGCCTGCCGCAACCCGGACAAGGCCGCCACCGCGCTGGCGCAGGTGGCGCAGCGGGCGAGCGGCCCGGCCCCGGAGACGGTGAGCCTGGACCTGGCGGACCTGTCCTCGGTGCGCGCCGCGGGCGAGCAGGTGGCCGGGCTCACCGACCACGTCGACGTGCTCGTCAACAACGCCGGCGTGATGGCGGTGCCGAAGCGGCGCACCGCCGACGGCTTCGAGATGCAGCTGGGCACCAACCACCTGGGCCACGCCCTGCTCGTCGACCGGCTGCTGCCGCTGCTGCTCGCCGCCGACGCACCCCGCGTGGTCGTGGAGAGCTCGATCGCCCACCGGCAGGGCACCATCCACCTCGGGGACCTCAACTACGAGCGCCGCCGCTACTTCCGCTGGGGCGCCTACGGGCAGTCCAAGCTGGCGAACCTGCTGTTCAGCGCCGAGCTCGCGCGCCGGGCGGCGGGGACGTCGCTGCTGGTGGCGGCCGCGCACCCCGGGGTGGCGGCGACCAACCTGACCGACAACGTGGTCCCGCCCGTGCCGGGGCTGCGCCGCGTGGTGCGGTCCGCGGTCGGCGTGGTGCTCAACAGCGACTCCGGTGGGGCGCTGAGCCAGCTCTACGCGGCGACCATGCCCGACGTGGCCCCGGACGACTACCTCGGGCCGTCGGGGATCGGGGAGGCCAGCGGGGCCGTCGCCCGCGTCGGCCGCACCGCCGCGGCCTCGGACCCGACGCTGGCCGCCGAGCTGTGGGACCGCACGGCCGAGCTGACCGGCGCCACGTTCGACGCCCTGGGCTGAGCCGTCCGGGGGGCGGTCCCGGCGGCTGCCGGTGACCGCCGCCGGGGGGCCGGGCCGGTAGGTTGGCCCGGCACGCCCGCGTGACGGGCACCCCAGACACCGGAGCCAGCCTGCGATGACCGACGACGAGCACCGCCCCCGCGCCGCGGAGGGCGCGGGCACGTCCTACGCGGCGTCCGGCGTCGACATCGCGGCCGGCGAGCGGGCGGTCGAGCTGTTCGCCGCCTCCGCGCGCCGCGCCTCCCGGCCCGAGGTGCGGGGCGGCATCGGGGGCTTCGCCGGGCTGTTCGCGCTCAAGGGCGGCTACCGGGAGCCGGTGCTGGCCGCCTCCTCCGACGGGGTGGGCACCAAGATCGCCGTCGCGCAGGCCATGGACAAGCACGACACGGTCGGCCTCGACCTCGTCGCCATGGTCGTCGACGACCTCGTGGTCTGCGGCGCCGAGCCGCTGTTCCTGCAGGACTACATCGCCGTGGGCCGCGTGGTGCCCGAGCGGGTCGCCGAGATCGTCGGCGGCATCGCCGACGGCTGCGTCATCGCCGGCTGCGCCCTGCTGGGCGGGGAGACCGCCGAGCACCCGGGCCTGATGGCCGACGGCGCCTACGACCTCTCCGCCACCGGGGTGGGGGTCGTCGAGGCCGACTCCGTGCTGGGGCCCGAGCTGGTGCGCCCCGGAGACGTGGTGCTGGCCATGGGGTCGTCCGGGCTGCACTCCAACGGGTACTCCCTGGCCCGGCAGGTGCTCCTGGAGATGGCGCGGCTGCCGCTGAGCGCCCACGTCGAGGAGTTCGGCCGCACCCTGGGCGAGGAGATGCTCGAGCCCACCCGGATCTACGCCAAGGACTGCCTGGCCCTGGTCGCGGAGACCGAGGTGCGCACGTTCTGCCACGTCACGGGCGGTGGGCTGGAGGCCAACCTGGCCCGGGTGCTGCCCGTGGGCCTGTCCGCCGAGCTCGAGCGCGGCACCTGGAGCCCGGCCCCCGTCTTCGCCACCATCGCCCAGCGCGGCCGCGTGGAGCGGGCCGAGATGGAGGCCACGTTCAACATGGGCGTCGGCATGGTCGCGGTGGTCGGGCCGGAGGACGTCGACCGCGCGCTGGCGGTGCTCACCGCCCGCCACGTGCCCGCGTGGGTGCTGGGCTCGGTGACCAAGTCCGCGGACGCCGACGCGCCGCGCGCCCGGCTGGTCGGGCACTACCCCCGCTTCTGAGCCGCCCGGCAGGCGCACGACGAACCCGCCGCGCCCAGGGGGGTGGGGCGCGGCGGGCTCGAGATGATCATGTCACCTGGTGGTCGGGATTGCACCACCCCGGGCAGGACCGGTCAGCGGGACTCAGCCCGTGCGGTCGTCCCAGTCGTCCTCGGCGTAGCGGCTGTACGGGTCGGGACGCTCCTCGGGGACCGGCTGACGCACCGGCTCGGGAGCGTGCCCCGACAGCTCACGCTGCAGGGTCTGGAAGTCGGTGCTCGGCGAGCTGTACTTCAGCTCACGAGCAACCTTGGTCTGCTTTGCCTTAGCCCGGCCGCGGCCCATGGCTGACCCCCTCGCGCAGGACGGAACCGGGGGATTGGGCGGTTCCGATCATGTGTGGCTTCTTCCTGCGGCCATGCTACCGCGCCCGGCGCACGGGCGTCGCGACGAGCCACCCCGGCGGGCTCCGCCCCAGGTGGCGGCACCCGACGGGCGGGTCGCGGTCCGGCTCAGCGCAGCGCGGCGGCGGGGCGGACCGCGCCGACGGGGACCCCGGCACCGAGCAGCGGCTGCTCCAGCATGGCCGCCAGCACGTCGTCCCAGGCGACGCCGAGGTGCTGCAGCACCGCCGCGGTGGTCACCTCGCGCGCCCGGTCCGCCCCGTCGTCGACCTTCAGGGCGAAGGCGCGGCCGTCGGGCAGGGACCCGGCGTGCACGCCCTCCGCGCCGGCCTTGCACAGCAGCCCCGGCACCGAGGTCATGAGTCGCAGGTCCTCCCGGCCCGTGCCGGAGAGGAGGAAGGGGTGCGCGCGCGCCGCGTCGGCCAGCCGGGCCTCCGGCGTGCCGGGCGCCGCGGTGGTCAGCGCGGCGAACGCCCGGGCCAGCGCGGTGAGGGAGAGCCCGAAGATGGGGGCGCCGCAGCCGTCGGTCCCCGTGGCGCCGACGGCCTCGCCCGCCAGCTCGGCGACGGTGGCGGCCGCGCCGCGCTGCAGCGGGTGCGCGGGGTCGAGGTAGTCCGCGGTGGACCAGCCGCGGCCCACGCAGGTGGCGAGCATGGCGGCGTGCTTGCCAGAGCAGTTCATCGCCAGCCGCCGCGGGCCCCCACCCGCGGCGAGGACCGCGCGGCGGGCGTCGTCCGCCGCCGGCAGCGCGGGCGGGCAGCGCAGGTCGTCCTCGGTCAGTCCCGCGCGGTCGAGCACGGCGGCGGCGAGCGCCTGGTGGGCGGGCTCGCCCTCGTGGGAGGCCGTGGCGATGGCGAGCTGCTCGGTGCCGTCGGGGTCGTAGCCGTCGCGCAGCATGCTCACCGCCTGCATCGGCTTGTTCGACGAGCGCGGGAACACCGGGGCGGCGACCTCGCCGAGCGCGAGGTCGACCCGGCCGTCGGCGTCGAGCACGACGACGGAGCCGTGGTGCACCCCCTCGACGAACCCGGAGCGGACCAGCTCGACCAGCGGGACGCTCACGCGCGGGCCAGGAGCTTCTCGACGGCGGCGACGGCCTTGGGCGGCACGTCCTCGCCGTCGGTGAGCAGCGCGCGCACGGGGCCGGGCTCGCGGGCGGTGAACAGGTCGCGCACGGTGACGCCGTGGGCCGGGCGGGAGACGACCTCGACGGGGTCCCCGGCGCCGACCGTCCCGGGGACGACGACGCGCAGGTAGGCCCCGACGTCGCCGCGCTCGGTGAACCGGCGCACCCAGCGCTCCTGGCCCAGGAAGCGGCCGAAGGTGGCGCACGGGGTGCGGGGCAGGGTGACCTCGAGCACGCACGCGTCGTCCCGGTCGGCCCCGACGCGCCACCGCTCGCCGACGACGGCGTCGGTGACGGCGAGCCCGGAGACGGCGAGGTTCTCCCCGAACCGGCCCGGCGGCACGTCCTGTCCCAGCTCGTCGGCCCAGCGGTCGGCCTCCTCGCGGGCGTAGGCGTAGACGGCCTGGTCGCGCCCGCCGTGGTCACGGGTGTCGCTGACGGTGTCCCCGGCCAGGCCGAGCGGCCCGACCTCGACCCGCCCGGCGGCGGGCCGCTTGTCGATGCCGGTCTGCCCGACGCGGCCCGGGTCGGGCAGCACCCGCTCGGTCACGCAGACGGCCACCACCACACCGGCGTCCAGCACGGCTCAGCGCCCCCGCAGCCGGGCGACGGCCTCGCGGCCGGCCTGCACCCCGGTCTCCGTGACCACCGAGTCCGGGTCGACCGCGGCCGCGCACGGCCCGGCCTCCAGCGCGGTGTCGACGGGCACGGAGCGCTTGAGCAGCGCGAGCGCGACCGGGCCGTGCTCGTGGTGCTCCACCACGGTGCCCACCCGGCCCACGCTGCGCCCGCCCGCGGTGACGGCGTCGCCGGTGGCCGGCCGGCCGTCGGCGGAGCCGTCGAGGTGCAGCAGCACCAGCCGCCGCGGGGGCGAGCCCAGGTTGTGCACCCGCGCGACCGTCTCCTGCCCGCGGTAGCAGCCCTTGTCCAGGTGCACGGCCGCCCCGATCCAGCCGACCTCGTGGGGGATGGTGCGCTCGTCGGTGTCGAGCCCGATGCGCGGGCGCACCGCGGCGACGCGGAGCGCCTCGTGCGCCCAGGTGCCCGCGGGCCGGGCGCCGGCGGCGACGAGCCGGCCCCACCAGGCGGCGAGCCGGTCGCGGGGGACGAGCAGGTCCGCGCCGCGGTGGGCCTCGGCGGCGGCGACGACCGGGCGGACGAACCCGCCGCCGGGCAGCGGCTGCGCCACCCCGCCCGCGCCGTCGACCCCGCCGGTGAGCTCGAGCGCGGCGAGCACGGCCGGGGTGTCCGGGCCGAGCAGGCTGAGCACGGCCAGCTCGGCGGTGGCGTCGCGGACCTCGACGGCCGACCAGAACACCATGCGCTGCAGGAACGTCAGCAGGGCGGGCGCGCGGTCGGCGTCGAGGTCGAGCCAGGTGGTGCCGTCGAGGTCGGTGAGCACCACGTGCTGCTCCACCCGGCCCTGCGCGTCGAGCAGCAGGTCCTCGGTGGTTGCCCCGTCGCCCAGGGTGCTCAGGTGCTGGCTGGTCAGGGAGTGCAGCCAGCTCAGCCGGTCGGCCCCCGACACGGCGAGCACGGCGCGGTGCGAGCGGTCCACCGCGACCGCGGTGCGGGTGGCGGCGCGCTGCTCGCCGAACGGGTCGCCCAGGTGCCAGGCGACCCCGGCGTCGGGGGAGTCCTCCGGGGCGGGGACGGCACCGGGCAGGCCGAGCAGCGGGGAGACGGGGGCGGTGGGCCCGGTGGTGATCTCGGTCGTGGGCTCTGCGGGGGTGTCGGTGGTCATGCGGGGTCCTCTCCGGCGCAGCGGGCGCAGCGGCCCGAGAGCGCCAGGTGGGTGGGGTCGAGCGCGAACCCGTGCCGGGCCGCCAGGTCGGCGGCCAGCGCGTCGAGCTCGCCGGGGTCGATCTCGGTGATCTCGCCGCAGTCGTGGCAGACGAGGTGGACGTGGGCGTGCCCGTCGAGCGAGTACGTCGGGGCGCCGTGGCCGAGGTGGGTGTGGCGGACCACGCCGAGGCCCTCGAGCAGGTCGAGGCTGCGGTAGACGGTGCTGGCGTTGACCGCGGGGGCGCTGCGCTGCACCTCGACGAGGATCGCCTCGGGGGTCGCGTGGCCCAGGGCGCGCACCGCGTCGAGCACCATCTGCCGCTGCGGCGTCATCCGCAGTCCCCGCTGGTGGAGGGTCCCGCGCAGCTCGGGTGCGGAGCCCGCGGCGTGCTGGTGGTCCACCCCGTGATCGTAGGCCGCGCGGCGTCGGCCGTCCCGCGGCCCCGGTGCCTACGGTGGGTGGTGTGACCGTGCAGGTGCTCGTGGCGCTGACCGACCGGGGGGACGGCCCCGTCGCCGAGCCCCGCGACCCGGAGCAGCCGCTGCTGCACGTCGACGACCTGGCCGCGGTGCGCGGTGACGGCGTCTTCGAGACCCTGCTCGTCCGCGACGGGGTGGTGCGCGAGGAGCAGGCCCACCTCGACCGGCTGGCCCGCTCCGCCGCGATGCTCGACCTGGCGGTGCCGGGCCCCGACGCCTGGCGCGGCGCGCTGCGGGCGGTGCGCGACGGCTGGGCGGCCCTCGGGCACGGTGACGACCTCGTGGTGCGGCTGGCCTGCAGCCGGGGCCGGGAGGGGACGGGTGCGCCGACCGCGTGGGCGACGGGTGCGGCCGTCTCGCCGGTGGTGGTGCGGCAGCGGGCCGAGGGGGTGTCGGCGCTGGTGCTCGACCGGGGGACGGCCGCGGCGACGGCCGGGACTGCGCCGTGGCTGCTGCTGGGGGCGAAGACGCTCTCCTACGCCGTGAACCAGGCCGCGCTGCGCCACGCCGCGGCCGCCGGGGTGGACGACGTGGTGTTCCGCTCCAGTGACGGCCAAGTGCTGGAGGGCCCGACCTCGACCGTCGTGCTCGCGCTGCCCGGGCGGGTGCTGGTGACCCCGCCGGACGACGTCGGGATCCTGCCCGGGACGACCCAGCGCGCGCTGTTCCGGGCCGCGGCCGCGGACGGGTGGCGCTGCGAGGTGCGTCCGGTGGCGGTGGCCGAGCTCGCCGGTGCGGCCGGGCTGTGGCTGGTCTCGAGCGTGCGGCTGGCCGCCCCGGTGCACACCCTCGACGGTGCCGCGGTGGCGGTCGACCCGGAGCTGACGGCGGCCGTCGCGGCGCTGCTCGAGGCCCCCGACCCCGCGGGCCGAAAAGCCGTGGCGCCGTCCACCGTCCGGGCGTAGCGTCTCGGGTACACGAGAGAGGAGGTGGTCCGACGTTGAAGAACATCAGGACGCGTGAGGTGGCTACCAGCTAGCCGCTCGTTCGAGGGTCCTTCCGACCGCGCGAGCGGCGGGCGAATCCCCGGTAGCTACCCGGCCCCCGAGCCCCTGGATCGTTCTGTCCAGGACCCGGACCCGTTCCCCACCAGGAGCGCGTCCCGGTACGGCTCGGGGGCTGCGTCGCGTCCGGGCCCGGGTCGCCCCCGACCCCGCCGGCCGCACTCCGCGGTGCCGGGCCCGTCCCCGCAGCACCGCCGGGCGCACTGTGCGGTGACAGGGACAGTCGCGGGAAGCGCCGGGCGCACTTTCCGGTGCCAGGGACAGCCCCGCGACACCGTCGGGCGCACTTTCCGGTGCCAATCGCCTCGCCAGCGACCGCGCGATGTGGGCGAACTGCGGGCAATGAGCGCCCAGGGCTGCGCGATGTGGGCGAACTGCGGGCAGTGAGCGCCCAGGGCCGCGCGATGTGGGCGAACTGCGGGCAGTGAGCGCCCAGGGCCGCGGGAAGTGGGCGAACTGCGGGCGGTGAGCGCTCAGGGCCGCGTTATGTGGGCGAATCGCGGGCAGTGACCGCCCGGGACCGCGCCAAGTGGGCGGATCGCGGGGTGGGCGAGGTGCGGGGTCAGCCGGCGATGCGCTCGAGGCGCGCGGAGAGGTGCGGCTGCAGCGGCTGGCCGACCATGGCGCGCTCCTCGACGTACCCGAGGTCACCGCCCTCCACGATCCCCAGCAGCCGGTGCGCCGCGGTGACCTCCTTGGCGGTCTGCGTGCGCAGCACCACGTCCGTGGAGAGCTCCCACGACGCCTGGGTCAGCGCCCGGCCGTAGAACAGCTCGAGGATGCCGGTGTTGTGCACCAGCAGCAGCTCGATCGAGTCGTCGCCGGGGGCGTCGTCCGGGCCGGCCGGGGCCACCCGCCAGAACCCCGACTCCCGGGCGGCGGGCCGCAGCACGCCCCCGTCGGCGTCGAGCAGCCAGGAGCGGGACTCCCACGTCAGGAACCCGCGGCCGTCGTGCGCCACGACCACCTGCTGGCCGAAGCGGTAGGCGTCGATCGTCGGGTAGTCCGCGTCGCCGGTGCCGCGCCACACCCCGACCAGGGGCAGCAGCGACAGCAGCGCCGGGTGCAGGTCGGGGCCTTGGCGCAGGTTGGCCGTGTCACCGGGGACGGGCAGCCCGTCGAGCTGCGGCACGTTGGCCGCCCGCGTCAGCTCGGCGCGCTCCGCCGCCGCCGCGAGGGCGCGATCGCCGGCCGAGGGGCCGGGCTCGCTCACGACTCGTCGGTGATGAGGCGGTAGAGCACGTACAGGCCGAACCACGCGATGGCGGCGCTGGCCACGACGAGGAGGCTCTCGAAGAAGAGGATCACAGCACCCAGCCTAGTCGGGTGCCCCGAGAGCGGCGACCGGTCGGGGCACCCGCGCGGTCAGGCTGCCCGGGCGGGGACGACGCGGCGCACCAGCGGGTACAGCTGGCAGCCGAGGCAGAAGTCGAACGCCGCGTTGAGCAGCGCGGCGACCAGGGCGAACCCCGTCGCGACGGCACCCACCAGCGGGGCGCTGAGCAGGAACCCGGCGGTGCCGACGAGCGCGAAGCCGAACCCGACGAGCTGGGCGAAGCGCAGCGGCGGCACCGGCTCGCGCTCGGTCACCGGGCTCAGCCGCGGCGCGACGACCCGGGCGAACAGCGCGCCGTACGGGCTGCGCCGGGGCCCGCGCAGCGCGCCGAGGCCGAACACCACGGTCTGCGCGGCCAGCAGCAGGCCGGAGAGCAGCGGGCTGGGCAGCAGCAGCACGACGGCGAGGACGGTGGTGGTGACCCACGCCGCGAAGCGGGGGCCGCGCACGTCGACCTGGGCGGGGGACGGGGACGTGCGGGTGGGACGGTCGATCGTGGACACGAGGGGTCTCCTGGGCTGAGCGGGGGTGCGACGACCGCGAGGGGGTCGTCAGGGCCGGGTCAGGGCAGGAGGCGCAGGGAGCTGCGGACGCGGCACAGGTCGATCGTGCGGCGCCGCGTGAGCAGCAGCTCCTGGTGGGTGGTCACACGTTCAACTTACTCGCCGCGGCCCGGGCCGCACCCTCAGGCCTCGAGCAGGGGCCGCAGCTGCTCGACGAGGTCCGTCTCGTTCGGCACCCCGGTCACCCGCCAGCGAGCCTCGAGCGAGCGGTCCAGCACGACCACCGTCGGCAGCGACAGCACGGTGAACCGCTTGGCCAGGGCGTCGTGCTCGGCCACGTCGACCTCCGCGTGGCGCAGCGCGGGGAGCTCCTCGCCGACCCGGTCGACCACGGGGCGCACCCGGGCGCACGGGCCGCACCAGTCCGCGGAGAAGTGCAGCAGCACCGGCCCGTCCCCGTCCGGCACCCCGGCGTCGACGAGCAGGCCGGCCAGCTCGGGGTCGCCGGGGGCACCGGACCCCGCGCCCGCCACGGCCCGGACCTGCCCGGAGCGGGCCCGCAGCGCGAGCCCGACCGCGACCGCGACGACGACCGCGACGAGCAGCACCACCACGCCGGTGCTCACCGGGCCGCCTCGACCGCGGCGCGGGTGACGGGCACGTCGAGCCCCTTGCCCTCCAGGACGACCTCGGAGCCCTGCGCGCGCACCCCCGTGGGCGGCACGCCGAACGGGAGCCTGCCGACGGGCAGGGTGCGGGAGAGTCGGTCGAGCACGGCGGCCTCCGTGGGAGCGGGCAGGGCGGTGTAGTTGCCGCCGGGCATGCCCCGGGCGAACCCGGTGGCCCGGACGACGACGTCGGTGTCGACGACGGAGAGCTCGGCGGTGACGCTGACCTGCGCACGGGCCAGGCCCGGCACGGTGAGCGTGCCGGTGAGCACGACGCCGCCGTCGGTGGTGCGCCCCGACCCGCCCGACCCGCCGGTGCCGTCGGAGAGGTTGGCCGGCGGCGCGGAGAGCTGGAGGTCGGGCACGCCGAAGAACTGTCCCAGGGTCGTCGCGTCGATGCGCACCCGGCTGTCGACCTCGCCGGCGGTGACCGTGCCCACGCTGCCGGCGAGGGCGTCGAGGCCGGGCAGGGTCACGTCGCGCAGCGTCGCCTCCACCGTGACGGGCCCGAGCCGCGGCACGACGAGGTTCTCGGCGTGGACCTCGACGCGCTGGTAGTGCCCCAGCGCTGCCTGGACGAGGAACGACGGCCCCTCGATGCGGACGTCGGGGTCGACCGGCAGGCCCTGGTCGGCCCGCAGCGTGCGCGAGATCTGGTACTCCGCGTGGGCGGCGGCCCCGTAGTCGGCCAGCACCAGCAGGCCGAGGAGGCCCACGAGGGTGATGACGGCCGTGCGCACGCCCACCATCCTGCCCGCTGCGGCCGCGGGGCCGGCACCGCCCCGCGACGCGCGGGGGCGTCCGGGGGTCAGGGCCCGGCTACTCTGTTGACCTGCACCGAGACCCCCACCGCCGTCGGAGGCGGGGGCGAGACCGGAGGAAGGGGGCCCGGACGTGGATCTTCTGCTGCTCACCACGGACGCCGACCCGGGGTCGGTCCTGCCCTCGCTCGCCCTGCTGCCGCACGTGGTGCGCTCCGCCGCCCCCGAGGTCGCGTCGCTGCTGGAGGCGGGCTCGTCCGACGTGGCCATCGTCGACGCGCGCACCGACCTGGCCGGCGCCCGGGGGCTGTGCCGGCTGCTCGGCTCCACCGGGGTCGGCGTGCCCGTGGTGGCGGTGCTCACCGAGGGCGGTCTGGTCGCCGTGAGCCCCGAGTGGGGCCTGGACGACGTGCTGCTGCCCGGCACGGGCCCCGCCGAGCTCGACGCCCGGCTGCGCCTGCTGGTCGGCCGGTCCGCCGGCGCGGCGGCCGCGGAGGGGGCGGGCACCGTCGCGCTGGGCGAGCTGCTCATCGATGAGGGCACCTACACCGCGCGGCTGCGCGGGCGCCCGCTCGACCTGACCTACAAGGAGTTCGAGCTCCTCAAGTACCTCGCGCAGCACGCCGGGCGGGTGTTCACCCGGGCCCAGCTGCTGCAGGAGGTGTGGGGCTACGACTTCTTCGGCGGCACCCGCACCGTCGACGTCCACGTCCGTCGGCTGCGCGCCAAGCTGGGCTCGGAGCACGAGTCGCTCATCGGCACCGTCCGCAACGTGGGCTACAAGGCGGTGCGTCCCTCCCGGGGGGCCGGCGCCGAGCCGGCGGGCTCAGCCCCCGACGAGCGTGCCCCCGACGAGCCCGCCCCCGACGACGAGGCGCCCGACGCGGCCCCGTCGAGTGCGGCGGGCGCCGAGGGTGACGGGTCCCCGGCCGACGCCACCGACCTCGCCCGCTCCCGCGGGTAGCGCGCCGTGTCTTCCACCGAGCTCCTCTGGCGCCAGGAGCTCGACGACGACGCCCGCGAGGCCGTCACCGCCGTCCTCGAGGCCGCGACCACCGCCGACGGGGTCGCCCCCGTCTCCGAGCAGGTCGTCGCGTCGCTGCACCACCGGGCCGGGCACCGCGCCGCCGCCGACGGGGCGGGCGGGGACCGGTTCGGCGAGGCCCTGCGCGCCGCCGCCCGCCACGAGCCGCACCTGCTCGCGCTGCGCCACGGCGTGGTCGTCGGTTACGCCCACGTGGAGGCCGCGGACCCGGGCACCGACGACCCCGCGGTGGCCGAGCTGGTCGTGCACCCCGGGCAGCGGCGCAAGGGCGTCGGCCGCCGGCTGGTCGACGCCGTCACGGCCACCGCGGCGGACGTGCGGGTGTGGGCGCACGGCGACCTCGGGCCCGCCCGCGCGCTGGCCACCGAGCTGGGCCTGGTGCCGCGCCGCGAGCTCCGCCAGCTGCGCCGGCCCCTGGGCGCGGCGGCGCGGGAGGCCCCCGACGGCGCCGGGCCGCTGCCGGAGGTGCCCGCGCGCGACGACGTGGTCGTGCGCACCTACCGGCCGGGGGCGGACGACGAGGACCTCCTCGCGGTGAACAACGCCGCCTTCGACTGGCACCCCGAGCAGGGCGGCATGACCGCCGAGGACCTCGCCGAGCAGCGGGCCGCCGACTGGTTCGACGAGGACGGCTTCTTCCTGGCCCACGACGCGGCCGACGGGGCGCTGCTGGGCTTCCACTGGACCAAGGTGCACCCCCCGGAGGGTGACGACCCCTCGCTCGGCGAGGTCTACGTGGTGGGGATCTCCCCGGCCGCCCAGGGGCGCGGCCTGGGCCGGCTGCTGACGCTCGTCGGCCTGCACCACCTCGAGGCGGCCGGGCTGCCCGCGGTGCTGCTCTACGTGGAGTCCGACAACGCCGCCGCGGTGCACACCTACGAGCGGCTGGGCTTCACCCCGTACCACGTCGACGTCGCCTGGGGCCGTCCCGCGGGCTGAGGCTCACCCCCACCCCCACCCCCACCCCCGCCTTGCTCCCCGTGCCGGGCCCCCGCCGGGTGTGCCGTGCCCCACGGCGCCGGCGGGGCCGTGTTCACCCGGCGTTCACCTCGCGTCGGGGGTCCGTCCACCCCGCGCCCCTACGTTCAGCGGCGTGCAGCACCGGACGGTGCCTGCTGCCCCCGGCCGACCGCGGCCGGGGCGACCGCGACCGCGCCACACCGGCAGCGGCACGATCAACGGAGGAACCCCCCGGTGAAGCTCTCCCGCCCGACCAGTGCCGCCGCCGGCATCCTGGCCGCCAGCGCCCTCCTGCTCTCCGCCTGCGGCAGCGACAACAACGCCGCGTCGACCACCGCCGGCGGCTCGGCCGCCCCCGCCGTGAGCTGCGAGGGCAAGGACACCCTGGCCGCGGAGGGCTCCAGCGCGCAGCAGAACGCGATGGCCAACTTCGTCGCCGCCTACCAGGGCGCCTGCCCGGGCAAGAACCTCTCCTACAACGCCAGCGGCTCCGGCACCGGGCGCAAGCAGTTCGTCGCCGGGCAGGTCGACTTCGCCGGCTCCGACTCCGCCATCAAGGGCGACGAGGCCACCGCGGCCAAGGCCCGCTGCCAGGGCGGCGACGCCTGGAACATCCCCATGGTCGTCGGCCCCATCGCGCTGGCCTACAACCTCCCGGGCGTCTCCGGCCTCACGCTCAACGCGGACGTCACCGCGGCCCTCTTCAACGGCGGCATCACCACCTGGAACGACCCGAAGATCGCCGCGCTGAACCCGGGCGTCGACCTCCCCAGCACCCCCGTCGCCCCGCAGTTCCGCTCCGACTCCTCGGGCACGACGGACAACTTCCAGACCTACCTGTCCACCGCCGCCCCCACCGTGTGGACCCAGGGCGCGGGCTCGGACTTCAAGGGCGGGGCGGGCCAGGGCTCCAAGGGCTCCTCGGGCGTGGCGCAGGCCGTCGGCGCGACGCAGGGCTCCATCGCCTACGTGGAGAAGTCGTTCGCCGACCAGGGCAAGCTCTCCGTCGCCAAGGTCGACAACGGCGGCGGCGCGACCGAGCTGAGCACCGCCGCGGTGCAGAAGACGCTGGACGCGGCGAAGTTCAAGGACGACTCGAACAACCTGGTCATCGACCTCACCTCGGTGTTCGGCTCGACCGAGGCCGGCGCCTACCCGATCGTGCTGGCGACCTACGAGATCGTCTGCTCCACCGGCTACGACGCCCCCACCTCGGGCGCGGTCAAGACGTTCCTCACGGTCGCGGCCAACCAGGGCCAGAGCGGGCTCGAGGAGCAGGGCTACGTGCCGCTGCCCTCGGCCTTCCAGGCCCGGGTGGTCAAGGCCGTCGACGCCATCGCCTGACGCGCAGCCCCAGCCTGACCGGTCCAGTCCTCCTCTAGTCTCACGAGAGCGAGCGCCATGAGCGACGCGACCACCGAGCGGGTCACCTCCCCGTCCCGGCGCCCCCACGGTGCCGGGACGGGGACGGGGGCCCCCGTCGCCCCTCCGGAGGACCCGATCACCAGCTCGCCGCAGGCCCGCAAGCCCGTGGTCCGGCCCGGGGACCGCATCTTCTCCGGCCTGGCCACCGGGTCCGGGGCCTTCATCACCCTGCTGATCGTCGCCATCGCGGCGTTCCTGGTGCTGCGGGCCGTCCCCGCGCTGCAGCGCGACCAGGTCAACTTCCTCACCAGCCGGGAGTTCGACACCAGCACGCTCGACGCGCTGCGCTTCGGGGTGCTCGACCTGTTCGGCGTCACCGTCCTGGTGTCGCTGTTCGCGCTGGTGCTGGCCATGCCCGTCGCCCTGGGCATCGCCATCTTCCTCACCTCGTACGCGCCGCGGGCGGTGGCGAAGCCGCTGGCCTACGTCATCGACCTGCTGGCCGCGGTCCCCTCCATCGTCTACGGGCTGTGGGGCCTGCTCGTGGTGGCGGAGTACCTGGACCCGGTCGGGACCTGGATCTCCTCGCACCTGGGGTTCATCCCGATCTTCTCCCGGGAGAGCGGCTCGGGCGTGGGCGGGACGATCTTCCTCGGCGGCATCGTGCTCGCGGTGATGATCCTGCCGATCATCACCGCCGTCACCCGCGAGGTGTTCGTCCAGACCCCGACCGCGCAGGTCGAGGCCGCGCTGGCCCTCGGGGCGACCCGGTGGGAGGTGGTGCGCACCTGCGTGCTGCCGTTCGGCAAGTCCGGGTTCGTCTCCGGCACCATGCTCGGCCTGGGCCGGGCCCTCGGCGAGACGATCGCGCTCTACATCATCCTGCGGACCACCACCAACGCCTTCGGGTGGTCGCTGTTCGAGGGCGGCGCGACGTTCGCGAGCAAGATCGCCCTGGGGTCCGGCGAGTTCAACAACAACATCGTGGCCGGCGCCTACATCGCCGCCGGGCTGGTGCTGTTCATCCTCACCTTCGCCATCAACTCCCTCGCCCGCGCCGCGGTCGCCGGGAAGAAGGAGCGCTGATGACCGCGACGCTGGACCGGCCCGCCAAGTCGGTCACCTTCACCCCGCCGAGCACCCGGCGCAAGCTCACCAACGCCGTCGCCACCGTGCTGGTGACCCTGGCGGTGCTCATCGCGCTGGTGCCGCTGGTGTGGGTGCTCTACACGGTGGTCTCCCGCGGCCTGCCCGCGGTCACCAGCCCCACCTGGTTCACCAACTCGCTGTCGGGCCTGCTGCCCAACTCCCCGGGCGGCGGTGCCTACCACGCCATCCTCGGGACCCTGCTCCAGGCGGCGGTGACCGCGGTGTTCTCCATCCCGCTGGGCATCTTCGTGGGCATCTACCTGGTGGAGTACGCCAAGGGCTCGCGGCTGGGCCGGCTGACGACGTTCATGGTCGACATCCTGACCGGCATCCCGTCCATCGTGGCCGGGCTGTTCATCTACGCGCTGTGGATCACCACGCTGGGCTTCGACCGCTCCGCGTTCGCGGTCTCCCTGGCCCTGGTGCTGCTGATGGTCCCGGTGATCGTGCGCACCACCGAGGAGATGCTGCGGATCGTCCCGCAGGACCTGCGCGAGGCCTCCTACGCGCTCGGCGTGCCGCAGTGGAAGACGATCGCCCGGGTGGTCGTGCCGACCGCGCTCTCGGGGATCATCACCGGCATCATGCTGGCGCTGGCGCGCATCATGGGGGAGACCGCCCCGCTGCTGATCCTGGTGGGCTACGCGCCCTTCATCAACACCGACATCTTCTCCGGCGCCATGGGCTCGCTGCCCGGCCTCATGGTCAACCAGCTGGGCAACCCCACCGACGCCGGCACCAACCGGATCTGGGGCGCCGCCCTGACCCTCATCCTCATCATCGCGGTGCTCAACGTGCTGGCCAAGGTCGTCGGCCGGCTCGCCGCCCCGAAGTCCCGCTGACCCCGCGCGTGACCCCCCGACCCGACCGAGCTGGGAGCTCCTAGTGGCCAAGCGCCTCGACCTCAAGGACGTCAACATCTACTACGGCAAGTTCCACGCCGTGTCCGACGTCGTCCTCGCCGTGCCCCCGCGCAGCGTCACCGCCTTCATCGGCCCGTCGGGCTGCGGCAAGTCGACGGTGCTGCGCTCGCTGAACCGGATGCACGAGGTCACCCCCGGGGCGCGCCTCGAGGGCTCGGTGATGCTCGACGGCGAGGACATCTACGCCCCGGGCGTCGACCCGGTCTCGGTCCGCCAGACCATCGGCATGGTCTTCCAGCGCCCCAACCCGTTCCCGACGATGTCGATCAAGGACAACGTCGTCGCCGGCCTCAAGCTCTCCGGGGTGCGCAGCAAGGCCCGGCTCGACGAGGTCGCGGAGCGCTCGCTGCGCGGGGCCAACCTGTGGGAGGAGGTCAAGGACCGGCTCGACAAGCCGGGCGGCGGCCTCTCCGGCGGGCAGCAGCAGCGGCTCTGCATCGCCCGCGCCACCGCGGTGGAGCCCGACGTGCTGCTCATGGACGAGCCGTGCTCCGCGCTGGACCCCATCTCCACGCTCGCGATCGAGGACCTGATCAACGAGCTGAAGAAGGACTTCACCATCGTCATCGTCACCCACAACATGCAGCAGGCCGCCCGGGTCAGCGACCAGACCGCGTTCTTCAACCTCGAGGCCACCGGCAGGCCGGGCAAGCTCGTCGAGGTCAACGACACCACCACGATGTTCTCCAACCCCACCGAGAAGGCCACCGAGGACTACATCTCGGGCCGCTTCGGCTGAGCCGGGCACCCACCACGACGACCGCGGGCCCGCACCCTCCGGGGTGCGGGCCCGCGGCCGTGCGGGGGTCGGTCAGCTGGTGGCGCTGGAGGGGGTGGTGGAGGTGCTCGAGGGGGCGGTGCTCGAGCCGACGGCGGGGGTGCTGGGCTCGGGCATCTGGCCGGTGACGAGGAAGATGACCCGGCGGGCGACCTGCACGGCGTGGTCGGCGAAGCGCTCGTAGAACCGGCCCAGCAGGGTGACGTCGACCGCGGCGGCCACCCCGTGCGGCCACTCCCGGTCCATCATCAGCGAGAACAGGTGGCGGTGGAGGTCGTCCATCGCGTCGTCCTCGTCCTCCAGCCGGGCCGCCTGCTCCGGGTCCCGGGTCAGCAGCACCGAGCGGGCGGAGGCGGCCAGGGCGACGGCGACCTTGCCCATCTCGGTGAAGTAGGGGCGGACGTCCTCGGGCAGCACGTGGTCGGGGTGTCGGCGCCGCGCGATCTTGGCGACGTGCAGCGCGAGGTCCCCCATGCGCTCGATGTCGGAGACGATGTGCAGCCCGGAGACGACCGTGCGCAGGTCACCCGCGACGGGGGCCTGCAGGGCGAGGAGGGCGAAGGCCTTCTCCTCGCACTCGGCGCGGAGCTCGTCGATCCGCTCGTCCTCCTCTATCACCTGCTCGGCCAGCGGGAGGTCGGCCTGCAGCAGGGACTGGGTGGCCAGCTGCATGGCGATCTCGGCCAGCCCGCACATGGAGGCGAGCTCGCCGGCGAGGTCGCTGAGCTGTTCGGAGTAGGCGGCGCGCATGGGGCGACGATACGGCCCCGGCCGCAACGGCCGCCGAGCACGCGGTGAACGAGGGGTGAACGCGCGGGCGCTCAGCCGCAGGTGGTGTCGCCGCCGTTGACCACGCGCAGGTCCGGCGGCAGCGGCGCGGCGGGGGCGGGGGTGGCGGCCGCCGTGGCCAGCGGCTGCCCCGCGGCGGTGGGGGCGACGACCGTGCCGGCGAACCCGGTGCCGACGACGAGCTCGACCCGGTCGCCCAGGCCGTCGACGAGCCGGGTCTGCGTGCCCGGCACGGTCGAGGCCAGGGTGGCGGCGGCCGCCTCCTGCCCGGCGGAGTACTGCACGAACGTGTCGGGGCTCTCGCTGCCGTAGTTGTCGGCCACCTGCGGCTCGCCGAAGCCGACGGCGGTGAGCTGGGCCGCGGTCTGGGTGGCCAGGCCCGCCGTCTGGGTCGCGTTGAGCACGCCGTAGGTGACGGTGGCGGGGGCGAGCGCCAGCACGGGCGGCGTGGTGGGCGCCGGCGTGGTGGTCGTGGGGGCCGTCGTGGGGGCCGGCTCCTCGCCGGGCAGCGGCCGGTCGTCGATGACGGCGCGGAAGATGGCCGCGATCTCGGGGCGGTTCTGGATCTCGTTGCCGTCGTAGCTGGTGCCGGTGGTGGGGACGGTGATGAACGTGACCCGCCCGGCGTCGAGGCCCTGCAGCGACTGGCCCAGGGTGAGCAGCGACTGCAGGTCGGTGTTGTCGTTGAACGTGGCGGCGGTGAACTCGCGGACGAAGCCGGTGAGCTTGCCGGGGTCGAAGAGGACCTTGTTCGACAGCGCGGTGCGCAGCAGCGACGCGAGGAACCGCTGCTGGCGGGTGATGCGGCCGTAGTCGCCGGTGCCCTCGGCCTCGACCTTGCGGGCGCGCACGTAGTTCAGCGCGGTCGTGCCGTTGATGAGCTGGGTGCCCGGGTCGGCGAGGATCGTGCCCAGCTCGTCGTCGACCAGCGGGGTCTCGGTGCACACGGTGACGCCGCCGACCTCGTCGACCATCTTCTGGAAGCCCGAGAAGTCGATGCCGACGAAGTGGTTGATGGCCAGGCCGGAGATCTGCTGGATCGTCTTGACCAGGCAGCGCGGCCCGCCGACGGAGTAGGCGGCGTTGAGCTTGGAGTCGGTCTCGCCGGGCTCGGTCTCGGCGGTGTAGGTGGCGGTGTCGTTGTCCCAGCGCGCGCAGTCGGGCCGGTCGACCTGCAGGTCGCGCGGGAACGAGATGACGACGACGCGGGTCCGGTCGGCGGGGACGTGGGCCAGCATGACGGTGTCCGAGCGCGCCCCGCCGGCGTCGGCGGTGGTGCCCGCCCCGATCTCGCCGTTGGTGCCGGCGCGGGTGTCCGAGCCGACGAGCAGGTAGTTCTCGTCCCCGGTCTGCGCGACCGGGTCCACCACCGCCGCCGAGCCCTGGTCGAGGGCGCCGACCTGGCGCAGCTGGGAGTCCAGGTAGGCGTTGATGCCCCACACCGCGCCGGTGGTGAGGAACACGACCGCGGCCAGCAGGGTGACGGCGACCTTGCCCACGCGCCGCGAGCGCTGCTCCTTGTGGGCCTTCTTGGCCTGCAGCCGGGTCGTGGCCGTGACCAGCGAGGGGACCGTGCGCCCGGACAGGGCGGGCAGCCGGCTGCTGGGCCGCGGCGGGACGGCAGGGGTGGCGGTGGGGGCAGTGGCGGGCACCGGCGCGGCGGGGGCGTCGCGGCGCACGCGGGCCGGGCGGGTGGGCTCCGGCGGTCCGGGCTCGCCGCCCAGGACGGGCAGCGGCTCGTCGGGCACGCGGGGTAGCCGGGTGGTGGGGGCGCCGACGGCGGGGACGCCGGCCGGGCCGGCGCCCGGGGCTGCGGCGGGCTCGGCTGCGGCGGGGGGCCGGGGTGCGGCGGGCGGCTGGGGTGCGGCCGGCGGCTCGGGTGCGGCGAGCGGCTCGGGGGCGGCGCGGCGGCGGCCGCTACCGCCGCGGTGGCCGAGGCGGCGCAGCAGGTCGGCCACGCTGACCTGCTCGGGGCCGGTCGTCGCGGGACCGTCCTGCGGGGCGGGGTCGGGCTCCGGGGCGGGAGGACGGATGCCCCACGGCCGGTCCCAGGGCGGGCGGTCGCCCGAGGAGGGTCGGCGGTCGTCCGGCACCGTCACACCCTCCCGCGGCCTGGCGGCCTGGTTCGTCGTCCGTCTCGTCGGTCCTGCTCGTGGGTCCTGCTCGTGCTCGTGGTCCTGTCGTGGTCCGGCCCACCGCGGCGCCGCACGTCACCCCCGGTGACCACGGCCCGCCCCATGGTAGGAGGTCGGGCGTGAGCGGGCGGTCAGCCGCCCGAGACGTCGAGCTCGGCCCCGGCGGGGACCGTCTCGTCGTCGGGGTCGTCCAGCCACCCGTCGGGCAGCGCGACCTTGCCCGCCGAGCCCTGGCGGCCCCGCGGGCCCTCGGCGGCCGCGGGGAACGGGGCGGCGTGGTCGAGCCGGCCCAGCAGCTCGTCGAGCTCGGCCCGGGTGGCCACCATGGCCAGGCCGCGGCGCAGCTCGGAGCCGACCGGGAAGCCGCGCAGGTACCAGGCGACGTGCTTGCGCAGGTCCCGCAGGCCCTTGTCCTCGCCGTGGTGCTCGACGAGCAGGTCGGCGTGGCGGCCCATCACCGCGGCGACCCCGCCCAGGTCCGGCGGGGTGGGCAGGGGGCGGCCCGCGACGGCGGCGGAGAGCTCGGCGAACAGCCACGGCCGGCCCAGGCAGCCGCGCCCGACGACGACCCCGTCGCAGCCGGTCTCGGCCATCATCCGGACGGCGTCGGGGGCCTCGAAGACGTCGCCGTTGCCGAGCACGGGCACCCCGGTGGACCCGAGGTGGTCCTTGAGCGCGGCGATGGTGGACCAGTCGGCCGTGCCGGAGTACCGCTGCGCGGCGGTGCGGGCGTGCAGCGCGACCGCGGCCACGCCCTCCTCGACGGCGATGCGTCCGGCGTCGAGGTAGGTGTGGTGGTCGTCGTCGATCCCGATGCGGAACTTGACCGTCACCGGCACGCCCGCGGGGGCCGCGGCACGCACCGCGGCCCGCACGACGTGGCGGAACAGCGTCCGCTTGTAGGGCAGCGCCGCACCCCCGCCCTTGCGGGTGACCTTGGGCACCGGGCAGCCGAAGTTCAGGTCGACGTGGTCAGCGAGGTCCTCGTCCACCACCATCCGCACCGCGTCCCCGGTCGTGGCCGGGTCGACCGTGTAGAGCTGCAGCGAGCGCGGCGTCTCCGTCGGCGCGAACGTCGTCATGTGCAGCGTGTCGGGGTGGCGCTCGACCAGGGCCCGCGCGGTGACCATCTCGCAGACGTAGAGGCCGTCCGCGCTGCCGGTCACGGCCTCCTCCTGCTCGCGGCACAGGGTGCGGAACGCGACGTTGGTGACCCCGGCCATGGGGGCGAGCACCACCGGGCTGCGCAGCGCGAGCGGCCCGACGCGCAGGGCGGGCTCGGCCAGGGTCGCAGTCACGGCTCACAGGGTACGTGTGTGATTTCTGCACCCAGGAGGCGAGGAATCGTCCACGGTCGGCCGTGGTTGTGGCTGATTGAACATTGAACTACCGTCGTCGTACCGAGGAGAGGGGCCCGAAGTGCCTGCTGTGACCGTCCGGGACACCACCGTGCTCGACCGCGTCGCCGAGCCCGCGCTGACCGAGCTCGACCGGCCCGTGGTCAGCGTCACCACCGCGCCGCGCGGCTTCGAGGGGGAGGGCTTCCCCGTCCGCCGCGCGTTCGCGGGCGTCGACCTGCGGCTGCTCGACCCCTTCATCCACCTCGACCAGATGGGGGAGGTGGAGTACGCCCCGGGCGAGCCCAAGGGCACCTCGTGGCACCCGCACCGCGGCTTCGAGACCGTGACCTACATGATCGACGGGATCATGGACCACGCCGACGACCACGGCGGCGGCGGCTCGATCACCGACGGCGCGACGCAGTGGATGACCGCCGGCGGCGGCGTGCTGCACAAGGAGGCCCCGCCCGAGCACCTCGTCGCCTCCGGCGGGCTGTTCCACGGCCTGCAGCTGTGGGTCAACCTGCCCCGCGCGCAGAAGCTCATCGCGCCGCGCTACCAGGACCTCGGCGCGGGCGACTCCGCCCTGCTGACCTCAGCCGACGGCGGCGCCCTGGTCCGCGTCATCGCCGGCGACGTCCGCACCACGACGGGGACCGCCTCGGGGCCGGGCTCGACGACCACCCCGATGGCGATGCTGCACGCGACCCTGGCGCCCGGGGCCGAGCTGGCGCTGCCCTGGCGCGCCGACTTCAACGCGCTGGTCTACGTGCTCTCCGGTGACGGCCGCGTGGGTCCTGCGGGCCAGCCCGTCGGCACCGGGCAGCTGGCCGTGCTGGGCGCGGGCGGGGCGCTGCGGATCAGCGCCGACGCCGTGCAGGACGCCCGGCACGGCGCGCTCGACGTCGTGGTGCTCGGCGGGACGCCGCTGCGCGAGCCGATCGCCTGGGCCGGGCCGTTCGTAATGAACACCGAGGCCGAGGTGCACCAGGCGTTCGCCGACTTCCGCGCCGGCCGCCTCGGGCAGGTCCCTGCGCACGCCCACCCGGGCCTGCACGGCTCCGCCTAGTCCGGACCCGCCGTTGGAGTGCCGGTGGTCGTCATCTGGGTGAGATGACGGCCGATGGCACTCCAACGGCCCGGTGGGGGACGGGTCAGGGCCGCAGCAGGACCTTGATGGCCGTGCGCTCGTCCATCGCGGTGTAGGCCTCCGCGACCTGCTCGAGGTCCATCGTGGCGTCGAAGACCCGGCCCGGGTCGACCGTGCCGTCGAGCACGTCGGGCAGGAGCTCCTCGATGTAGGCCCGCGCGGGCGCGATCCCGCCGCCGACGGTGATGTTCGACCCGAACAGCTGGGTGATCGGCAGCTCGCTGCCGCCCGCAGGCACCCCGACGTAGCCCACGCGCCCGCCCGGACGGGTGGCGGCCAGCGCCTGCTGCATGGACTGCTCGGTGCCCACGCACTCGAGCACGCAGTCCGCGCCGACCCCGCCGAGCAGCTCGGTGATCTCCGCCGCGCCCTCGTCCCCGCGGGTGGCGACGACGTCGGTGGCGCCGAACTCGCGGGCCACGGCCTGGCGGGACTCGTGCCGCGACATGGCGATCACCCGCTCCGCCCCCAGCCGCCGCGCGGCGAGCACGCCGGACAGCCCGACGGCCCCGTCGCCGACCACGACCACGGTGCGACCCGCCCGCACCCCGGCCGAGACCGCGGCGTGGTGGCCGGTGGCGAACACGTCGGACAGGGTCAGCAGCCCGGGCACCTGCGCGTCGTCGGGGGTGCCGGGGGTGCGGACCAGGGTGCCGTCGGCCAGCGGGACGCGGACGTGGGTGCCCTGCCCGCCGTCGGCCAGCACCCCGCTCTCGTCCGGCGCGCCCCACGCCCCACCGTGCGCGCACGAGGTGTGGATGCCGTTGCGGCAGTGCACGCAGGTGCCGTCGGAGATGACGAACGGGGCGATGACGAAGTCGCCCACCGACAGGGTGGAGACGTCGCCGCCGAGCTCCTCGACGACGCCGACGAACTCGTGGCCGATGCGCTTGGGCTCGGGGGTCTCCCGGACACCGCGGTAGGGCCACAGGTCGGAGCCGCAGACGCAGCTGGCCACCACGCGCACCAGCGCGTCGGTGGGGGCGTGGATCTCGGGGTCGGGGACGTCGGCGACGCGGACGTCACCGGGGCCGTGGATCAGGGTTGCTCGCATGCCCGTCAGTCTTCTCCGCCCGGCTGACCCGCGCCCGTCGCGGTGCGACCTCAGCCGGCGGGCAGCGCCGAGACGCGGCGCACCAGCGCACCCGCCAGCAGCCGGACCACCCCGGCGAATGCGAGCTGCGTGCCGGGCACCAGTGGGCGCACCCGCACCGTCCAGGCGATGGCGGTGCCGGCGCCGTCGGGGGTGAGCACCACCTCGCCGGCGTAGCGCCGCGCCGGCACCCCGCCGACGGCCTCGTAGCCGAGCCGGTGGCCGGGCTCGAAGACGGTGACGCGCTCCCGGATCGGCGGCCAGCCCAGGTGCAGGGCCCGCACCGCGCCGACCCCGTCCCGCTCGGGCGAGCCCTCCCGCTCGAGCTCGGCGCGGCGCAGCGGCAGCCAGCCCGCCATGCCCTCGTGGTCGGCCAGGACGTCCCACACCTGCTCCCGCGACGCCGCCACGCGGTGGCGCACCGTGTAGCTGCTGCTCACGTCAGCCGACGTACACGCCGCGGGCGGCGAGCCAGGGCTGCGGGTCGACCTTGATGCCGGCCGGGTTGATGACCTCGAAGTGCAGGTGCGGCCCGGTGGAGTCGCCCCGGTTGCCGATGGTGGCGATCTGCTGGCCGACGGTGACCCGCTGGCCGACCGAGACCAGGTTGCGGTCGTTGTGGCCGTAGACGGTGATGGTGCCGTCGTCGTGGCGGATGCGGACCCACAGGCCGAACCCGTCGGCCGGGCCGGCGTTGATGACCGTGCCCGCCTGGGCCGCCCGGATGGGGGTGCCGATCGCGTTGGCGATGTCGATGCCGTAGTGGAAGCTGCCCCAGCGCGAGCCGAAGCCCGAGGTGAACGTGCCCTGGGCGGGCGCGACCGTGGTGGCGCTGGTCGACGGGAACGGCGTGGGGTCCGGCGTGACCGGGGCCGGGTTGACGACCGGGCTGGAGCCCCCGCCCGACGGGGCCTGCGGGGCGGCGACCTGGCCGCTGCCGATCGCGTCGAGCAGCTGCGAGCGCAGCAGCGCGTCCTGCGGGCCGAGGGCGGAGATGCAGGTGGCCAGGTCGTAGCGGGCGGCGGCGTCGTCGAACGAGCCGGAGACCATGTCGGAGATGGCGCCGTCGACCACGCCGAAGACGCAGCGCGCCACCACGAGCTGCTGGTCGGACACGACGCCGACGGCGTTGAGCCCGTCGAACGCCGACCGGGTGATGGCCAGGGCGCCGCGCTGCAGGTCGGCGAGCGCACCGCGCACCGGGTCGTCCCCGCCCATGCCGTCGAAGCGCTGGTCCACCGTGGACAGGCCGTAGACGAGGTTGTCGACGTCGCGGCCCGCCCCGCCGGTGACCACGGGGGTGGGCGTGGTGGCCGTCGCGGCCGGCGCCGGGGGCACCGTCGCGGGTGTAGACCCGGACGTGCGGCCGGCGCTCGACGGGGAGGCGGGAGCGGACGGGGAGCCCGCGGTGGACCCGGTCGCAGCCCCGGACGCCGTGGGCAGGCTCGGCACCGCGCCACCGGCGAGGCCCGCCGAGGTGCTCGTCGCCCGGGGGACACCGCCGGTGACGACGCCCGACCCGGTGGCCGCGACGGCGGCGGCGCGGGCGGCGGCCTCGGCCTCGGCGGGGGTGGGCGGGCGCGTCGCGCTGCCCTGCCCGGCCGCGTCGGGACCGCTGGGGACGGGCGGGGCCGCGAGGGCCGAGCCGCCGCCGAGGACGAGGGCGAGGGCGGTCACCGCGCCCACGGAGGCGAAGCGCGCACGGCCCACCCCCCGGGAGCGGGCAGCACGGGATCGGGCGCGGTCGGGCTGGGGCACAGGCGTGTCCTCACAGGTCGAGGCGGCTACCACCGACGTCGGGTCCGGCGGAACAGGGAGTCGTCACGGTGCGATGTCAAGGCGACACGCGGCACGATGATGACACTTCTGTCGCAGATGCACCACTGTGCAATCTCAGCCCCAAGACTCAGTCTCGTCCCCTGAGTCCCATCCACCACAACCCTGCAGGTCGGGGTCCCGGACGCAGCGACGCCCCCACCCGGGTGGGTGGGGGCGTCGCGGGGCTCACGTCGAGGTCCGCCCGGGGGCGGTGCCGGGCCCGGGTCAGGAGGCGCGGGCGAGCTTGCGGGCCAGGGCCCGGTCGCGGGACTCCTCGAACCGGGTCGCGGCGGCGTCGAGCGCGGCGAGGATCGCCACCAGCTCGTCGCGGGCCGCCTCGCCGTCGGGGCCGAACCCCGTGCGCTCGAACACCTTCCAGTGCCGCAGCACGGGCATGATGACGTCGTCGTGGTGCTGGCGCAGGTCGTAGATGCCGGCCTTCGCCATGGCCACGGAGTTGCGGCGGAAGTCGGGCATGTCCGAGCCGGGCATCTCGAACGCCCGCACCTCGTCGACGATGGCGCGCATGGTGGCGTCGGGCGCCCGGTCGAACGCCGCGGTGACGAGGTTGCGGTAGAAGATCATGTGCAGGTTCTCGTCGGCGGCGATGCGGGCGAGCATCCGGTCGGCAACGGGGTCGTTGCACGCCTTGCCGGTGTTGCGGTGGCTGACGCGGGTGGCCAGCTCCTGGAAGGTCACGTAGGCCACGGTGCGCAGCGCGGTCTTGTCGTCGGCGGAGTAGCCGTTGGTCATGTGGACCATGCGGGCGTTCTCCAGCGCGACGGGGTCGACCCCGCGGGTGACCACGAGGTAGTCGCGCATGACGACGCCGTGGCGGTTCTCCTCCGCCGTCCAGCGGCCCACCCAGGTGCCCCACGCGCCGTCGCGGCCGAAGTGGTGGGCGATCTCGCGGTGGTAGGACGGCAGGTTGTCCTCGGTGAGCAGGTTGAGCACCATCGCGGCCTTGGCCGTCTCGTCGAGCCGCGACTGCTCCGGGGACCAGTCCTCGCCGTCCATGGCGGCGAAGTTGCGGCCCTCGTCCCACGGCACGTAGTCGTGCGGGTGCCAGGGCTTGGCGAGGAGGTCGTGGCGGTCGAGGTTCTCGGCCACCACCGGCTCCAGCTCGTGCAGCAGCTCGAGCTGCGTCATCTCCGTGGTGGCCACGCGGTCCTCCTCCGTCGGTTACCTACGCCTTCGTAGGTTACGCGACCGTAGGTTGTGGTGGTGATCTTGTGGGAGGACTCTCCCACCGCCCGGGCGACGGGGCGAGGGGAGCGCGCGGCGCCCGCGCTCGGGCACGATGGTCGGCGATGACGGACACCGGTGGACCCACGGACCTCGACGCCACGATGCTGCGCGCCCGCGCGGTGGTGCTGCACGACGTCGCCGCCCGCGGCGCGGACACCGCGGACATCGTCGACGTCGTCGACGCGGCCGTGGCCGAGCGGCGCTGGTGGGCCGAGCAGTGGCCCGCGGGCCTGGCCTTCGTCGCCGGGCAGGTGGCCCAGGACGTGCAGGACCGCCTCGTCGATACCGAGGGCCGCTGGCCCGCGTGCCCCACCCACACCGACGAGGCGCTGCAGCTCGACCCGCCGCTGGGCGAGGACCCGCAGTGGGTGTGCGAGCGCGGCTGCGGCGTGGTGGCCCCGCTGGGTGCGCTGCCGCCCGTGGCGGGCTGAGCCGTGGACGGTGCTCCCGACCCCGCCGGTGCGCCGGACCCGCGCGGCTGGCAGGACCACGTCATGTGGTGGCACGTCTACCCGCTGGGGGCCGTCGCCGCGCCGATCCGTCCCGACGGCGGCGGCAGCCTCGGCGGTCCTGACGAGCCCGTGGTGCACCGTCTCCCGCGGCTGGCCGCGTGGCTCGACCACGTCGTCGGGCTCGGGCTCAACGGCCTGCTGCTCGGCCCCGTCCTCGCCTCGGAGACCCACGGCTACGACACCGTCGACCACCTCCGGGTGGACCCGCGCCTGGGTGACGAGCAGGACCTGCTCGACCTCGTCGACGCCGCCCACGCCCGCGGGGTCCGGGTTGCCCTCGACGGGGTGTTCAACCACGTCGGCCGCAGCCACCCCGCCTTCGCCCGGCTGGCCGCGGCGGGCCCGTCGTCCCCGGCCGCGGAGCTGTTCCACCTCGAGGGGTCCGGCTGGGGTCCCGGGGACGCCGTGCCCGCGCGGGTGTTCGAGGGCCACGAGCGCCTCGTCGTGCTCGACCACGCGAGCCCGGCCGTGGCCGACCTCGTCGTCGAGGTGATGACGTACTGGCTGGACCGCGGCGTCGACGGCTGGCGGCTCGACGCGGCCTACGCCGTGCCGCCCGGCTTCTGGGTCGACGTGGTGCGCCGGGTCCGGGAGACCCACCCCGGGGCGTGGCTGTCCGGGGAGCTCATCCACGGCGACGCCGCCGGCTACGTCGCGGCCTCCGGGCTGGACTCCGTCACCGCCTACGAGCTGTGGCAGGCGACGTGGCACGCGATCGCCGACCGCAACTTCTTCGAGCTCGCCCACGCCGTGGAGCGGGGCAACGCGCTGCTGGCCACGTTCACCCCCACCACCTTCCTGGGCAACCACGACGTCACCCGCATCGCCTCGGCCGTCGGCCCGGAGCTGGTGCCGCACGCGCTCGCCGTGCTGTGCACCGTCGCGGGCACGCCCTGCGTGTACGCCGGGGACGAGTACGGCTGGGAGGCGGTCAAGGAGGAGCGCGAGGGCGGGGACGACGCGGTGCGCCCCGAGCTGCCCGAGCAGCCGCCGACCGACCTCGACCCCGGGGCCGCGCACCTGCTCGCGGTGCACCAGCAGCTCCTGGGGCTGCGCCGCCGCCACCCCTGGCTGGTGCGGGCGCAGACCGACGTGGTGGCGCTGGCCAACCGCAGCGTGGTGCTGCGGACCGCCACCGCCGGGGCGGCCGTGGTGACCGCGCTGAACCTCGACGACGACCCGGTGGAGCTGCCCGCGGCGGGCGCGCACGCGGTGGCCGCGGGGCAGGCCGAGCTGGTGGGGGACCGGGTGCGCCTGCCCGCCCGGGGCTGGGCCGTGCTCGAGGGCTGAGCCCGCGGCCGTTGCATCCGGGGACGGGCTCTGCGTGGATGGCGGGGTGCGCCTGGAGAACGTCGTCATCGACGCCGCCGACCCCGCGACGCTGGGCAGGTCCTGGGCGGCCCTGCTCGGCGCGGAGGTCATCACCGACGAGCCGGACCTGCTGGAGGCCCGGCTCGACCTGGGCGGCGGCGCCTTCCTCGACCTGTGCCTGCCCCGCGTGGGCACCCCGCCGGTGGGGGACGCCCGGCTGCACCTCGACGTGGCCTCCCCGGACGGCGGGTCGGCGTCGGCGGACCCGGAGGGCACCCCGGTCACCGTCGTCGTGGCCGGGCCCGGGCACGTCGGGCCGGGACCGCTCGTGGGCCTGCGGCTGGAGTCCGCCGACCCGGTGAGGGACCGGGCGTTCTGGGCGGGGCTGACGGGGTGGCGCGACGACGACTCCGGGGACGTCCCCGCGCTGCGGCACCCGGGGGGCACCGGGCCGCGGCTCGAGCTGGTGCGGGAGCGACGGCCCAAGCCCGCCGGCGCGAAGAACCGGGTGCACCTCGACGTGCGCCCGACCGACGGGGACGACGCTGACGCGGTGCTCCGCCGCGCCGTCGAGCTCGGGGGGCGCGAGATCGACCCGGGCTGGGGGGACCTGCCGTGGCGCGTGCTGCAGGATCCGTCGGGCAACGAGTGGTGCCTGCTGCCCGGACCGGGGTGACGCCGGGGCCTAGCCCAGCCGCCGGTGCATCACGTGCAGCCCGACCAGCCCGTGCTCCGGGTGGTCGAAGGCCTCGGGCACCGTGCCCACGACCGTGAACCCGAGCGAGCGCCACAGGGCGACCGCGGCGTGGTTCGTCTCCACCACCGCGTTGAACTGGATCGCGCGGTACCCCTGCCCGGTGCACCAGGCGAGGACGTGCTCGCCCAGCGCCCGGCCCACCCCCGCGCCCCGGGCGGCCGGGTCGACCAGGAACGACGCCGTCGCCACGTGGGCGCCGCGGCCGGGCCGGTTCGGTCCCGCCTTCGCCGAGCCGAGCACCGCACCGTCGTCGGCCACCGCGACCACGGTCCGCCCGGGCGGCGGCTCCATCCACCACGGCCGGGCCGCCTCGAGGTCCTGGCCCGCGGGGAAGGCGTAGGTGCGGCCCTCGGCCGTCACGGCCGCGTAGGTGGGGAAGATCGCCGGCCAGTCGGCGTTGGTCGCGGTCCGGATGTGCACCCGCGCAACCTAGGGCTGCGCACGTGCGGGCGTCGCAGGCGGGGGCGTCGGGTCCCGGGACGTCCCGGAGCGGGCCGAGGTCGGCGGGCCGGTCGCACTCACAGGTGGGCCACAGGAAGGGCGCAGGGTGGCCCTAGGCGGGGCCGCGAGAGTCGTCCGCATGACCAGCACGGCGGTCCCGCCCGCCCCCACCAGCCGACCTCGTCGGCCCGTCGTCGAGGTGGCCCCCGGGTCGCCCGTGCTCGACGTCGTGGTCCCCGTCCTCGACGAGGAGGTCGACCTCGAGCCGTGCGTGCGGCGGCTGCACGCCCACCTGGCCGAGCAGCTGCCGTACCCGTGCCGCATCACCATCGCCGACAACGGCAGCACCGACGACACCCCGGCCATCGCCCGCCGCCTGGCCGCGGAGCTGCCCGGCGTGGTGGTGCGCCAGCTGGCCCAGCGCGGTCGGGGCCGGGCCCTGCGCACCGCGTGGCAGGCCTCCGACGCCCCCGTGCTCGCCTACACCGACGTCGACCTCTCCACCGACCTCAACGCCCTGCTGCCGCTGGTCGCGCCGCTGATCTCGGGCCACTCCGACGTGGCCATCGGCTCGCGGCTGACGCGCTCGTCGCGGGTGGTGCGCGGGGCGAAGCGCGAGGCCATCTCCCGCTGCTACAACCTCATCCTGCGCGGTGCGCTCTCCGCGCGGTTCTCCGACGCGCAGTGCGGGTTCAAGGCGATCCGCGCCGACGTGGCCGGTGCGCTGCTGCCGCTGGTGCAGGACGAGGGCTGGTTCTTCGACACCGAGCTGCTGGTGCTCGCCGAGCGCGCCGGGCTGCGCATCCACGAGGTCCCGGTCGACTGGACCGACGACCCCGACAGCCGGGTGGACGTCGTGGCCACGGCCGCCGCGGACCTGCGCGGGGTGGTCCGCCTCGCCCGGGGCCTGGCCACCGGCCGCATCCCGGTGGCCGCGCTGCGCGCGCAGTGGGCCGGCGACGCCGCGGTGCCGGGCGTGCCCCCGGGGCTGGTCAGCCAGCTGCTGCGGTTCGGCGCGATCGGCGTGGCGAGCACGCTGGCCTACGCGGTGCTGTTCGTCCTGGCCCGCCCGGAGCTCGGCGCGCAGTGGGCCAACTTCACCGCCCTGCTGCTCACCGCGGTGGCCAACACCGCGGCCAACCGGCGCATCACCTTCGGCGTCCGCGGCCGCGGCGGCGCCGCCCGGCACCAGGTGCAGGGCCTGGTCGTCTTCGGCGTCGGCCTGGCGCTGACCTCCGGCGCGCTGGCCCTGCTGCACGCCGGGACGGTCGACCCCTCGCACGGCCTCGAGCTGGCCGTGCTGGTGCTGGCCAACCTCGTCGCCACCCTGACGCGCTTCCTCGCGCTGCGGGCCTGGGTGTTCCACGCCCGCCGCGCCGTCGCCGCCCCGACCACCCCCCTCGCCCTCCCGGACGGAGAGACCTCCCGATGACCCGCACGATCCCGCGCGACACCCCCCACCACGACGGTGCCCACGACGACGGTGCCCACGACGGGCGCCCGGCCGAAGGTGGTGACGTGCTGGCGACGCCACGGGACCCCGCGGGGGCCCAGCCGCCGCCGTCCGGGACGCGACCGGGGGACGACGCACCCGGCACCCGGCCCCGCTGGGCCCGCCCCGCGCTGGGCCTGCTGCTGCTCGCCACGGCCGGCTTCTACCTGGTGAACCTCAGCGCCAACGGGTACGCCAACTCCTTCTACTCCGCGGCCGTGCAGGCGGGCTCGCGCAGCTGGGAGGCGTTCCTGTTCGGCAGCTCGGACGCCGCGAGCTCGATCACCGTGGACAAGCCGCCCGCCGCGCTGTGGGTCATGGAGCTCTCGGTCCGGGTGTTCGGGCTGAACAGCTGGGCCGTCCTCGTGCCCGAGGTGCTCATGGGTGTGGCGTCGGTGGCCCTGCTGCACGCCTCCGTCGCGCGCCGCTCGGGCCCCGCGGCCGGCCTGCTCGCCGGCCTGGTCCTCGCGCTCACCCCGGTCGCCGTGCTCATGTTCCGGTTCAACAACCCCGACGCCCTGCTCGTGCTGCTCATGGTCGCCGCGGTCTGGGCCCTGCTGCGCGCGGTCGACGACGGCCGCACCCGCTGGCTCGTGCTCACCGGGGCGCTCGTGGGCCTCGGCTTCCTCACCAAGCAGCTGCAGGTGCTCCTCGTCGTCCCGCCGCTCGCCCTGACCTACCTCGTCGCGGGCCCGCCGCGGCTGGGGCGCCGGCTGCTGCAGCTCCTGGCCGCGCTGGGTGCGCTGCTCGTCGCCGCGGGCTGGTGGGTCGCCCTCGTCGAGCTGGTCCCGGCGAGCATGCGGCCCTACGTCGGCGGCTCGCAGGACAACTCGTTCCTCTCGCTGACGTTCGGCTACAACGGGTTCGGCCGGCTCACCGGCAGCGAGCGGGGCAGCGTCGGCGGGGGCGGGGCCGGCGCGACCGCGGGGGGCACCGGGTTCTGGGGCGCCACCGGCATCTCCCGGCTGTTCGGCTCCGAGTTCGCCGGGCAGATCGCCTGGCTCGCCCCCGCGGCGCTGGTGCTGGGGGTCGTCGGCGTCGTGCTGCGCGGCCGCGCCCCGCGGACCGACCCGCGGCGGGCCTCCTACCTGGTCTGGGGGCTGTGGCTGGTGGTCACCTGGCTGACCTTCAGCTTCATGGCCGGGATCTTCCACGCCTACTACACGGTCGCCCTGGCCCCGGCGGTCGCGGCGCTCGTGGGCTCCGGCGCGGTGGCGGCGTGGCGGGCGAGGGACCGCGCGTGGGTCCCCGTGGTGCTGGCGCTGACCCTGCTCGGCAGCGCGGTGTGGGCGTGGGCGCTGCTCGGCCGCAGCGCGAGCTTCGTGCCGTGGCTGCGCACGGTCGTCCTCGTCGTCGGGGTCGTCGCGTCGCTGGCCCTGCTGGCCGCGCGGTTCCTCCCGCGGCGGGTGACGGCGGTCGTCGCCCTGGCCGCGCTGGCCACCGGCCTCGCCGGGCCCACCGCCTACGCGGTGCAGACGGTGGGCACCGCGCACTCCGGCTCCCTGGTCTCCGCGGGCCCGACCGTGCCCGGGGGGATGGGCGGGCGCGGCGGCCCCGGTGGGGCGCGCGGCCCGCGCGGGGCGTTCGGTGGCGGGGCCACCGGCACCGGTGCCGGCCCCGGCACCGCCCCGGGTGGTGCGCGCGGTGGTCAGCTGCCGACGGGCGGCGCGGCCGCGCTGCCGGGGATCGCCGGCGGCACCACGGCCACGGGGGTCGTCCCCGGGGTCGCGGGTGGCGCGCCGGGGGCCACCACGCCCGGCGGCCCCGGGGGTGCCGGGTCGCTGCTGGACGGCAGCACGCCGAGCGCGGCGCTGACCGCCCTGCTGGAGCAGGACGCCGACCGCTACACCTGGGTCGCCGCCACGGTCGGCTCCAACAGCGCGTCGGGCTACCAGCTCGCGACGCAGGACCCGGTCATGCCCATCGGTGGGTTCAACGGCACCGACCCGTCGCCGACCCTCGCCCAGTTCCAGGCCGACGTCGCGGCCGGGGAGATCCACTGGTTCATCGCCGGCGGCGGGTTCGGCGGCGGCCGCGGCGGCACCGCCGGCGCGTCCTCGGAGATCACCGCGTGGGTCGAGGCGACCTACACCGCGCAGACGGTCGACGGGGTCACCCTCTACGACCTGACCGCGCCGACCACGGCCGGGTAGCGGCCACCGGGCGGGCGGGGCCGGTCTCCCTCGCCCGGCGGGACCGCCCGTGCCCTGCTGGCTAGTGTCAGACTGCTCACGCAGAGTGGGCGGGGCGGGAAGGGGCTCGGCGTGGTCGCGTGGCTCTCCTCGTTGCCCGCCGGCGCCGACCGCGACCGGCTGGTCCGCCGCGTCACGGGCTGGGGCACGCTGGCGGTGGGGATGACGGGACTGCTGCTCGCCGCCGCCGACGGGGGCCCGCCCCCCGGCGCCCCGCGCACCGTGGTCGTCGTCATCTCGCTGAGCACCGTCGTCGTGGCGGGGCTGTGGTTCCGGGCGCGGCGCACCAGCCGGCGCTGGGCGGGCGTGTTCGGCGTCTACGCCGAGGCAGGCATCGGTGTCGGGGTGCTGCTGGTGCACGAGCGCTACCTCGGGCTGCACATCGGCATCGGGCTGGCCGTGGTGGCGACCTACGGGGTGTTCCTGCTCAACCCGCGGCGCCTGGTGCTCCAGGTCGTCGTCAGCTGCGCGGTGCTGCTGCTGCTCGCCGCCCTCGCGCTGCAGCAGCACCCCGACGACCCGGCCGGGGTCGCCGCCCGGCTCGTGGTGGGCCTCGTGCTCGCCGCGGTGTTCCCGCTCTACGTCCGGCTCTACATCGAGCTGGTGCGCACCGACGCCGCCGCCCACCAGGAGCTGGCCCACCACGACGCGCTGACGGGGTGCCTGAACCGGCGCGGCCTCGACCTGGAGCTGCGGGCGCTGACCGGGGAGACCCAGCCCGGGGCCGTGCTGGCCCCGTTGCGACCGGGTGACGGGCTGACGCTGGTCGTGCTCGACCTCGACGCGTTCAAGGCGGTCAACGACACCCACGGCCACGCCCGCGGCGACGAGGTGCTGCGCCTCGTCGGCGAGCGGCTGCGGGCCTCGGTCGACGGGTGCGGCGTGGTCGCCCGCACCGGCGGGGAGGAGTTCGCCGCCCTCGTGCCGGGCGGGACCTCGCGTGACCGGCTCGGCGACGACCTGCTGGCGGCGGTCCACCGGCCCGACGATGCCCTGCCCGTCACCGCCAGCATCGGCGTCGTCCACGCCCGCGGCCCGTGCACCCACCGCCAGCTGCGCCGCCTCGTCGACGCCGCCGACGACGCGATGTACCGGGCCAAGCGCGGCGGCGGGCACGCGGTGGTGCACGCCGCCGGATGAGCGCGGGCCCGGCGGGGTGGGACACTGCCGCCATGTGCGGTCGCTACGTCAGCACGGCCACGGCCGAGGACCTGGCCACCCTGTTCGACGTCGTCCTCGACGCCGGGGACGGGTCCGGGGTGGCGCCCGCACCGTCGTGGAACGTGGCGCCGACCGACGCGGTCCCGGTGGTGCTCGAGCGGCCCCCGCACGACGGGCCCGACCAGCCGCGGCGCACCCTGCGCACCGCCCGCTGGGGGCTGGTGCCGGGCTGGTCGAAGGACCGCCGCGGGGCCGCCCGGCTCATCAACGCCCGCAGCGAGACGGTGACCGAGAAGCCCGCCTTCCGCCGCGCGGCGGCCGCGCGGCGCTGCCTGCTGCCCGCCGACGGCTACTACGAGTGGCAGCCCACCCCCGAGGGCAAGGTGCCCTACTTCCTGCACGACCCCGACGGGGCGCTGCTGGCCATGGCGGGGCTCTACGAGCTGTGGCGGGACCCCGAGCGCGCCGAGGACGACCCGGAGCGGTGGGTGTGGACGACCACCGTCATCACCCGGGAGGCCACCGACCTGCTCGGCGAGATCCACGACCGCACCCCGGTGCTGGTGCCGCCCGACGCCCGCGACGCCTGGCTCGACTGCCGCTCCGGGGACGCGGCGACCGCGCGCGCCCTGCTCGAGGCGATGCCGGCGCCGCACCTGGCCCCCCGGCGGGTGGGCGCGGCCGTGGGCAACGTGGGCAACGACGGCCCCGAGCTCGTCGAGCCCGTGCCCGACGGGCCGGGGGACGAGGCGCCGGGGCCCGGCGAGCAGCTGACCCTCTGAGCCGTCAGTCCAGGGCGCGCCGGCGGAACCCGCGCAGCCCCACCGCGGTGAAGGCGGCCAGGGCACCGAGCAGCACCACCAGGCACACCACGGTGGGGATGTGGTCGATGCCCGGCACCATCTCCGCGCGCACCCCCTCGCTGACGTAGGTGAGCGGGTTCAGCGCGCACACCACCTGGAACCAGCGCAGCTGGTCGAGCTGGGTCCAGGGGAACTGCGTCGAGCCGGTGAACAGCAGCGGGGTGAGCACCACCGCGAACACCACGTTGATCTTCGAGGCGGTGACCAGGGTGCCCAGCACCAGGCCCATTGCCGCGCCGACGAGCGAGCCGAGCAGCAGGAACAGCGCCACCAGCGGGGCGGCCCCCCAGGTGATGGAGACCGAGCCGAGCACCACCACCCCGAGCGGGAACATCGCGGCGGCGGCCACCAGGCCGCGGGCGGTGGCGAAGACGATCTTCTCCACGGCCACCAGGTCGGTGGGCAGCGGCGCGAGCAGCCGGTCCTCGATCTCCTTGGTGAAGGAGAAGTCGATGACCAGCGGCAGCGCGGTGTTCTGCAGCGCGGTGAGGAACGCGGTGAACGCGATGACGCCGGGCAGCAGCACCTGGGCGAAGTCGCCCTGCACGTACCCGAGCTGGCCCAGGACCTTGCCGAACACGAACAGCAGGAACAGCGGCTGCAGCAGCACCTGGGCCAGGAACGCCACCAGCTCCCGGCCGGTGACGAAGACGTCGCGCCACAGCAGCCCGAGGAACGCCCGACCCACCCGCGGCGCGCCCGGGGGGTCGAACGACACGGGGGGCACCGCGGTGGTGCCCGGCCCGTCGGTGGTCGTGCTCATCGCAGGTCCCGTCCGGTCAGACTGATGAAGACGTCCTCGAGGGTCGGCTCGCCGAGGCCGACCGCGGTGAGCCGGGCGCCCAGGGCGGAGACGGCCTCGGTGGCCGGGCCGACGACGGCCGCACCGTCGGTGTCGAGGTAGAGCCGCACCCGGACCTCGGCGTCGGCCCCGGTGGACACCCGCTCGCTGCCGCGGACGCCGCGCAGCCCGGCCAGCGCGCTGGCGACACGCTCGGCACCGGCCCCGTCCTGCTCGCCGTCCTGCACACCCTCGCCGGCGACCTCGACGGTGAGGTCGAGGGTGCTGCTGCCCGGCAGCGACCGGGTCAGCGCGGCGGGGGTGTCCAGGGCCAGCAGCGTGCCGTGGTCCATGATCCCGACCCGGTCGGAGATCGCGGCGGCCTCGTCCATGTCGTGGGTGGTCACCAGCACCGTGGCGCCGGCGTCGCGCAGCGCCCGCACCTGGTCCCAGACGAAGAGCTTGGCCTGCGGGTCCAGGCCGGTGCTCGGCTCGTCGAGGAACAGCACCCGGGGCCGGTGCATCAGGGCACGGGCGATGAGCAGCCGCTGGGCCATGCCGCCGGAGTAGGTGTCGACCTTGTCCCCGCCGCGACCACCGAGGCCCAGCTTGTCCATCAGCTCGTCGGCCCGGCGGTTGCGCTCGGCCCTGCCGACCCCGTGGTAGGCGGCGTGGAAGACGAGGTTCTGCCGGGCGGTGAGCGAGCGGTCGAGGTTGGAGCGCTGCGGGACGACCGAGAGCACGGTGCGGGCGCGGACCGGGTCCGCGGCCACGTCCACCCCGCCGACGGTGGCGCGGCCCGAGGTGGGCACGACCCGGGTGGTGAGGACGCCGATGGTGGTGGTCTTGCCCGCCCCGTTGGGCCCGAGGAGGCCGAACACCTCGCCGCGGCCGACCCGGAAGCTGACCCCGTCGACCGCGTTGCTGGGCCGCTTGGGGTAGCGCTTGACCAGCTCGTCCACCGCCACCGCGGCGTCACCCGTCGCGGGCGACCCGCCACCCTGCGCGGCGGGCGTGGCGGGGCTCGGTCTCACGGCGGCGACGCTACCCGCGGGGTCCGACAGCGCCCGGGGGAGAGCACGGTCACACCGGGCGGGGAAGCGGGCCGGGCCCGGGGGTGTTGCACTGGCCAGGATCGTGGGACGGGGTGGGGCGTGGTCGAGGTCGTGAGCGGTCGCCGTGCGCCGCTCGCCGTGGCGTGGTCCTCGGACTCGGCCTACGCGCAGTTCGCCCGGTTCGTGCTGGTCGGGGCGGTCACGACGACCCTCTACGCGGTGGTCTTCGCGGCCTCGGACGGCCTCGGGGCCATCACCGCCAACCTCGTCGGCACCGTCGTCAGCACCGCGCTGGGCAGCGAGATGCACCGCAGGCTGACGTTCCACGCCGCGGAGCGCGTCGGCTGGTTCCCGGCGCAGTGGGAGGGCGGTGGGCTCGCCCTGGTGGGGCTGGTCATCTCGACCGCGATGCTCGGTGCGCTGGAGGTGCTCGCCCCCGGGATGGTCTGGTACCTCCAGGTGCTGCTGGTCATGTCCGTGACCGGGGTCGTCGGGGCGCTGCGGTTCCTCGCGCTGCGAGGATGGGTGTTCTAGCCCGTCACCACCCCGGAGGCCCCGCTGAGCACCCTGGACCCCGACCCCGACACCGACCGCGCCACCGCCGCCCCGGACCCGCGCGGCTGCGTGTCGCGGACCCGGGCCTACCGGGGCGGGGAGCTCGTCGACGAGGGGTTCCCCGTCGACCGCATCAGCGACCACCTCGACGCCGACCCCGCCACCGTGGTGTGGGTGGACCTGCTCGACCCCGAGCTGCCCGACCTGCAGCACCTGGCCGGCGAGTTCGGCCTGCACCCCATGGCGCTGGAGGACGCGGTGCAGGACCACCAGCGCCCCAAGGTGGACCGCTACGAGCACTACCTGTTCCTCAACGTCTACGCGGTCGAGCTGGACCGGGCGACGGGGGCGCTGGAGACCTCCGAGGTGTCGTCGTTCGTCCTCGAGCGCGCGCTGATCACCGTCCGCAAGGACGACGGCATCGACCTCGACGCCCTGGTCTCCCTGTGGGACGAGACGGCCGACCTCGCCGAGCACGGCGTCGCCTACCTGCTCCACGGCCTGCTCGACCACGTCGTGGACGGGCACTTCGACGCGGTGCAGTCCCTCGACGACGGGGTGGAGGAGCTGGAGGACCAGCTCTTCGCCGACGAGCCGCAGGACCGCCAGGTGCAGCGACGCAGCTTCGCGCTGCGCAAGTCCCTGGTGCTCACCCGGCGGGTGGTGCTGCCCATGCGCGAGGTGCTGAACACGCTGATGCGCCGCGACGTCGACCTGGTGGGGCGGGCGATGGCGCCCTACTACCAGGACGTCTACGACCACGTGCTGCGGGTGACGGAGTGGACGGAGAGCCTGCGCGACCTGGTCACCTCGGTGCTGGAGACGAACCTGACCATCCAGAGCAACCGGCTCAACGAGATCATGAAGAAGCTGACGGCCTGGGCGGCGATCATCGCCATCCCCACCGCGGTCACCGGCTTCTTCGGCCAGAACGTGCCGTACCCGGGGTTCCAGCAGGAGTGGGGCTTCCTGCTCAGCATCGTGCTCATCGCCGGCATCGGCGCCGGGCTCTGGCTGATGTTCCGGCGCCGCGGCTGGTTGTAGCCGGTGGCCGCCGGCGAGCCCTCCGTCACGTGGCGCAGGTCATCCCACCTGCGCTTGCTGGGTGCTAGCGGGGCTTACTAAACTCGCGTCCACCAGGATCCGTCGAGCCACGCGCAGGTCCGTTCGTCACGACAGCGAGGAGCTCCCGGTGGTCAGCACCACAGCCGTGACTGAGGCGGTGACGGGCGTGCTGCGCGCGCCCCGCCGCTCCATCGGCACCGTCACCCACCTCGTCCCGCATCCCGCCCCGGCGGCGAGCGCGGCCGAGGCGTCCCCCGTGCTCGAGGCCGTGCGGCGCGACCCCGCGCTCACCCCGGGCCAGCGCACCGCCCTGGTCGAGCTGTACACGTCGTTCCGGGCGGGCCCGGCGGAGCGCGAGCTCCCCGAGGTGGACCTCACCGCCGCCGGCCGCGCCCACGTCTGCTGACCCGGCCCGCTCAGGGCGTCCCGTCCTGCCGGTCGGGCAGCTCGAGGGTCAGCAGGTGGTAGCCGAGCGTCTTGCCGTGCCCGTCGAGCACCGGCGAGCCGGTCACACCGCCGCCGAGCAGGCCGGGGAGCTCGAAGACCAGTCCCGGCACGTGGTCGAGCACGGTCCGCCGCACCGGGCCCGTCGCGAGACCGCCGTAGTGGGCGGCGACCACCTCGGGGGTCAGCACGGCCCGCAGCTCGGCGAGGTCCGCAGCGGTCCGGGGCAGCACGGCCAGGATCAGGGTGTCGCCCTTGTCGCCGGTGCGGACGTCGGCCACGTCGTCGACGCTGCGCCCGGTCACGGCCGGACCGCCAGCAGGTGCACCTCGGGGCGCACGAGCGCCCGCGGCACCAGGCACGAGCGGACGGCCAGCACCTCGGTGGTGGTGCGCCGGGCGCCGCCGCCCCCCGCGGGGCCGTTGGTGTAGAGGCTCTCGACCTCCCAGCCGACGAGCTCGGCCTCGGCCGGGGTGGCCGTCCGCGCCGTCACGCGCAGCCGGACCTCCACCGGGTCCGTGCGGGGGGCCAGGCCCCGCAGCGCTGCCCCCGCCCCGACGAGCTCGACGCCGACCGCGGACGGGTCGATCCCGTGCACGTCGGCGAGCCGGGTGCTGACCACCTCGGCGGCGAGCTCGGCCCGGGCGAGCGCACGCGGTCCGGCGTAGCTGATCTGGCCCTCTCCGAGCCAGCCCCCCCGGAACCCGACGGTCACCTTGAGCTCGTCGGGCCGCCGCCGTCCGGTGGCCCCGGTGACGTGGACGCGGTCCGGCCCGACCTCCGTCAGCCGGACCCCGGTGAAGTCGGCGGTGACGTCGGGGGTCACGTAGCCGGCGGGGTCGCCGACCTCGTAGAGCAGCTGCTCGCCGCAGGTGCGGGTGGTCAGCTCACCCCCGGAGCCCTCGACCTTGCCCAGCACGGCCGACCCGTCGGGGGCGACGTCGGCGAAGGGGAAGCCCAGCCGGGCCAGGTCCTTGACGGGCTTGGTGACCGGGTCGGCGTAGTACCCGCCGGTGAGCTGCCCCGCGCACTCGAGCAGGTGCCCGACCAGGGTGCCCGCGCCCAGGACGGCGGCGTCGGCCAGGTCCCAGCCCAGCTCGTGGACCAGCGGGGCGAGGTAGAGCGACGGGTCGGCGAGGCGGCCCGTGACGACCACGTCCACGTCCTGGGCGAGCGCGGGCAGCACGGCGTCGGCCCCGAGGTACGCGTTGGCCGAGACCAGCTCCTCGGGGTGCTCGGACAGGCGCAGACCGGTCTCCCAGACGACGGGGTCCAGGGCCCTGACCTCGGCGAGGACGTCGTCCCCCGTCACCGCGGCCACCCGCACCTCGCGACCCGGGGCGACCACCTCCGGGACGAGGCCCGCGACCAGCTCCGCGGCCGCCAGGGGGTTGGCGGCGCCCGAGTTCGTCACGATCGTGGTGCCCGCGGCCGTCGTCAGGCCGAGCACCGCCCGCATCCGTGCGCCGAGCAGCGGGTCGAACCCGGAGCCCGGGTCCTGCAGCCGGCGCGCCTGCCCCGCCGCGACCGTCCGCTCACCGAGGCACTCGAACACCAGGTAGTCCAGCGCGGCGCGCTCGGCCAGCTCGCGGGCCGGGTCGATCCGGTCGCCCGAGAACCCGGCTCCCGCGCCGAGGCGCAGGCTGCTGCGGCCGGTCACGAGACCCACAGCGGGATGACCCCGGTGAGGACGGCCACGAGGAGCATGCCCAGGCTGACCAGCCACGCCCACCCGATGAGGTGGCGGATGTGCCGGCCGATGTCGACCCCGGCGAGCCCCACGAGCAGGTAGAACGCGCCGGTCAGCGGGCTGATCGGGAACCCGACGGTCTCCTCGCCCAGCACCGACGCCTGCGCGAGGTGCAGCGCGCTGACCCCCACCTGGTCGCCGAGGCCCTGCAGCACGGGCAGGAACCCGAAGTAGTACGCGTCGGGCCCGAAGAGCAGGCTCAGCGGCACCCCGAGCACGCCGACCACGAGCGGCAACGCGGGGGCGATCGCGGTGGGCACCGCGTTCGCCGCCGCGCCGGCCATGGCGTCGATCATCCCGCTGCCGTCGAGCACCCCGAGGAGCACCCCGGCCGCCAGCAGCGTGCTCGCCATGAGCATCGCGCCGCGGCCGTGCTCGTCGAGACGGGCCGTCTGGGCCTTCGCGCCGGGGTAGTTCACGACGAGCGCGACGACGGCGGCGACCATGAAGCACAGCTCGGGCGACGCGACGCCCCAGATCAGCACGCCCAGCGTGGCCAGCACCAGCGCGGCGTTGAACCACAGGAGCTTGGGCCGCAGCAACGACGGGTCCGCCGGCTGCGGGTGCTCCCCCGCGGCGGGGTCCCGGTCCGCGTCGGTCCCCGAGGAGCCGGCGGCGGGCGGACCGGCCGGGGCACCGGGGCGGCCGGCTGCACTGCCGACGGACACGCGCCCCGCCGAGGGCACGCGCGCCGTGGACTCGGCCACCTCGGCGGAGACGTCCCCCGCCGCGACCCGCTCGAGCCGACCGCGCTCGCGGCGGCCGAGGTAGTAGGCGATCCCGAGGGCGAGCACGACCCCGGCCACCTGCGCCGGGATGAGCGGGACCCAGATCTCGTTCGCGTCCAGGCCGGTCGTGACCGCGGCGCGGGCCGTCGGACCGCCCCACGGCACCAGGTTCATCACGCCGGCCCCGAGGCCCACGCAGGTGGCGAGGACCAGGCGGCTCATGCCGAGGCGCTCGTAGATCGGCAGCATCGCGGGCACCGCGACGAGGAACGTCACCGCGCCGGCACCGTCGAGGTGCGCCACGACGGCCAGCGCCGTGGTGGCCACGGCGACCGTCGGGGGAGCGCTGCCCGCCCAGCGGACGATCCGTCGGATGACGGGGTCGAACAGCCCGGCGTCCCGCACCACGCCGAAGAAGACGATGGCGAAGACGAACATGGCCGCGACGCCGACCACCCCGCCGAGGCCGTCCTTGACCCACGAGGCCACCTCGCTGGGGGAGCCGCCGGCCAGGAACGCGGCGATGATGGGGACCCCCGCCAGCGCGGTGACCGCCGCGACCCGCTGGGACAGGAGCAGCGCCAGGATCACCAGGATCGTGGCGTAGCCGAGGAATGACAGCATCGTTGCTCTCCTTTGTCGTCCTGGAGAGTGTGGGCGCGGTCACCACCACCGTCCAACATCGATCAGGCATAGATTGATGTTCCGTGAGCATCAATCTGGGGGTCCACCACCTGCGGGCCGTGGTGGCGGTGGCCGACCGGTCCAGCTTCACCGCCGCGGCCGCAGACGTCGGGGTCGGGCAGTCGGCGCTGAGCCGCACGGTGGCCGAGGCCGAGCGCCGGCTGGGCGCGCGGCTCTTCACCCGCACCACCCGGCGGGTCGAGCCCACCGGGGACGGCCGCGAGGTGGCCGAGCACGCGCGGCGCGTCCTGGCGTCCTACGACGACGGGCTCCGCCAGCTCGAGCGCTACGCCACGGGCGAGCGCGGATCCGTGGTGGTCGCCTGCCTGCCGTCGGTCGCGGCGACCTTCCTGCCCGCGCACGTCGTCCGCTTCCGGGCCGCCCACCCCGACGTCCGGCTCGACGTCCGCGACGGCCTGCGCGACGCGGTGCTGGCCTCGGTGCGGTCGGGCGAGGTCGACCTGGCCCTGGTCGCGACGACCGGGTCCCTGGCCGGTCTCGAGCAGCAGGCGCTGGTCACCGACCACTTCTCGCTCGCCGTGCCCGCCACGCACCGCCTCGCCGACCGGAGCAGTGTGGCCTGGACCGAGCTGGCGGGCGAGCCGTTCGTCGCCTTCGGCCCGGAGAGCAGCATCGCCGGGCACGTCGACCGCGCGCTCGCCGACGCGGGCGTGGTGCCGGGCGCGACGGTGCAGGCGCACAACGTGGGCGCGGTGGCGGGACTGGTCGCCGCCGGCCTCGGCGTCACCGCCGTGCCCGGCCTCGTGCTGCCGATGATGGCGTTCGCCGGGGTGGTCGCGGTACCCCTGGTGGACCCGGTGGTCCGCCGCACCATCTCGCTCGTCCGCCTGGCCGGCCGGCACGAGAGCACCAGCGCGCGCCGGTTCCGCGACCTGCTCGTCGCGGGCTGACGCGCCGTTCCGGGCTCAGGACGCGCGTCCGCGCTGGGACCTCAGGACGCGCGTCCGCGCTGGGACCTCAGGACGCGCGTCCGCGCTGGCACCTCAGGACGCGCGTCCGCGCTGGGCCCGGATGCGGCGCACCAGCGCGTCGGTCGACGAGTCGGACTGCGCGTCGGGCGCCGCCTCGTCGGTGAGCACCGGCACCAGCTCCTCGGCCTGCGTCTTGCCCAGCTCGACGCCCCACTGGTCGAAGGAGTCGATGCCCCAGATCGTCCCCTCCACGAACACCACGTGCTCGTAGAGGGCGATCAGCTGGCCGACCACCGACGGGGTCAGCTTCGGCGCCAGGATCGTCGTCGAGGGCCGGTTGCCGGGCATCACCTTGTGCGGCACCACCGCGGCGTCGGTGCCCTCGGCGGCCACCTCCTCGGCCGTCCGGCCGAACGCCAGCACCTTGGTCTGGGCCAGGAAGTTCGCCAGCAGCAGGTCGTGCATCGAGCCCGTCCCGTCGCGGGTGGGCAGGTCGGCCACGGGCTCGGCGAACCCGATGAAGTCCGCGGGCACCAGGCGCGTCCCCTGGTGCAGCAGCTGGTAGAATGCGTGCTGGCCGTTGGTCCCCGGCTCGCCCCAGAAGATCTCGCCCGTCGACGTGGTCACCGGTGAGCCGTCCGCCTGCACGGACTTGCCGTTGGACTCCATGGTGAGCTGCTGCAGGTAGGCCGGGAACCGGGCCAGGTCGTCGGCGTAGGGCAGCACCGCGCGGGACTCGGCGCCGAAGAAGTTCGAGTACCAGACCCCCAGCAGGCCCAGCAGCACCGGGACGTTGCCCGCCAGCGGCGCCTCGGCGAAGTGCCGGTCGACGGCGTGGAAGCCCGCGAGCAGCTCGCCGAACGCGTCGCGGCCGACCACGCACATGACCGACAGCCCGATCGCGGAGTCGACGGAGTACCGCCCGCCCACCCAGTCCCAGAACCCGAACATCTGCTCGGTGTCGATGCCGAAGTCCGCCACCCGGTCGGCGTTGGTCGACACGGCGACGAAGTGCTTGGCCACGGCGTCGTCGCCCGCCCCGTCGCCGAGGCCGTCGAGCAGCCAGCGGCGCGCGGCGGTGGCGTTGGTCAGCGTCTCCAGCGTGCCGAACGTCTTGGACGCCACCACGAACAGCGTGGTGGCCGGGTCGAGGTCGGTCACCGTGGCCACGAGGTCGGTGGGGTCCACGTTGGACACGAACCGGGCGCTGATGCCGGCGTCGGCGTAGCCGCGCAGCGCGCCGTCGACCATGACGGGGCCGAGGTCGGAGCCCCCGATGCCGATGTTGACCACGGTGCGGATGCGCTCGCCCGTCGCGCCGACCCACTCACCGGAGCGCACCCGGTCGGTGAAGTCACCCATCCGGTCCAGCACCTCGTGCACGTCGGCGACCACGTCCTGGCCGTCGACGGTGAGCGTGGCGCCGGCGGGCAGCCGCAGCGCGGTGTGCAGCACGGCGCGGTCCTCGCTGGTGTTGACGTGCTCGCCGGCCAGCATCGCGTCGCGCCGCTGCTCGACCCCGGCGGCGCGCGCCAGGTCGAGCAGCAGGTCGAGCGTCTCGCGGCTGACCCGGTGCTTGGAGTAGTCGACGTAGAGGTCGCCCACGGTCGCGGTGAGCTCGCGGCCGCGCTCGGGGTCGTTGTCGAACAGCTCACGCAGGTGGGTGTGGGCGAGGACCTCGTGGTGCGCGGTGAGCGCCTGCCACTCGGGGGTGCTGGTGATGTCGGCCATGCCTCCATCCTGTCCCGGGGCGTCTGCAAGTACCACCAGGACAGTCCGGGGCGTCTGCAACCACCCCCGGGACCGCTCAGGCGGGGGCGGCCAGCCAGGCGTCGATCCCCGCCACCCCGCGGGCGACGACGTCCGGCTCGGCGCCGGAGTCCTCCAGCGAGCACCGGGCGATGAACGCGAGCGTCGCGTCGTCGAGCCCCAGCTGCGCGCGCGCGAGCTCGTACTCCTCGAGCAGCCCGGGCCCGAACAGCAGCGGGTCGTCGCCGCCCAGGCTGACGCGCACGCCGGCGGCGAGCAGCCCCGGCAGCGGGTGCTCGTCGAGCGAGCCGTACACCCCCAGGGCCAGGTTCGAGCTGGGGCACACGTCGAGGCACACGGCCTCGTCGGCGAGCCGGGACACCAGCGCGGGGTCCTCGGCCGCGCGCACGCCGTGGGCGATGCGCCGGGCACCGAGGGTGTCGAGCGCGCCGCGGACGCTGGCCGGCCCGTCGTGCTCGCCGGCGTGGGGGGCGGAGATGAGCCCGGCCTCGCGGATCATGTCGAACGCCTGCCGGTGCGGCTCGGGCGGGAAGCCCGCCTCGGCGTTGACCAGGCTGAACGACACCACGCCGCGGTCGGCCAGGCGCACCGCGTGGGCGGCCTGCTCGACGCCCTGCGCCGGGTCCTGGGTGCGGTCGGCCACCAGCATGAGGCCGAACCCGAGGCCCAGCTCGGCCGCGCGGGACCGGCCCGCCTCCAGCACCACGTCGAGGGTCTCGGCGTCGGGGCCGAGCCGTCCGCGGTGGTGGACCGGCAGGTACGACGGCTCCAGGTACACCGCGCCGGCGGCGTGCGCGTCCTCGACCACCTCGTGGACCACGCGGACGAGGTCGTCGTGGGTCTTGAGCACCTCGCACGCCGCGACGTAGGTGGAGTCGAACGCGGCGAACGAGCCGAACCCGCGGATCACCGGCACCTCCATGCCGTACCGCTCGCACAGCTCGTGCAGCGTGGCCGGGCGCATGGCGCCCTCGAGGTGCAGGTGCAGGTGACCCTTCGGCAGGGCGGCGAGATCGCGCATGCCGGGGAGGCTAACCGTCGCCGCGGCGGCTACCGCGAACCGCCGCGGGCCTTGGCCGTGGCCGCGGAGGCGGCGTCGCCCTTGGTGCTCGGCTGGGACTGGTTGAGCTTCGGCTTCTCGGCCTTGGGCTTCTTGGTCTCGCGACCGCCCTTGTTCTTGCCCGACATGGGATCTCCTGCCGGCGCCAGGAGCGCCGTGGGGTGGAGCGTCCTCGGTGATGGCTCGCGGTGATGGCCGGCAACGGGGCTGGAGCACCGACGCTACGCGCTGCGGGCCCCCGTCCGGTGCCCACGAGCCCGGCCGTCGGGGGTGCGCACCGGCACCGCGGTGCCCCGCCGCCGGCGCGAGGCGGAGCTGAGTGTCACCCCGGGTCGGGCGGCGAGACCCTCGGCGGCCCGGGCTCAGGCCGTGTCGGCCACGGGCAGGCTCGCCAGCCAGGTGTTCCACCGGCCGAGGTCGCGCCAGTGGGACTCGATGCGGCGCAGGCACTCCCGGGTGTGCCACCACGCGCGCGGCGGGTGGGTGACCCCGAGGGTGAGTGCGGTCAGCCGCAGCAGCTCGATGCGCGGGTGGTCCCGCGGCCAGCCCCGCGGTGCCGTGCGCAGGCTACCCTCCGTGCGCAGCTCCAGCCCGGTCCCGGCCAGCTCGCCCAGCAGCTCGTCGATCTCGTCGCCCCGCTCCCCGTCGTCCACGGCCTGCCGGAACGCGGCCAGCTGCTCGCGGGTGGGCAGGTACCACCCCCCGGCCACGAGCAGGCCGTCGGCGGAGACCTGCAGGTAGAGCGCCCCGGCCGAGGGCTCGCCGCGCTCGGTGGCGTCCACGACCAGGCTGGCCTGCTCCTTGTAGGGCCGCTTGTCGGGGGTGAAGCGCAGGTCCCGGTTCGGCCGGAACACCTTCGGCTCGCCGAACTCCTCGGTGAGCTCGCCGGCCAGCAGCTCCAGCGGCGTGCGGACGTCCGCCTCGTAGGTGGCGCGGTGGGCGTGGAAGTACTCGCGGCTGTTCTCGGCGTGCAGGCCGCGGTAGAAGTCCACGAGGCCGGCGCCGAAGCCGGTGAACCGGGGGTCCGTCACCACCCCATCGTCACCGAGGCGGCCGCACCCCACCAGACCGCCACCCCACCGGTCCCGCGGTCGGCACCCTCCGTCAGTACCGGTGGTCCTCGACGTCGACGTACCCGCCGGCGTCCTCGTCCCCCGGGCCGCGGTCACCCGCCGGGCCGGACCCGGGCCGCGGCGTGCTCGGCCCCGCGGACGTCGGCCGCGCCACCACCACCCGCTTGCGCAGGTCACCGGACTCCCCGCCCCGGTAGCCGCGGGCCTCGAGCCACCCGGTGACCTCGTCGCGGTGGGGGTGGTCCGGCCGGACGGTGTTGTAGACGTAGTTGACGCCGCGGGTCACCGCCTCCTGCTCGAGGTGCTCGAGGACGAACGCGCCCACGCCCTGCCCGGAGGCGTCGGGGTCGGTCGCGAGCAGCACCTCGGCGTCGCCCCACTCGACCTCCAGCCACCCGAGGCCGAGCACCCGGCCCGACGCGTCGCGGGCGCGGAACCAGTCGCCGGGCAGCACGCTGCCGTCGCGCGGCAGGTCGAAGACCCCGTCGGGTGCCCCGCCGACGACACGCTCGACGTCGTCGTCCCACACCAGGCGCTCCGCCCGGTCCCAGGTCAGCTCCGGCGCAGGGCTCACCGGCCCGCCACCAGCGGGGTGTCGACGCCGATGACGCCGGTCTTGGCGGCCCCGCCCGGCGCCCCCAGCGGTGCGTCGCGGCCGGGCAGGACCAGGGAGAAGAAGTCGTCGTTGTCCTGCACGTGGGCGAGGACGTCGTCCTCGACGTGGCGGTCCTGGCTGATCGCCTCGACGGGGCACACCGGCTCGCAGGCGCCGCAGTCGATGCACTCCTTGGTGTTGATGTAGAGCTTGCGCGAGCCCTCGTAGATGCAGTCGACGGGGCACTCGTCCACGCAGGACTTGTCCATCACGTCGATGCACGGCTCGGCGATCACGTAGGGCACGGGGGCCTCCCGGTGTGGTGGGGTCGGTCGGGTCAGGTGGAGAGCTGGGCGGCGGCGGGCACGCCCGAGGCCTGCTCGGTGCCGGCACCGCCGGACAGCGACGCCAGGTCGGCGTCCGCGTAGTGCTCGCGGAGCCGGAAGCGCTGGATCTTGCCGGTGGCCGTCTTGGGCAGGTCGTCGACGAACACCACCGCGCGGGGACGCTTGAACGAGGCGAGCCCGGCCCGGCACCAGTCGACGAGGTCGGCCTCGGTCAGGTCGGCCCCGGCGGCGCTGCGCACCACGCACGCCACGGGCTTGACCAGGCCGTCGGCGTCGGCCACCCCGATGACCGCGGCCTCGCTGACCCCGTCGTGGGCGACGAGGCGGGACTCCACCTCGGCGGGGGAGACCCAGATGCCGCCGGCCTTGAGCAGGTCGTTGGAGCGGCCCAGGCAGCGGTAGTAGCCGTCGGAGTCCTGGACGTAGGAGTCCCCGGTGCGCAGCCACTCGCCCTGGAACACCTCCCGGGTGGCGTCGGTGCGCCGCCAGTAGCCCAGCGCGAGCGACGCCCCCCGCACGAACAGCGACCCGGGGGTGCCCGCGGGCACGACCGCCCCCGACTCGTCGCGCAGCTCGACGTCGTAGCCGGGCACGGGCTTGCCGGTGGTGCCGGGGCGGATGTCGTCCGGCGAGCAGGACAGGAACACGTGCAGCGCCTCGGTGGCGCCGATGCCGTCGAGCACGGGGAACCCGTAGCGCTGCTCCACCCGGGCCTGCAGCTGGGCGGGGAGCGGCTCGCCCGCCGAGGTGGCCAGGCGGACCGAGGCGAACGTGTCCCGCGGCAGCTCGGCGGCGACGAGGGCGGCGTAGAAGGTGGGCGGGCCGAAGAACAGCGTGGGCCGGTGGGCCACGAGCTGCTCCGCGACGACCCCGGGGGTGGGCCGGCGGGGCTCGAGCAGCGCCGAGGCCCCCACGGCGAGCGGGAAGAACAGCGAGTTGCCGATGCCGTAGGCGAAGAACAGCTTGGCCACCGAGAAGCACACGTCGTCGGGCCGGGTCCCCAGGGTGTGGGCGCCGTAGGTCTCGCAGACGTGGCGGATGTTGGCGTGGCGGTGCATGGCGGCCTTGGGCGTGCCCGTGGTGCCGGAGGTGTAGAGCCACAGCGCCCAGTCGTCGTCACCCGTGGCCGCGCAGCCGTCGTCCGCGCCGTCGTTGCCCGTGCCGTCGTCGCCCGGGCCGTCGTCGCCCGAGCCCAGCCGGTCCGCCCACGCGTGCTGGGTGACGCCGTCGGGCAGGCCGTGCAGCGACGGGCCGGTGCGGACGACGTCGGTGACCTCGGGCGAGGCGGTGACGGCGGCCGCGACCGCGTCGGCGAACTCGGGGGAGCACACCACCACCCGGGCACCGCAGTCGCCGATGACGGCGGCGAGCTCGCCCGCGCCGAGCATGGTCGAGACGGGCACGGCCACCACCCCGGCCCGGAAGGCGGCCAGGATCGTCACGGCCATCTCCGCGGAGTCGCTGCACACCAGGACGACCCGGTCGTCGCGGCGCAGGCCCAGGGCCCGCAGCCCGGCCGCGGCGGCGGCGACCTCGTCGGCCAGTCCCGCGTAGGTCACCTCGCGGGCGCCGCGGAACGCGACACGGTCCCCGTCGCCCGCCGCCACCCGTCGGTCGACCAGCCACGCCGCGGCGTTGAACCCCTGAGCCATGAGCTGCCCCTCCTAGACGCGGTGGGTGTCGAAGTCGGCCCGCTGACCCGTGCCGAAGCGGCGCAGCGCCCCCTCCGGGCCGGAGGCGTTGGGCCGGGTGAAGATCCAGTTCTGCCACGCCGTGAGCCGGCCGAAGACCTTGGTCTCCAGCGTCTCCGGGCCGACGAAGCGGTGGTTGGCCTCCATGCCGGTGAGCGCGTCGGGGCTCAGCGAGGCGCGCTCCTCGAGCACGATGCGCAGCTCCTCGGCGAAGTCGATGTCGTCGAGCGCCAGGGTGACCAGCCCGAGCTCGTCGAGGGCGGCGGCGTCGAGGCGCCCGCCGAGCCGGTCACGGACGGCGGCCAGGTCGTCGGGGACGCCGTGGAAGCGCGACCCGAGGCGCGAGAGGCCGTTGCCCATCGGGTGCGCGCCGTCGTTGGCGGCGGTGAGCACCACCTGCGCCGGGGTGGCGTCGGGGTCGTACCCGGGGTCCCGGTCGTCGGAGTACACGCCCTCGAGCACGTACTGCCGGTCGCAGGCCAGCAGCAGCTCGGCGAGGAACCCGCCCGCGCAGCTGCCCGGCTCGATGACGCCGACGAGCGTGCGGCTGGTGACGTCGAGCCGCTTGAGCACCCGGGTGAGGTAGAGCGACACCTCGCGGGCGAACCAGTCCCCGCCGGCGACCAGCTCGGTCAACGCGGTGTCGTGGGCGAGCACGGCGTCGAGGTCGCCCCGGGTGCGCAGCACCCACGTGCCGAGGTCCGGCTCGTTGGTGCGCAGCCGCAGGACCGCGTCGTCGAGCTCGCGGGCCACGGCCAGCGGCCACCAGTCGACCCCGGCGGCCAGCGCGGCGGCGGCGTCGGACGGGGCGGCCTCGTCGGGGGCGGGACCGGAGACGGTGAGGTCGACGCGGCGGCCGGACCGGTCGAGGGTGGCCGTGACGTGGGGGTAGGTGAGCGCGTCCGGGGTCTCCGTGCGCGCCAGGGGGGTCAGCTCGGGGCCGACGGCGTCGGTGGGGCGGTCGGAGCGCGCGGCGGCGGCGCGGGCCCGGGCGGTGACGGTCTCGGTGAAGCGGGCGCGCGGCACCGACTCGTCGACCAGCCGCCAGGCGACGGCCGTGGCGCCGCGGACGCCCTCGGCCTTGGTCGCGAACACGTCGGCCCGGTCCCGGCGGACGTGGCGCTTGTCGACCACCCGGGTCAACCCACCGGTGCCCGGCAGCACACCGAGCAGGGGGACCTCGGGGAGCGAGACGGTGGAGGAGCCGTCGTCGATGAGGACGATCTCCTCGCAGGCCAGCGCCATCTCGTAACCGCCGCCGGCTGCGGTGCCGTTGAGCGCGGCGACCCAGGTCTGCCCGGAGTGGGCGGTGGCGTCCTCGATGCCGTTGCGCGTCTCGTTGGTGAACTTGCAGAAGTTCACCTTCCAGGCGTGGCTGGACTGCGCGAGCATCCGGATGTTGGCGCCGGCGCAGAACATCTTCTCGACCCCGCTGGTGAGCACGACGGCCCGGACCCCGGGGTGGCTCAGGCGCAGCCGCTGGGTGGCGTCGTAGAGCTCGACGTCGACGCCGAGGTCGTAGGAGTTCGACTTCAGCTCGTAGCCGGGGACGAGGCCGGCGTCGGGGTCGACGACGAGCGAGAGCGTCGCGACCTCGCCGTCGACCGCCAGGCGCCAGTGCCGGTACCGGTCGGGGTGGGTGTCGAAGTCGACCCGGACGGGTGCCTCGACCGCCCCGGCCTGCTCCTCGGGCGCTGCGTCGGCCACCGCGGTCATGGGTCCTCGTCTCGTCCGGGGTCTGTGGGCTGGGCCACAATCTACGCGGACTTGGCTGTCCGTCAAGCATGTGTAGACCGACGGTGGTCGGAGGTGACGGACCGTGCCCGGGTGGGGTGGGAGACTGCGCCCCGTGCCCGCCGCCGACCCCGCCCGCGTCGCCCCGGCGGCCGCGTCCCGGCGCCGCCAGCTCGGCTCGGACAGCGCCCGCTCCCTGCTGCTGACCGTGCTGGGGGAGTTCGTCCACCCCCGCCGGGAGCCGGTGTGGACCGCGACGCTCCTCAGCGCGCTGGCCGAGCTGGGGGTGGAGGAGAAGTCGGCCCGGCAGGCGGTGGCGCGGACCGCCGCGGAGGGCCTGCTCGTCAGCGAGCGGGAGGGGCGGCGGGTGCGGTGGTCGCTGACCGACGCGGGCGGCGAGCTGCTCGAGCAGGGCACCCGCCGCATCTACGGCTTCCTGCGCGACGTGGCGGAGTGGGACGGCGGGTGGCTGCTGCTCACCGTGGCCATCCCGGAGACCCAGCGCCAGCTGCGCCACCGCGTCCGCACCCGGCTGACGTGGCTGGGCCTGGGCTCGCCCTCGCCCGGCTTCTACGTGGTGCCCGACGCCCGCAAGCGCGACGAGGTGGCGGCGATCGTTGTCGAGGCGGGCCTGGCCGAGCACGCCTTCGCGTGGGTCGGGGCGCGGCTGAGCCTGGGCGAGCAGCAGCGGCTCATCGACGACGCGTGGTCGCTGGGCGACGTCGCCGCCCGCTACCGGGACTTCACCGCGACGTTCTCCGGGCTGACCGCGGCGGACGACGCGGCCGCGTTCGCCGCCCAGGTGCGGCTGGTGCAGGCGTGGCGCCGGTTCCCGTTCCTCGACCCCGCGCTGCCCGTCGACCTGCTGCCGCCCGCCTGGCCCGGCCCCGAGGCCGCCGCCGTGTTCCACCGCCGCCACGACGAGTGGCACGCCGCCGCCCAGCGCTGGTGGACCGCGGCCGGCAGCTGACCGGCCGGGGCCGCCCTACCGGTCCCCGCGGTCCCGGTCGCCGCGCTGCGCCGCCTCGGTGGCGGTGAGGACGGTGACGCTGCCGAACGCACCGGTGGCGTGCACCGAGATGGCCGGGCCGGTGGACCCGCGGGTGCACGCCGCCTCGCAGCTGGTGCTGCCGAACACCACGAGCCCGCTGGTGTCGACGTGGGCGCCGTCGGGGACGACGACCTCGTAGCTGCCGAACAGCATCCCGACGTCGACCGGGCCGGCCTGGGTGACGTTGACCGTCCCGCTGCCGAAGACCGAGCCGTGGTCGGCCCCGGCCACCTGGACGAGCCCGTAGCCGGCGGCGACGACGGCCACCGCGGCGGCGACCCGGGCCCAGGGGCCGTGCTGCCCGCCGCGTCGTCGGCCCCGTCGTGCGGGGCTGCGGTGCGCGTCGGCCGAGACCACGTCGGCCGTGACCCCCTGGCTCGCGACCCCGGTGCCTGCGACCCCGGTGGCCGTGACCCCGGTGACCGTGATCCCGGTGGCCTCGTCGCCGTGGCTGACGGTCACCGAGCCGAGGACGGACGCGCCGGTGACGATGACGACGGGCGCCCCGGTGTCGGCGGTGCCCACGTCGGCCCGTCGGTGGCCCAGCACGGCGGGGCCGCGCAGCCGGACGGCGACGCCGCGGGGGACCAGGACCGCGGTCTCGCCCAGCAGCGAGACGGCGCGCACGTGGACCTCCTGGGGGAGGTCGGTGCGGCGCAGGTCGACCTCGGCGCGGCCGAGCACGGCCGTCGCGGCGACCTGCTCGCCCGCGGCCACGGCGGCGCTCGAGGTGTTCTCGGAGAGCACGGCCACGGTGTGCTGGGTGCGGCCGCGCGGGGTGCCCGCGGGGGCGCTGACCGCCGGCCGGGCGAGGTCGGCGGTGAGGCCCGCGAGCTCGGCGGTGCTGGCGGCCGCCCAGGCGCGGGCGCTGCGGTCCTCGTACTCGGCCAGGCCGAGCTCGCCGCGGCCCACGGCGGCCTGCAGGGTGGCGTCGGTGGCGGACCGGTCGGCGTCGGCGGGGGGTTGCTCGGCCATGGGGTGATCGTGCCGCGGCCTCGGCGCCCGCACCACGGACATTTGTCACGGGTCCGGCGTCGTGCCTCGTGGTGCCGGGTGGTGCCGGGTTCGGGACACTGGCGGCCGTGACGACCCGCCCGACCCGTGCCCGGTGCACCCCGTGATCCTCGCCGCTGCCACCGGGCTCGTCGCCGGCGTGCTGATGGGGTTCGTCCTGCAGCGTGGTCAGCTCTGCTTCCACTCCGCCATCGCGGGCGCGTGGGAGGGGCGGTTCCTGCTGGCCCGGGCGTGGGTGCTGGGCGTGGCGGTCGGTGCCGTCGGCCTGGCGGTGGTGTTCCTGGTCCCGGGTGCGGACGGGCTGAACCGGGGGTTGCCGTTCACCCCGGTCGCTGACGTGGTGGGCGGGCTGCTCATCGGGGCGGGGATGGCCGTGGCCCGGTCCTGCGTCTCGGGGCTGTTCTACAAGCTCGGCGCCGGGATGCTGGGCGCGCTGGTGGGTCTCGTCGGCTGGGGCGCGGGGGAGCTGCTCGCCCGGCAGGTCAGCGTGCCCGGGCCCACCGTGCTCGGCGGGGGTGACGGCGCGACGCTGCCCGGGGTGCTGGGCCTGCCGCGGCTGGCGGTCGCCGTGGTCGTGCTCGCGGTGGTCGGGGTCGTGCTGTGGCGGTGGCCCGGCCGCGACGTGCCACAGCACCGGTGGCAGTGGGGCTGGCGCACGCTCGGTCTCGCGCTCGGCGGGGTGCTCGTCGCCGGGTGGGTGCTCGCCGCGGTCGGCGGGGTCGCGTTCGGGCCCAGCACGGTGGGTGCGGTGGCCGGTGTCGCGGCGGGCGCACCCAACTACTGGCTCGTCTTCTTCCTGCTCGGCATCGTGCCCGGCGGGTTCCTCGCCGCTCGGCTCTTCGGCGGGTTCGCGGTGCGCGGCGAGACCCCGGTGCGGTACGGGCAGCTCGCCGTCGGTGGGGTGCTCCTCGGTGCCGGCGGCTGGATCGCGGGCGGCTGCAACCTCGGCCACGGGCTCTCGGGCATGGCGCAGCTGAACGTGTCGTCCGCCGTGGTCGTGGTGGCGATGGTCCTCGGCGTCGGCGGTACCCGGCTGCTGCAGTCGCGGCTGACGGGTGGCGTGGCGCCGGCAGCAGGGTCGCGCACGCCGGCCCGCTGACCGGCGCGCGGCGACCTCCCCGCGGCCACGTCAGAGCCCCAGGGCGAGCTGCTGGCCGAACCGCCGCGTCGCGCGGACGGCGTCGTGCAGCGTGTTCCGGACCGGGGTGCGGGTGGGGTCGTGGCTGCGCGGTGGCACGAACCACGGCACACCGTCGCGGACCGTGATCGTCCACCGTCCGAGGTGGATCTCGGTGTGGTGCGCCTCGCAGAGCAGCACCCCGTTGTCGGTGTCGGTGGGTCCGTCGCGGCTCCAGGGCACGACGTGGTGGGCGTCGGTCCAGCCCGGTGGTCGGTCGCAGCCGGGGAACGCGCACCCGCCGTCCCTCGCCGCCATCGCACGCCGCTGGCCGGGGGTGAAGAACCGACCCAGGGTGGCCATCTGCAGGATCCGTCCGGTCCGGGAGAGCACCACGCGGTCCACGGTGGCGTCGCACGCCACCAGGCCCAGGGACGTCGCCGAGAGGGGCCCGGTCTGCTCGCTCGACGCGGCTCCCGGCGCGACCCGGGGAGCGGGGTCGGCGGTCGCCCGCGTGTCAGCGGCGTCGTCGCACTCGGTGTCGGTGTCCGTGTCCGTCCGGGCCCAGGCGTCGTCGTCGGCACTCGACTCGGTGTCCCGACGGCGGCCCTCGGCGTCGGCCAGCTGGTCCTCGGTCGCGTGCACCACCACCCGGGCGCTCTCGCCGTAGCCGGTGCCGCCCTGGAGCGACCCGGCGGCCAGCCGGGCCATCTCCGCGAGCGCGTCCGCCCGGCGCTGCGGTGCCGTGCGCGGGTCGCGCGCCGGCCGGTCGCCGTCCCCGGTGGCGACGGGACGCGGCGCGGAGAGGTGGTCGAGCACCGCCTTCAGGGTGTCCGTCGCCGCGGCGTGCAGCTGCGCGCGGAGCCGGCCCATCCCGGTGCTGTCCACGGCGAGGTGGGCCTCGCGCCGCTCGTGGGCGTCGGGGTCGAAGCGCTCGGCCCGGTCGGGGTCCAGGGTCGCGAGGAGGTGGCCCCCGAGCTTCCGGCAGTCGGCGGCGGTGAAGGTGCGGGCGTGCTCGGTCAGCACCGCGTCGATGTCCTCGGCGCGCTCGCGGACCATCCGGGACGGCACCGCGGCGAGGGCGCGCACCGAGACCGACACGTGCTCCGGGGTGGTCTCACCCGCCGCGAGGGCGGCCCCCAGCCTCGGCAGCGGGCCGGTCCCCGGGGCGGTCGCCTCCGCCTCGGCGAGGTCGGCGCGGACGCGGCCCCGGGTGACGTTGAGGGCGCCGACCAGGGTGCCCACGGCGTCGCGGCTGCGGTCCTGGTCGCCCTCACCCACGGCCTCCCGCAGCAGCGCCAGGTAGGTGGCCCGGCTCTGCGCCGCCAGGCGCGCCGCGGCGACCAGGGACTGCGTGGCCTCGTCCGCCGTCTGGGACCAGGCGTCGCGCCGCATGGTCGCCAGTGCCTCGGCAGCCCGGTCGGCCGCGGACAGCACGGGGTGCTGCAGCGGAGCCGTCCAGGTCGTGGCCATGCATCGAACATACGTTCGACCACCGACAATTCTGCTGCGGCGGGAGGATGGCGAGGTGCCGGCCGACGTCCCCGATCTCCGGCCCGCCCACCCGGGGGACGCCGCCGCGATCGCCGAGCTGCACACCACGGTCTGGCGCGAGGCGTACCGCGGTCTGGTGCCCGACGCCTACCTGGACGCCGTGACGCCACAGGAACGGTGCGTGCGGTGGACGCACCGGCTGGTCTCGGGTGGACGGCAGGCCGTCCTCGCCCTCCGTGCGGGGGAGGTCGTGGGGGCCGTCAGCTGGAGCGACGGCGCAGCCGGGCTCGAGCTCACGAGCGTGTACCTCCTGCCGCCGCACCGGGGCAGGGGCGTGGCCGAGCGTCTGGTGGACCGGGCGATCGGTGGTCGGCCGGCGTTCCTGTGGGTGTTCGAGGCCAACCACCGGGCCCGGGCGTTCTACCGGCGGGTCGGGTTCGTCCTGGAGGGCCGGCGCGCGGTCGACGCGGGGACCGGCGTCCCGGAGATCAGGCTCGAACGACCCTGACCCGCAGGTGCGCGGGGCTCGGTCAGCCGGACGACTCGAGCAGCTCGAGCCGGTTGCCGAACGGGTCGTCGGCGTAGGCCCGACGGAACCCGGGGAAGTCGCCGTCCCACGCCACGTGCTGCCCGGCGGCGCGCAGCGCGTCGACCACCGCGTCGAGGTCGGTCACGAGCAGGCCGGGGTGCGCCTTCGTGGCCGGGGAGAAGGGGTCCTGCACCCCGCAGTGGATCTCGACCCCGCCGGCCCGGAACCACGCCCCGCCGCGGGCAGCCAGGGCCGGGGGCTTCGCAATCTCCCGCATGCCGAGCACGTCGACGAAGAACGTCCGGGCGTCGTCCTCCCGCCCGGCAGGCATGGCCAGCTGGACGTGGTGGAGCCGCACGAACGCCACGCGTCCTGCCTACCCCCTGGGGCCGCGCGCCGCGAGGGCCTACCGTGCCCGACGTGGCCGACACCGTGGGTCTCGTCGTCCTCGTCGGGTCCGTGCTCCTGGTGCTGGGCGGGCTGCCGTGGCTCGCTCGGCGCGGCCGCGGCGGGGGCGGCTACACGATCATGGGCCCGTTCGACGAGATGTGGCACCCGGCCGCCGTCGAGGCGCGCCTCGAGGTCCTGGCGCAGGACGAGCGCCCCGCGCCCGCGCCGAGCCCGGGGGACCCGCCGGGCTGCTGCTCGGGGCCCACGACGGCCGCGCTGCGCGACGGCCGCGAGCGACGCACGCTGGAGCCATGAGCAACGACGACTCCCTCGCCCGGCCCGCCGCCACCCTGCGCGGTGGCGTCGACATCCCGCTCGTCGGCTTCGGCACCTGGCAGGCCACCGGGGACGACGGCTACCGCAGCGTGCGCACCGCCCTCGACGTCGGGTACCGCCACCTCGACACCGCCACCATGTACCGCAACGAGGCCGAGGTGGGCCGCGCGCTCGCCGACTCGGGGGTCGCCCGCGACGACGTGTTCCTGACGACGAAGCTGCCGCCGTCGCGCGCCGGGCAGGCCCGGGACGTGCTCGACGAGAGCCTGGCCGCGCTCGGGGTGGACGCGATCGACCTGTGGCTGGTGCACGCCCCGCCGAACGGCCAGGCCAGCCCCGAGACGTGGCAGCAGCTGCTCGACGCCCGTGAGCGCGGCCTGGTGCGGGCGATCGGCGTGAGCAACTACTCGACGGCTCAGGTCGACGAGCTCGTGACCGCCACGGGCGAGGCCCCGGCGCTGAACCAGGTCAGCTGGGGCCCCACGCTGCACGACCCGGCCTTCCTGGCCGAGCACGCCGAGCGCGGCGTCGTCGTCGAGGGGTACAGCCCGTTCAAGAACACCGACCTGGCCGACCCGGTGCTCACCCGGGTCGCCGAGGCCCACGGGGTGAGCACGGCGCAGGTGGTGCTGCGCTGGCACCTCGAGCACGGCGTCGTGGTCATCCCCAAGTCGGTGACGGCGGACCGCATCGCGGCCAACGCCGACGTCGTCGGCTTCACCCTCACCGCGGACGAGGTGGCCGAGATCGACGGCCTGTCCACCGCCGGTTAGAGCACCAGCCCCAGCAGGACGACGGCGACGAGCCCGACCAGGATCGTGGCCAGCAGGCTGCGGGTCCGCCACGCCACCAGCAGCGCCAGCAGGCCCGCGACCGACTCCGGCGACACGAGCTCGAACGTGCCGCCCGGGCGCATCACGGCCGGCGCGACCAGGGCGGCGAGCGCGGCGGGCGGGATCATCCGCAGCACCTCGCGCACCCGCGGCGGCACCTCGCCGAGGCGCTGGGCCACCACCAGCACGCTCGCCCGCAGCGCGACGGTGCCGACCCCGACGAGCACCGCCGCGAGGAGCGCCACCTCGCTCACGGGGTGCCGCCGCGCAGCGCCAGGCCGGCGCCGACGACGATCCCGCTGACCGCCGCGAGCGGGAACGCCCCGGTGCCGAGCGGCGCCGCCGCCACGGCCACCACCGCGGAGACCACGGCGGCCACGAGCGTCGGCCGGTCGGTGATGTTGGGGACCGCGAGGGCGAGGAAGGCCATCGGCACCGCGAAGGAGAGCGGCACGTCGCTCGGGACCGCGCCGCCCACCAGGGCACCGAGGACCGTCGAGGCCTGCCAGACCACCCACATCACGGTCGCCGCCCCGAGGAAGAACTGCCAGCGGCCGACGGCGTCGAGCGGGGAGCGGAACCGGGCGATGCTCACCGCGTAGGCCTGGTCGGTCAGCAGGTAGGACCCGAGGAGCCGGCGCCGCACGGAGGTCTGCGTGAGCTGGGGGGCCATCGAGGCCGAGTAGAGGACGAAGCGGGCGTTGATGACCAGGGCCGTCACCACGACCACGGCCAGCGACGTGCCCGTGCTGAGCAGGTTGAGCATGGTCAGCTGCGCGGCCCCGGCGTAGACGACCGTGGAGAACACGACCGCCCCGAGCACGCCCTGGCCCGTCTGCACCGCGGTGAGCCCGGCGACCAGGCCGAAGGGGACGACCCCGACGAGCACGGGCGCGATCGAGCGCACCCCGTCCCACACGGTCGCGGTGGGGGCGGGGCCGTCGGGTGCGGTGGTCACCCGCGCATCCTGCCCCGTCGGCCGCACCGGCCGGCCCGGGTCCGCCCCGCTAGCCTCGCCGGGTGCCCCCCTCCCTGCCCCGCCGGCTCACCGGCACCCTCGACACCGTCCTGGACAAGCTCGTCGTCCCCGGCTACTCCGCGCTCGGCCCGGCCGTCCGGCGGGCGTGGTGGGCACCCGACGCCGAGCCCTTCACCGGCGACCGGCACGTCGTGGTCACCGGGGCGAGCTCCGGGCTGGGCGCGGCCACGGCGGCGGGGCTGGCCCGGCTCGGCGCGACGGTGCACCTGGTGGGACGCACGGCCTCCCGGCTCGAGGACGCGGCCGCGGTGGTGCGCCGCCAGGTGCCCGACGCGCGCCTGGTGGTGCGGGAGTGCGACGTCAGCGACCTCGACGCCGCCCGCGGCCTGGTGGCCGCACTGCAGGACGACCTGGTCTCGCTGCACGGGCTGGTGCACTGCGCCGGGATCATCCCCGAGCGGCGCACGACCACCGCGCAGGGCCACGAGCTCGCCCTGGCCACCCACGTGCTGGGCCCGTTCGTGCTGACGGTCGGGCTGCGGCCGCTGCTGCACGCCGATGGCGACGCCCGCGTGGTGTGGGTGTCCTCCGGCGGGATGTACCCGGTGCCCGCGGTCCCCGCCGACCTGCAGTACGTCCAGGGTGACTACAAGGGCGTCACCGCCTACGCCCGCACGAAGCGGATGCAGGTGGCGGTGGTCGAGCAGCTGGCCGAGGCCTTCACCGACGCCGACGACCCCGTCGTGCACTCCATGCACCCCGGCTGGGCCGACACCCCGGGCGTGAGCGGCTCGATCCCCGGCTTCGCGCGGCTGACGAAGGCGATCCTGCGCAGCCCCGCCCAGGGCGCGGACACCATCGTCTGGCTGTGCGCGGCCCGTCAGGCGGGGGAGCGCTCCGGGCTGTTCTGGCACGACCGCCGGCCCCGCGCCACGCACTACCTCCCCGTGCAGCACGACGACCCGACGACCCGGGCGCGGCTCTGGCGGCTGTGCCGCGACGCCGCGGGCGGTCGCCCCTGACCCGGTCGCGGCACCGGAAAGTGCGCCCGACGCGGTCCTAGGGCACCCGCGACACCGGAAAGTGCGCCCGACGTACTCCGGGAGGCGCCCGCGACACCGGAAAGTGCGCCCGGCGCGGTCCTGACGGGTCCCATGAGGTCGCGCGAAGTGGGCGAAACGCGAGGAAGGGGCGCGCGGGGCAGGGGCGTCAGGCGGTGGGGTCGGACAGGGCGGCGCGCAGCGCGGCGGGCACCGGCTCGGGCGCGCCGTCGGCCCCCACGTGCACCGTGGTGTAGCCGCCCTCCACCCACACCGCTCCGTCGCGCTCCACCTGCCACGCCCAGGTGACGCTCGTGCTCCCGACCCGCACCACCCCGAGGGTGAGGTCGAACTCGTCGTCGAAGCCCAGCGCCCGGTGGTAGGTGGCCTCGACGCGCCGCCGCGGCCAGGTGCCGATGTCGCAGCCGGGGTCGAGGTCGCGGACCAGCCGGTGCTCGACGGCCTCGGCCCAGCGCAGCGCCGCGGTGAAGTGGATGCGGCCGCCGGCGTCGGTGTCGACGAACAGCACGCGCCGCCGCTCGGTGCGCCGCGCCCCCGTCAGCCCGCTCACCGGCGGCGGCCGCGCAGGTTCTGCAGCCGCACCCGGCCGTCGGCCACGAGGGCGCCGTCGGCGTCGACCAGCCGCACCTGCCACAGCTGGGCGTCGTGTCCCCGGTCGACCGGCTCGGCCCGGGCCCGCAGCACGCCCGAGGTCGGGGCGCTGAGGTGGTCGGTGGCGTTGGTGACCCCGACGACCTGACCGGCCCCGCCCAGCCACACCGCGGCCCCCACGCTCGCCAGGGTCTCCACGACCGCGCTGGCCACCCCCGGGTGCAGCCCGCCCTCGGACCCCAGCAGCGCCGGGGCCACCTCGAGGTGGGCCGTCACCGCGTCGGGGCCGATGTCGTCGTGCACCAGCCCGATGCGCCCGGCGAACCCGCCGTCGACCACCGCCCGCAGCTCGTCGCCCACCACGGGCGACGCAGGCGCGGGCGCAGAAGCGGGCGGAGCGGTGCGGTCGGCGGGAGCCACGCGGCCCACCCTGCCGCACCCCCGGCCCCCACCGGCACCCGGGGTGTGGCGGCGACCACGCTCTCAGCGGCCTCACAGCGCGCCCCGGCCAGGATCGGCGCCGTCCGGGCACGTGGTGCCCCCGCCCCGTCGACCTGCGAGGGACCCCGCCCGTGATCACCTACCTCCAGGCCGTGGTCATCGGCGCGCTGCAGGGCGTCACCGAGCTGTTCCCCGTCTCCAGCCTCGGCCACTCGGTGCTCGTCCCGGCCTGGCTCGGCGGCTCGTGGGCCGACCTGGTCACCCAGGGCGCCTCCGGGAGCACCTCGCCGTACCTGGCGTTCGTCGTGGCCCTGCACGTCGCCACGGCGATCGCGCTCGTCGTGTTCTACGCCCGGGACTGGGTGCGCCTCGTCGGTGCGCTCGTCACCAGCCTGCGGACCCGCCGGGTGGAGACCTCGTCGCAGCGGCTGGCCTGGCTGGTCGTGGTGGCCACCGTGCCCGTCGGGATCACCGGGCTGCTGCTCGAGCACCCGCTGCGCACCCTGTTCGCCAAGCCCCTGGCCGCGGGCGTCTTCCTCACCGTCAACGGCCTCGTCCTGGCCGCCGGCGAGGTGCTGCGCCGCCGCGCGGACCGCGCCCCCGCACCCGCGGGGCCGGGGGGCGGGGTCGTGGTGGGCACCCGCCGCAGCCTGGCGACGCTGGAGTACCGCGAGGCCGCGGTGGTCGGGCTGTTCCAGACCCTCGCGCTGCTGGCGGGGATCAGCCGCTCGGGCGTCACCATGGTCGGCGGCCTGCTGCGCGGCCTCGACCACGAGGACGCGGCCAAGCTGTCCTTCCTGCTGGCCACCCCGGTGATCCTGGCGGCCGGGGTGCTCAAGCTGCCGACGCTGGCCGGGCCGAGCGGCCACGGCATCCTCGGGCAGGTCCTCGTCGGTGCCGTCGTCGCCGGCCTGGCCGCCTACGCCTCGGTCCGCTTCCTCACCCGGTACTTCGCCACCCGCACCCTCGTGCCGTTCGCCGTCTACTGCCTGGTGGCCGGGGTCGCGTCGGTGCTCCGTTTCGCCTGAGCCTGAGCCTGAGCCTGAGCCTGAGCCTGAGCCCGAGCTCGAGCCCGAGCTCGAGCCCGAGCCCGAGCCTGGGCCTCAGCCGCCCCCGTCCCCCGGCGCCGGGGTGGGGGAGGATGCCGGCATGCGGGTGCTGCTGGTCGAGGACGAGCCCCGGCTGGCCGAGACCGTCCGCCGCGGGCTGACGCTGGAGGGCTTCGTCGTCGAGGTCGCGGCCACCGGGCCCGACGGCGCGCGGCTCGGCCTGGCCCAGGAGTGGGACGTCGTCGTGCTCGACGTGATGCTCCCCGGCCTCAACGGCTACGACGTGCTCAAGACGATCCGGGCCGGCGGGGTGCGCACCCCGGTGCTCATGCTCACCGCCAAGGACGGGGACCTCGACGAGGTCGACGCCTTCGACCTCGGGGCCGACGACTGGCTGACGAAGCCGTTCTCCTTCGTCGTCCTGGTGGCGCGGTTGCGCGCCCTGGTGCGCCGCGGCGGCGCCGACCGCCCGCCCGAGCTGGTGGCGGGCGACCTGGTGCTCGACCCGGCGCGGCACCGGGTGACCCGGGCGGGCGAGGAGGTCTCGTTGACCCCGCGGGAGTACGGGCTGCTGCAGTTCCTGCTGCTCAACACCGGGGTGGTGCTGACGAAGTCGGAGATCCTGCGGGGGGTGTGGGACGCCCACCACGAGGGCGACGAGAACGTCGTCGAGGTCTACGTCGGCTACCTGCGGCGCAAGGTCGACACCCCGTTCGGCCGCAGCAGCATCCGCACCGTGCGCGGCGCGGGCTACGTGCTGGTCGCCGACGACTGAGGGGGTCGCGGTCAGCCCGCGGGCAGCCGCACGCACACCTGCGCGCCGCCCAGCGCGGAGCCGCCCACGTCGACCGTGCCGCCGTGGGCCTCGACGATCTCGGCGACGATGGCCAGGCCCAGCCCGGAGCCGCCCGTCTCCCGGCCCCGGTCCTCCTCGAGCCGGACGAAGCGCTGCAGCACCCGGCCGCGCTCGGCGACGGGGATGCCGGGCCCGTCGTCGTCGACCGCGAGCAGCACGGCACCGCCCTCGGTCCCGGTGCGCACCCGCACCTGCGCGCGGGCGTGGCGCTGCGCGTTCTCCACCAGGTTGCGCACCACCCGGCCCAGCTGCGCGGGGTCGCCGGAGAGCCGGGCGGGCCCGAGGTCGCGGACCACGGTCGTGCCGGGCCGCGGCGGCTCCAGCCGGGTGAGCACCCCGTCGGCCACGTCGTCGAGGTCGACGTCGGTCCGGTGCGCCGGCAGGCCGCGCTCGTCGGCCCGGGCCAGCAGCAGCAGGTCGTCGACGAGCCGGCTCATCCGGTGCGCCTCGGGCAGCAGCGTGCCCTCGACCAGCGCCGCGTCGAGCACCTCGGGCCGCGACGACGCCAGCTCCAGGGCGGTGGTCACCGTGGCCAGCGGGCTGCGCAGCTCGTGCGAGGCGTCCCCGACGAAGCGCCGCTGCGCCGCGGTCGCCGCCTCCAGCCGCGCCAGCATCGCGTTCATCGTCTCCGCGAGCTCGGCGACCTCGTCGCGCGCGGTGGGCACCGGCACCCGCCCGGTGAGGTCGTGGGCGGAGACCGCCGCGACGCGGGCCCGGATGCGGTCCACCGAGCGCAGCGACCGGCCCACGAGCGCCTGGGTGAGCCAGCCGACGACGAGCACGATGACCGGCGCACCGAGGGCCAGCAGGGCCCCCACGGTGCGGGTGGTGGTCTCGATCGGCTCCTGGTTGGCCGCGACGAGGACGGTCTGGCCGCCGCCCGCCCCCGCGGCCGCCACCCGCAGCTCGGCCGACGGCGTGCGCACCCGCACCCCGGCCACGGTGGCGCCCGTGGCGGGCCGGGTCGCGGCCAGCGGGGTGGTGGGCGCGCCGGGGGAGCGGGCGACGACGGTGCCGTCGCCGTCGAGCACCTGCACGGCCGTGGTGCGGGCGTCGGTGCTCAGCAGCGCGGGGTCGAGTCCGGCGGGGTCGGTGGTCCGCAGCGCGGCGGCCACGTCGCGGGCCCGGCCGGTGGCCGCGTCGTCGGCCGCGCCGGCCAGGGCGAGCTGCAGTACGACGAGCAGGGCCGCCGCGGCCACCCCGACGGCGACGGCCACCACCGCCATGGCGGCCAGCGCCGAGCGCGCCCGCACGCCCCACCGCGTCGGGTGCCGCCAGCTCTCCGGGACGCGCACCCGCCCAGCCTCCCACCGCCACGGCCCCCCGGCGGCCCGCCCCCGCGCCCGACTCGTGCCACGGCGTCCGGTGTGGACGGTCCGTCCCCGCCCGCCTGACGCGACACTCACACCGCGCTGCCCCGGCCGGGCCGTGCCCGCGCGGATGCTCACGGTGTGGCCAGCACCGCGACCCGGCGCCCGACCCCGGACCCCACCCGGCGCCCGTCCAGGCGCCCCTCCCGCCGCCGGCCCCGCACCGCCGCCCGCGCCGTGCACGGCTGGCTGGACCGCCCGTTCACCTCGCTGCACCTCGTGCTCGGCACCGGGGCGCTGCTGACCGTGTTCGGCCTCGTCATGCAGCTCTCCGCCTCCGACATCACCTCCTACCTGGCCGACGGCTCCGCCTACGCCCTGTTCGACAAGCAGGCCCTGTTCACGGTGGTGGGCGTGGTGGCGCTGCTCGTCACGGTCCGGGTCCCGGTGCGGGCGCTGCGGCGCTGGTCCGGACCCGCCCTCGCCGTGTGCCTCGTGCTGCTGGTGCTGGTGCTCGTCCCGGGCCTGGGCCACGTCGCCCACGGTGCGAGCAAGTGGTTCGACCTGGGTCCGGTGGCGTTCCAGCCCGCCGAGCCCGCCAAGGTGGCGCTGGCCGTGTGGGGGGCGCACGTGCTCTCACGGCCCCGCGACCCGGCCGCGCCGCTGCGCTCCCTGCTGCTGCCGCTGGTCCCGGTGGGAGTGCTGGTGCTGGCGCTCGTGGTCGCGCAGCCGGACCTGGGCACCGCCATCTCCCTCGGGGTGGTGCTGCTGGCGCTGCTGTTCTTCGCCGGGGCGCCGCTGCTGCTGTTCGCCGGGGCCCTGGGCACCGCGGTGGCGGGGGTGGCGGTGCTGGCCGTGACCGCGGGCTACCGGGCCAGCCGGGTCACCTCGTTCCTCGACCCCGCCGCGGACCCGCAGGGCGCCGGCTACCAGGCGCTGCAGGCCCGCGACGCCCTGGCCGACGGCGGACTGCTGGGCGCCGGGCTGGGAGAGGGCGCGGCGAAGTGGAGCTACCTGCCGAACGCCCAGAACGATTTCATCTTCGCCATCGTCGGGGAGGAGCTGGGCCTGCTGGGGGCGCTGGTGCTGCTCGCGCTGCTGGCCACCCTCGCCTGGGCGGGCCTGCGGGTCGCCGCCCGCTCGGCCGACCCGTTCCTGGCCCTGCTGACCTCGACGCTGACGGTGTGGCTGCTGGCCCAGGCGCTGATCAACATCGGCTACGTGGTGGGCCTGCTGCCCGTCACCGGGGTCACGCTGCCGCTGGTGTCCGCGGGCGGGACGTCCAGCGCGGTGACCCTGGTGGTGATCGGGCTGCTCGCCTCGGCGGCCCGCGCCGAGCCCGCCGCCCGGGCGTCGCTGCTGGCCCACGGCCCGGACCGGGTGAGCCGGCTCCTGCGCCTCGGGGTGCCCGCCGCGGCCCGCCACCCCGTGGCACCCCGGCGCGGGTTGACCGGGGACCGGGACGGGGTGAGGCTCACCGGGTCCGGACGGCGCGGTGCGGGGCAGCCCGTCGCGCGCCGGCCACCCCGGCGGCGCTGAGCTGCAGCGCCGCCCCAGCCCCGAGGAGCCCGCGTGCACCAGGTCTACGTCTGCTACGGCCAGCCCACCGACCCGGCCGCGTTCGACGACTACTACCAGCGCACCCACGTCGACCTCGCCAAGAAGATCCCCGGCCTGGTCCGCTTCACCATCGGCAAGGCCGAGTCGATGGACGGCGGGGCGCCGCCGTTCTACATGGTCGCCACCCTGGGCTTCGAGACCGCGGAGTCGATGGCCGCCGGGCTCTCCTCGCCCGAGATGGCCGCGGCCGGCGCCGACGTCGCGAACTTCGCCACCGGCGGGGCCACCCTGTTCAAGGCCCCCGAGCAGGTGCTCGTCGGCTAGACCGGCCGGGGCGGGGGCGGACGGCCCCGGTCGGGCGCACGATGGTGGGGTGACCCGCCGGACCGTGCTGCTCACCGGGGCCGCGCTCGTGGCGCTGCTCGTCGCCGCGGTGCTCGTCGTGCTGCACCCCCCGGCGACCACGCCGGCGGTGACGCTGCCCGCCGGCGTGGTCACCGACCGGTTCGACCTGCCCGGCGGGGCCGCCGCGGTGCGGGCGCAGCCGGGCCCGGGCACCCCGCGGCCGCTGGCGCTGTGGGTGCACGGCTCGGGGGCCGACGAGGACGACCCCGTCACCGGCTTTGGGGCGGGCTTCACCGCCGCGCTGCTGGCGGACGGCTGGGTCGTCGCCTCCGCGGTGGCTGACGGCAACGCCTGGGGCGACGCCGCGTCCCAGGACGACTACCGGGCGCTCGTCCGGGCTGCGGCGCAGCGCTACCCGCTCGGGCCGGTGGTCGTCGTGTCCGTGTCGATGGGTGGGGTGGCCGGGCTCGACCTGGCCTCCGACGGCACGGTGCCGGGCGTCGTCGGGTGGCTCGGCGTCTCCGCGGTCACCGACCTGGCGCAGGCCCGCACCCGGTTCCGCGGTGTCGACGCCGTCATGACGCCCGCCGAGGTGGCCGCGGCCGACCCGTCGCAGCGGCCGGTCACCGACTACGCGGGGCTGGCGGTGGTGCTGCGCTCCGCCACCGACGACGACCGGGTGCCCACCGCCACCCAGGCCGCGCCGTTCGCGGCCCGGGTGCCCGGGGCGGACCTGCGGCCCTGCACCGGGGGCCACGTGAGCGCCGACTGCTTCCACCCCGACGACGTGCTCGCGATGCTGCGCTGAGCCCGCGGGCAGCGCCGCCCGCTCAGACGTTGCGGCGGTACTGGCCCCCCACGGTGAAGAACGCCTGCGAGATCTGCCCCAGCGAGCAGTGCTGCACCGCGTCCATCAGCGCCGCGAAGACGTTGTCCCCGCCCAGTGCCGCGGTCTTGAGCCGGTCGAGCGCGGCCTCCGCGTCGTCGCGGTGGCGGGCCTGGAAGTCCGCCAGCCGGTCGAGCTGGCCCTGCTTCTCGGCCTCCGTGGCCCGCGCGAGCTCCACGGGCCCGGGCGGGGTCTCGTCGCGCTTCGGGTCGAGGAACGTGTTGACCCCGACGATGGGCAGCGAGCCGTCGTGCTTGCGGTGCTCGTAGGTCATCGACTCGTCCTGGATGCGGCCGCGCTGGTAGCCGGTCTCCATCGCGCCCAGCACGCCGCCGCGCTCGGCGATGCGGTCGAACTCGGCCAGCACCGCCTCCTCCACGAGGTCGGTCAGCTCCTCGATGATCCAGCTGCCCTGCAGCGGGTTCTCGTTGTCCGCGAGGCCCCACTCCTTGTCGATGATGACCTGGATGGCCAGCGCCCGGCGCACCGACTCCGCGCTCGGGGTGGTCACGGCCTCGTCGTAGGCGTTGGTGTGCAACGAGTTCGCGTTGTCGTAGATCGCGCACAGCGCCTGCAGCGTGGTGCGGATGTCGTTGAAGTCCATCTCCTGGGCGTGCAGGGAGCGCCCCGAGGTCTGCACGTGGTACTTCAGCTTCTGGCTGCGGTCGTTGGCGCCGTAGCGCTCCCGCATGGCCACGGCCCAGATGCGCCGGGCCACCCGGCCGATGACGGAGTACTCCGCATCCATGCCGTTGGAGAAGAAGAAGGACAGGTTCGGGGCGAAGTCGTCGACGCTCATGCCGCGGGCCAGGTAGGACTCCACGTAGGTGAAGCCGTTGGACAGCGTGAACGCCAGCTGGCTGATGGGGTTGGCCCCGGCCTCGGCGATGTGGTAGCCGGAGATGGACACGGAGTAGAAGTTCCGCACCTGGTGGTCGATGAAGTACTGCTGGATGTCGCCCATGCAGCGCAGCGCGAACTCGGTGGAGAAGATGCAGGTGTTCTGCCCCTGGTCCTCCTTGAGGATGTCGGCCTGCACCGTGCCGCGGACGTTGGCCAGCACCCAGGCGGTGAGCTCCTCGCGCTCGGCGGCGTCGGGCTCGCGGTCGTGCTCGTCGCGGAACCAGGCCACCCGCTGGTTGATCGCGGTGGTGAGGAACATGGCCAGGATCGTCGGGGCGGGGCCGTTGATCGTCATCGACACCGACGTGGTCGGCGAGCAGAGGTCGAACCCGCCGTAGAGGACCTCCATGTCCTCGACGGTGGCGATGGAGACCCCGGAGGTGCCGACCTTGCCGTAGATGTCGGGCCGGCGGTCGGGGTCGCGGCCGTAGAGGGTGACCGAGTCGAAGGCGGTGGAGAGCCGGGTGGCCTCGTTGCCCTCGCTGAGCAGCTGGAAGCGGCGGTTGGTGCGGAACGCGTCGCCCTCCCCGGCGAACATCCGCGCCGGGGCCTCGCCGTCGCGCTTGAACGGGAAGACGCCCGCGGTGTACGGGAAGTAGCCGGGCAGGTTCTCCCGGCGCAGGAAGCGCACCAGCTCGGCGTCGTCGGTGGTACGGGGCAGCGCGACCCGGCTGACCTTGGAGCCCGACAGGGTCTCCCGGCGCAGCGGCACCCGGATCTCCTTGCCGCGCACCGTGTAGACGAGCTCGTCGCCAGAATACTCCTCGACCGTGGCGGGCCAGCGCTCGAGCTGCCGGGCCACCAGCGGGTCCAGGGTGTCCTCGACCCGGGCGAGCGCCGCCTCGAGCTGGGTGGTGGCCTCGCCGTCGACGTGGCCCAGCGCGGTGCGCAGGTGCTGGCGGGTGCGGGCGTGCCCGGCGTGGGTCTCGGTGTGGGCGTGGTAGCCGCGGACCGCGTCGGCGATGTCGGCCAGGTAGCGGGCCCGGTTGGACGGCACCACCGAGGTGAGCCCCGAGGAGGCGACGACGTCGACGGCGGGCAGCACCCCGGCGGTGCGGGGCATCCCCTTGCCCACGAGCTCGTCGCGCAGGTGCTGGTAGAGCGCGGTGACGCCGTCGTCGTTGAAGCGGGCGGCGGAGGTGCCGAAGACGGGCATGTCCTGCCAGGACTTGCCGAACGCCTCCCGGTTGCGCAACAGCTGGCGGGCGACGTCGCGGCGGGCGTCGTCGGCGCCGCGGCGCTCGAACTTGTTCACCGCCACCACGTCCGCGAAGTCGAGCATGTCGATCTTCTCCAGCTGCGAGGCGGCGCCGAACTCCGGCGTCATGACGTAGAGGGAGACGTCGGCGAACGGCACGATGGCGGCGTCGCCCTGCCCGATGCCGGGGGTCTCGACGACGACGAGGTCGTACCCGGCTGCCTTGGCCGCGGTGATGACGTCGTCGAGGTGCTCGGGGACCTCCGCGCCGGGGGTGCGGGTGGCCAGCGAGCGGAAGAAGACCAGGCCGGTGTCGCCGCCCGCCCCGTCGGCCAGGGAGTTCATCCGGATGCGGTCGCCCAGCAGGGCCCCGCCCCCGCGGCGGCGGCTGGGGTCGATGGCGATGACGGCGACGCGGAGCTTGTCCTCGGTGTCGATGCGGAAGCGGCGCACCAGCTCGTCGGTGAGCGAGGACTTGCCCGAGCCGCCGGTGCCGGTGATGCCCAGGACGGGCACGGTGCGCGCGGCGGCGGCGTCGCGCAGCCGGGCGAGCAGGTCGTCGGAGCCGCGGCCGGCCTCGAGCACGGTGATGGCGCGGGCCAGGGCGGCCGGGTCCCCGGAGAGCACGGCGTCGACGTCCGGCGGGGTCTCGGTGAGGTCGACGTCGCACGCGGCGATGAGCTCGTTGATCATCCCGGGCAGGCCGAGGCGCTGGCCGTCCTCGGGGGCGAAGATGGAGACGCCGCGCTCGCGCAGGGTGGCGATCTCCTCGGGGACGATGACGCCGCCCCCGCCGCCGAACACCTGCACGTGCCCGGCGCCGACCTCGGCGAGGCGCTCCTTGAGGTAGCTGAAGTACTCGACGTGCCCGCCCTGGTAGGACGACAGCGCAACGCCCTGCGCGTCCTCCTGGACCGCGGCGGTGACGACGGCCTCCACGGAGCGGTCGTGGCCGAGGTGGATGACCTCGGCGCCCTGGGACTGCAGCACCCGCCGCATGATGTTGATGGCCGCGTCGTGGCCGTCGAACAGGCTGGCGGCGGTGACGAACCGGACCGGGTTCACCGGCTGGTGCAGCGCCGGGCGCTCGGCGGCGGCGCGCTCGACCTGGGTGGTCGACTCCGCGGCGTCGCGGCGGTCGGCGGCGGTGGCGCTCGGCATGGCACTCCTCCCCGGCGCGGGGGTCGTCGCCGGATTTAGTAGGACGTCCAGGTAATTCCGGCCCGACTGTAGCGCGCGGGTGACCCCAGGCACACCCGGACGGCCCCGGCCCCCGCACGCCCCCGCGCACTGCCCGCACTGTGTCCCGGCGGCACGCCCGGGCGCGGACACACTGCCCGCAGTGTGCGCCGGCAGGCTCGGGACGGGGGCGGGGCGTGGGGTCAGGAGCCGCGCAGGCCGGGGAACTCGTCGTCGCGCCACTCCGGCACCCCGGCCCCGGCGTCGTCGAAGCGCTGCTGCTCGAGGGTGCGCAGCTCGACGCGGCGGATCTTGCCGCTGATCGTCTTGGGCAGCTCGGCGAACTCGATGCGCCGCACCCGCTGGAACGGGGCCAGGTGCTCGCGGGCGTGGCGCAGGATGGCTTCCGCCGTCTCCGCGGTGGGCTCGTGCCCCGCGGCGAGCAGCACGAACGCCTTGGGCACGGCCATGCGCACCGGGTCGGGCGCGGGCACGATCGCCGCCTCCGCCACGGCCGGGTGCTCGAGCAGCACGCTCTCGAGCTCGAACGGGCTGATCTTGTAGTCGCTGGCCTTGAACACGTCGTCGGTGCGGCCGATGTAGGTGATGTGCCCGTCCGCGTCCCGGCTCGCCACGTCCCCGGTGTGGTAGTAGCCGCCGGCCATCGCGGCGTCGTTGCGGACGGGGTCGTCGGTGTAGCCGATCATGAGCCCGACGGGCCGCTCGGTGAGGTCGAGGCAGATCTCGCCCTCGTCGGCGAGCTCGCCGGTGAGCGGGTCGACCAGCACCGACGGCACCCCGGGCAGCGGCCGGCCCATGGAGCCGGGCACCAGGACCTGGCCCGGGGAGTTGGCGATCTGCACCGAGCTCTCGGTCTGGCCGAAGCCGTCGCGGATGGTCAGCCCCCAGTGCTCGCGCACCTGGGCGATGACCTCCGGGTTGAGCGGCTCGCCCGCGGCCACCGCCTCGCGCACGGACCCGGCCCCGCCGGAGAGGTCGGACTGGATGAGCATGCGCCACACCGTCGGCGGGGCGCAGAAGGTCGTCACGCCGCAGCGGCGCAGCTGGTCCTGCAGCCGGGCGGCGTCGAAGCGGGTGTAGTTCGAGATGAAGATCGTGGCCCCGGCGATCCAGGGCGCGAACACGTTGCTCCACGCGTGCTTGGCCCACCCGGGGGAGCTGATGTTGAGGTGCACGTCGCCGGGCTGCAGGCCGATCCAGTACATCGTGGACAGGTGCCCGACGGGGTAGCTGACCTGGCTGTGCTCGACCAGCTTGGGCCGGCTCGTGGTGCCCGAGGTGAAGTACACCAGCAGCGTGTCGTCGGGCTGCGTCACCGAGGTGCGCACCGTGCCCGGCTGGTCGTCGGCGTCGGTGTAGCGGCCCCACCCGGGGACGTCGCCACCGACGGCGGTGCGGCCGTAGCTGCCGGGGACCGCCTCGAACTTGGCCGCGTCGGCGGCGTTGGCGATGACGTGCACGGCCCGGCCGCGCTCCACCCGGTCGGTGAGGTCGGCGGGTCCCAGCGCGGTGGTGGTCGGCATGATGACGGCCCCGAGCTTGGCGATGGCCAGCAGCGACTCCCACAGCTCGACCTGGTTGCCCAGCATGAGCAGCACCCGGTCGCCCTTGCCCACCCCGGCGGCCTCGAGCAGGTCCGCCACCTGGTCGGAGCGCCGGGCCATCGCGTCGAAGCTGTACCGCGTGCCCGGGTCGTCCGCGTCGTCGTCCTCCTCGACGATCCACAGCGCGGTCGCGTCGTTGCCGCGGGCGGTGGCGTCGAACCAGTCGATCGCCCAGCAGAACGGGCCGTCGAAGGTGGGCCAGGTGAACTCGGCGCGGGCGGCGTCGTAGTCGGTGCGGTGGCGCAGCAGCAGGTCCCGGGCGGCGCGGTAGCGCTCGGTGGCGGAGTCGGGCGCTGCGGTGGGGCTCGGCATCGGTGACGGCCTTCCTCGTCGGCGGGTGCTCGGCGGTGAGCACGCCGGGCCAGTCTCGCCCCCGGGGACGGGCGGCGTCGAGGCCCGCGCCCCGGTGCGCCGGGCCCTCCCGCGCGCCAGACTGTCCGGCGTGGGCTCGGACGGTGCCGGTCGGCGGGGTGAGGGGCAGAGCGCTGGTCGTGGCGGGGCCCGTCCGCTCGCCGTCGTGCTCGCCGCCGCGGCCCTGGCGGCCTGCGGGTACGGCGGCGGTCTCGTGGTGCTCCGCGACCGGGCCGCGGCGGACACGCCCCTCGCCGTCGGACCCGTGCTCACCGGGCCCACCCGGTTCGAGCCCGAGCCCGCGCTGGACCTGCCCGAGCTCGCCGCGCGGGTGGCCCCCGGGGTGGTGCGGGTCGACGCCGTCGCCGGGCGCAGCAGCGGCCAGGGCTCCGGGGTGGTGCTCAGCGCCGACGGGCTCGTCGTCACCACCGACCACGTCGTGGCGGCCGGGGTCACCGCCGGCTCGCAGGGCCTGCGGGTCAGCTTCCCCGACGGCACCTCCTCGACCGCCACCCTCGTCGGCCGGGCCCCCGAGGCGGACCTCGCCGTGGTCAAGACCGACGACGGGGCGCCGCGGACCCCGGTGCCGCTGGGCAGCTCGGCCACGCTGGCCGTGGGCCAGGACGTGGTGGCCGTCGGCTCGCCGCTGGGGCTGGCCGGCACCACCAGCGAGGGCATCGTCTCCGCGCTGGCCCGGGCGGTCCGCACGGACGTCACGGGCCGGGGCCGGCTGACCGTGCTCGACGCGGTGCAGACCGACGCCGCGGTGAACCCGGGCAGCTCCGGGGGCGCGCTGGTCAACCGGGCCGGGCAGCTCGTGGGGCTCACCGTGGTGCCGCCCGCGGACCCCGAGGCGGCCGCGGCCGGGCAGGCCCCCGCCCCGCCCACCGGGTACGCCGGGGTCTCCTACGCCATCCCCGTCGACCAGCTGACCCGGCTGGCCAACGAGCTGGTGCAGGCGGGCACGGCCACCCAGGCCGTGCTCGGGCTGGGGCTCGCCCCGCCGGGGCCCAACGGCTTCGGCACCCCCGGGGGCGGCGCCACCGTGGCCTCGGTCGTGCCCGGCGGCCCCGCCGACCGGGCCGGGCTGGCCGCGGGGGACGTGGTGACCCGGCTGGGGGAGCGGGTGGTGCGCGACGGCGACTCGCTGGCCGCCGCGCTGCGCGCCGCCGCCCCCGGGCAGGAGGTCGACGTCGCGCTGGCCCGGCCGGAGCGGACGGTGCGGGTGACGCTGGGCTCCCGCCCCGCCTGAGCCACCGAGCAGGCCACCGCGAGCACCGCCAGACTGCGGGGGTGCCCCGTGCCACCCCCGCCCGGTCCCGCCCCGTCGTGCTCGTGACCGGGGCGTCGTCCGGCATCGGCCGGGCCACCGCGCAGCTCTTCGCCCGCCGCGGCGCCGCCCTGGTGCTGTGCGCGCGGTCGGCCGACCAGCTGGCCGAGACCGCCCGCACCTGCGAGGCGTCGGGGGCCGAGGTCGAGGTCGTCGTCACCGACGTCGCCCACGCCGACCAGGTCGACGCCGCCGTGGCCCGCGCCGTCGAGCGGTTCGGCCGGCTCGACACGGTCGTCAACGTCGCAGGCATCACCGCCTACGGCAGCCACACCGAGACCCCCGCCGAGACGTTCGACCAGGTCATCGCCGTCAACCTCGTCGGCGCGGCCAACGTGGCGCGGTCGTCGCTGGCGGTGTTCCGGGCCCAGGAGGCGGGCACGCTGGTGCTCGTCGGCTCCCTGCTGGGCCGGGTCGCGGTGCCCCTGATGGGGGCCTACGTGACGTCGAAGTGGGGGTTGCGCGGCCTGGTGCGGGTGCTGCAGCAGGAGAACCGGGACCTGCCCCACGTGCACGTGACCACCGTGGCCCCCGGCTCGGTGCGCACCGAGATCTACGAGCGGGCGTCCTCGACGGGCGGCCGGGGCGGCTCGACCCCGCCGCCGTCCACGAGCCCGGAGCACGTCGCGGTGGAGATCGCCGCCGCCGTGCGCAAGCCGGGCCGCGAGCACGACGTCGACGCGCTCGGCGGGGCGGCGAACAAGGTCATCAGCGCGGCCTTCGGGGTGGCGCCGGCGGCGTACGACGCGACCATCGGCACCCTCATGCGCGCCTTCGGCACCCGCGGGGGCCGGGACGACGACGAGGGCAACGCCTTCACCTCCGGCTGAGCCCCTCCCACCCGACGCACCGCGGGGCGGGTGCCGACCGTCACCGGCCGGCGCCCGCCCCGTGGGACGTCCGGGACTACCTCACCTTGGGCGAGCGCGGGTCCGGGGTGTAGGGCAGCGGCGTCACCGTGCCCAGGGCGCTGAGGAAGCTCGCGTCCTTCGGCGACCCGACGCCGGTGGCGGTGTCGTAGCCGCGCACCGACTGCAGGCTCTGCGCCGGGGACTCGAGCACGCGGACGCTGTAGGTGCGCCCGCCCGCCGCGGACTCCGAGTCGGTGTAGTTGACCCGGAACACGTCCGGCGTGGTGCCGAACTCGGCGGGGCTGCTCAGGTCCGCCTCGTCGACGTCGTAGATCGTGGCCGGGGCCTGCCGGTACGCCGCGTAGATGCGCGGGTTGAGGAAGCCCAGGTCACGCCCGGCCTTCTGGTTCGCGACCGCGGCCATGCCCGCCATCAGCGGCGCCGCCAGCGAGGTGCCGCCGATGCGGTACTCGTCGTAGTAGGTGCCGTTGCTGAACTGCTGGGTCTGCCCGACGAGGAACCCGGTGTTGGGGTCGGCCAGGGCCGAGATGTCCGGCACCGCACGCCCGGTGGTGCCGTTCGCCCCGGTGGTGCCGTCGCGCGCCCCGTCGGTGATGCCCTGCTGGTAGCTGGGCTGGGGGAAGACGGTGCTGATGCCGCCACCGCCCCCGCCGAAGAAGCTGGGCGTGCCGGTGTCGACGGTGCCGGTGAACGCGTACTGCGTCGCGGTGGGCAGGGCCGTGCCCGCGGGCAGCGGGGCCAGCGTGCCCTCGGCGGCGCGGAAGCCGGTCTGCCAGCCGACCTCGAACGACCGCGTCCAGCCGGGCTGGTTCACCGGGTTGGCGGGGTCGTCGATGCCGTAGATGCCGCCGCCGGACGCGGACGACGCGGCGGGGATGGCCGCGGCCCGGCCGCCGCTGGGGAAGACCGACCCGCCGGACCCCGCGACGATGGCGGCGGACGTGCCGCCGACGGCGGTGACGTTGGGGGAGTTGGCGTAGAAGTCGACCGAGGTCCGGCCGAGCGCGTCGAGCTCGTCGCCGCCGTCACCGCTGGAGACGAAGACGCCGATCCCGGTGGCGGCCGCCTGGGCGAAGATCCCGTTCAGGCTGTTGACGAAGCCCTGCGGGACGGCCTCGCCGCGGAAGCCGTAGCTGATGGACAGGATCGAGGCGAGGTGCTTCTTGACGACCTCGCTGACGCTGCGGTCGAAGTCCTGGTTGGCGTTCGACGAGGCCACGTAGAGCAGCTTGGCCGCGGGGGCGGTGGTGTGGATGGCCTCCGCGTCGAGGGTCTGCTCGCCGAAGAACGCGCCCGGGTCGTTCTTGGGCGTCGTCGGGTGCTGGAAGATGCCCGGCGGCACGATCTGCTGGATCTGCGGGTCGGGCAGGTTGTGCAGCCGCGAGTACTGGGTGACGTCCTGCGTGATGGTGGGGCTGGCGTTGGCGCCGACGAAGGCGACGGTCTGGCCCGCGCCGGTGTCGGCCGAGCCCAGGCCGTACAGGCCGCGGACCTGCGCCGGGGTGTACCCGCAGGGGGCCAGGGGCTTGACGGTGCTGCCGTCGACCGCGGTGGGCAGGGTGACCGTCTTCTCGCCCCACGAGGTCGAGCAGGGGGTGCCGACGCGGAAGCCGACGCCGGGGGCGGCGACCTTGGCCGGGGTGGTGCCGTCCGGTGCCTCGCCCTGCGGGGTGGCCTGGGGCGACACGCTCGCGCCCTCGTCCAGGCCCACGACCGCGCTCACCGTGCCGGCCAGGGCGGCGGGCACGCTGGGGGCCGTCTCGGGCGAGCGCAGGGTGGTGCCGAACGCGGAGTACTCGCCCAGGGTGGTGGCGAAGGCCGTCTCGGCCTGGGCGGCGGTGCCCTGGACCGCGACGTACTGGCGGTCGGCCGGGGTGTCGACGACGGTGAGGCCCGCGCCGGTCAGCCACCGCGCCACGGCGTCGGCGTCACGCTGGGCCGGGGCGAACCGCGCCTGGAACTGCTCCGGGGTGAGGTACTTGCCGTAGTCCGGGCTGCCGGGGGTGGTGACGGCCGCGGTGGTCGCGGCGAGGCCGGCCGGGTCCCGCCAGGGCAGGTAGACCCGGGCCGTGACGGGGGTGTCGGCGGGGGTCGGGGCCAGCAGCGCGGCGGGTACCGCCCAGCTCGGCTGGCTGTCGGCCAGGGCGGCCCGGGAGGGGCCGGCTGCGGCCGTGGTCGCTCCCCCCACGGCCAGCGCCAGGGCGGCGGTGACGGCCACCCCCGCGGCGGTGCGGGTGCTCCTGCGTCGTGGTGATGCGCGCACGTCGTCTCGCTCTCGTGAGCCGGTCCTGGGTGTCGACCGGGTGCAGAGCAGTCCAGCACACAAGTGTGTAGTGCGCGTAACTAAAGAGCAGGTCAACGACCCGTGTACGACGCTTTACCCGGGCCGTCGGCGAGGAACGACGCCACCGCACCGCGCAGGTCGTCGGTGTCGAACAGCGCGCCGGACACCGCCCCGGTGCGGGCGTCCGCGGCCCGCACCCCGTCGCGCGCCGCGGTGGCCACCAGCTGCTTCGTCGCGGCGTGCGCCCGGGTGGGCCCGGCCGCGAGCCGGTGCGCGAGGTCCCGGGCGGCCGCGGCGAACCCGTCGTCGGGCAGCACCCGGTTCACCACGCCCCATCGCTCGAGCGTGGCGGCGGGGAACCGCTCCCCGGTGAGCACGAGCTCGCGGGCCCGGGCGGGGCCGGCCCGCTCGGTCAGGCGCTGCGGCCCGCCCATCGACGGGGTGAGCCCGACGACGACCTCGACGAGGCCGAAGGACGCGGACTCGGCCGCGACGAGCAGGTCGCAGGCCAGCGCCAGCTCGAACGCCGCGGTGAGCGTGAGCCCGTGGGCGGCGAACACCGTGGGCACGGGCAGGTCCTCCAGCGCCTGCGGCAGCCGGATCAGCCTGTCCCACAGCGCGGCCCCGGTGCCGACCGGGTCCCTGCCCGCGGCGACGTCGGCGAACTGGTGCACGTCGACCCCGGCGGAGACGACCCGCCCGCGGGCCTCGACGAGCACCGCCCGGGCGCGGTCGTCGCGCGCCGGGTCGGTCAGCACGCCCAGCTCGTCGACCACCCTCTCCCAGGCGGCGAAGACGGTCTCGTCGAACAGGTTCAGCGGCGGGTTCTCCAGCACGACGACGGCGAGGTGCCCGTCGCGCTCCACGCGCACCGGCGCCGGCCCCTCCCCGCTCACCGGTACACCGCCGTGACGCTGCGGAACGCACCGAGCGCGTGGTCGGCCCGGAAGTGCTCGTGGTCGGCGGCCACCCGGTCCGCCGCGGCCTCGGCGAAGCGCAGCACGTCGTCGACGAACAGCTCGCGGTTGCCGACGGCGTCGAGGATGGCCGGCTCGACGTCGTGGTCCACCAGGCCCGCCTCGTCGGACCCGGCGTGCGCCTGGGCGAGCGACGCCCCGCAGATCGCCGCGTACTTGCGCCACTGCTTGCCGGAGAGGTCGTCGAGGTCGATGTCGTCGCGGTAGGGCGCGCGCTCCCGGACCATGTAGCTGGTGCCGTCGAGCTCGGCGTAGCCGTAGAACCGGTCGCCGCGCACCAGGTGCACCCGCTGGGCGTGCGCGATGCGCTCCCCGCGGCCGTCCACCACGTACGGCGACTCCTGCACCAGGCCGTCGAGGGCGGAGCGGCGGGCCTGCTTGACCTCGAGCAGCAGGTCGTCGGTGCCGTCGCGGCGCGGGCCCTCGACCATGAGGTAGTAGCGGTCGAGCCCGAGCGACGCCGTCCCCTGGCCCTTGCGCTCGCAGACGTCCTTGACCCGCATGCGTCCCGCCCGCTCCGGCACGGTGATGTCGTTGTCGCGCACGTAGCGGTCGAGCAGCGCCTGGAACTCCTCGCGCCGGTGGGTGATCGGCACGTGCTCGTCGTCCGCCCGGAAGCCCGTCGCGTGCTCGTCGGTGTACTTGCGCGCCAGCCACTCCTCGCGCGGCTCGAGGGCGTCCTGGATGAGCGTGCGGATCAGCTTGGGGGCGTTGTCCTGCCGCACCTGGGTGTCCTTCTCGGTGCCGCGGGAGGCGAAGCGCGCCACCGCGTCGACGTAGCCGGAGAGGAAGGCGCGGACGATGCGGCGGCCGTCGTCGCGGTCCTCGCCCTCCTCGGCGGAGGCCAGCAGGAACCCGGTCGCGCCCCGCTTGAGGTCCCAGGTGAACGGGGCGTAGAACGCCTCGTCGAAGTCGTTCGGCCCGAAGATGGGCACGTCGTCCTGGTCGGGCATCACGCCGAAGTTCTCGGGGTGGACGTCGCCGAGGGCCAGGACGGTGGGCATCCACGCGTCCTCGCCGGCCATGTCGCGGTAGAACAGCAGCGCGGTGCCGCGGAAGAACGAGAAGACCGACCCGGCGAGCTTGTCGAACTTGCGCTGCGCCTCGACCTCCGCGCCCGCGATGCGGTGGTGGTGGTCCTCCCGGATGGTCTGGCGCACGTGCTGGCGCCGGTCGTCGCCGGTGAGCATCCGGGGCAGCACCACCATCTCGCCACGGGCCCGGGCGGCGGCCAGGGCGGCGAAGACCTCGCGGCGGTCACCGGCGTCACCCCGGGCGGGGCGGGACTCGTCGCTGCCCCCGGCGGCACCGCTGCGGGTGCCGGAGCGGGCGCCCACGTCGTCACGGGCCCGCTGCTCCAGCGCCTCGCGCAGCTGGTCCTTGCTCATCCGGCTGCGACCGGGCAGGTCGCGCTGCCGGGCGAGCGCGACGAGCTCCTCCCGGGTGGCCTGGGACAGGTCGGGCTCGTCGGGGCGCGAGGTCATGGCCGGACCGTAGCGAGCCGCGCGCGGCGCCGCGGCACGAGCACCGGGGCCGCGGCGGGGGTGGCGCGCTCGGCCCCGCTCAGCCGGCGCCGGCGCGCCGGGCCGGGGGCCAGCCGGGCACCGGCGCGGGCGGGTCGCCGCGCTCCGCCGCGATGCGGTCGCGCAGCACGGCCAGCAGCCGGTCGACGCTGCGCCCGGACCCGAAGAGCTCTGCGACGGTGCGACGCTGCCGCTCGCGCAACGGGTCCGGGTGCCCGGCCAGGAACGGGGTGGCGGTGTCGCGGGCCTCGGGGAGGGTGCGCACGCCGTGCACCCCGGCCCGCACCAGCTCCCCGGCGGCGGTGAACGGGCGGTGGCCCTCGCGATCCAGGAACACGACGGGCCGGCCGACGACCTGGGGCTCCACGAGCATGCTCAGCCCGTCGGTGACCACCACGTCGCACGCCGCGAGCAGGGGCGCGTAGTCCCCGGTCTCGGCGACGACGGTGTTCGGCAGCGACTCCCACCGCCGCCGCCAGTCCCGCAGCCGCACCGCCGAGAAGGGCGAGTCGGCCGTGGCGGTGTAGGGCGTCAGGGCGGGGTGGGGCATGAGGACGAAGTCCACGTCCGGCCGGGCCCTGGCCCACCCGAGGGCCTGCTCGGCCACGGCGGGGAACGTCCCGAAGTCGGCCCACCCGCGCCCGATGCTGTGGTGGGCCGACCACACGACCCGGGGCCGCCGGGCCCGGTGGGGACGGTCGAGCGGCCAGCGCGGCTCGGCGGACCGCAGCCGGTCGACCTTGGGGTGCCCGACGACGGCGAACTGCTCGCCGCCGCGGGCCCCGTCACGGGCGGCGACGCGGAGCGCCCCGTCGTCGGCGCACGTGACCAGCCAGGCGGCGCGGTGGAACGGGCTGTCGACGGCGCTGTTGGTGACCCCGGGCGGGTCGGCGTTGACGACGAGGTTGACCGTCTCGTACGGCACCAGGCAGAGCCGGGCGAAGCCGAGGCGCTCGGCGTGCAGCTCCGGCAGCACGTCGGCGTCCCACTGCGACTGCCGGAAGACGAGGTCGGGGTCCAGCGAGCGGACCAGCGCGAGCACGTCCCCGTCGGCGGCGCCGCCCGCCCGCAGGTGCGCCACGCCGCGCTCGGACAGCCCGCGGTGCACGCGGTCCTCCCCGACGAACCCGTCGTCGCCGTGGAAGTGCCGCGGGCAGGAGACGACCACCGGGTCGAAGTCGCGGGCCCGCACCATCTCCTCGACCAGCTCGTGCAGGCTGTCCCACGCCTCGACGTGGTGGACCAGGAAGACCACTCAGGTGGTGCGCCCGCGCAGCGTGGCCCGGGCCGCCGCCAGGTTGCCCACCGCGCGCAGCTCGGCCAGGGCGGTACCGAGGGCGGCGTCCCGCTGCGCCAGCTGCTCCTCGGCCCGCACGGCACGGTCCTCGAGGTGCACCGTCCGGGCGTGCGCGTCCTCGACCCGCGCGCGCAGCTGCGCCAGCTCGGCCTCCACGAGCCCGAAGCGGCGGACCAGGTCGCGGGCGACGCGGACCGGGTGGCGCGGATCCATCCGTCGTCCTCCCCCGAGGTACGCACCCGCAGCACCGGGTGTTTGCGAATAGTTTACCGATGGTTCACCGCGGCGCGGGGACCGGCGCACCCACCGCCCCACCGTCGGCGGGTCCGCTGCGAGACTGGGGCGGTGACTTCCCGTGCCCCCGCCGCGACGCAGGACGAGACGTGAGGCTGCGCCGGCGCACCCCCGACCCCGCCGGGATGCACGTCCTCGTCACCGGGGCGGCCAGCGGGATGGGCCGGGCGGTCGCCGAGCAGCTCGGCGCGGCGGGTGCCCGGCTGCACCTGACCGACCGGGACGTCGCCGGGCTCGAGGCCACCCGCGACGCGGTCGTGGCCGCCGGCGGCCGGGTCGAGACCACGCACCCGGCGGACGTGGCCGACCCGGCGCAGGTCGCCGCCCTCGCCGCCGCGGTGCACGGGCGGGTCGAGGCCGTCGACGCGGTGATGAACGTGGCCGGCATCGCCACCTGGGGCCGGGTGGAGGACCTCACCCTCGAGCTGTGGCGCGGGGTGGTCGAGGTCGACCTGATGGGCCCGATCCACGTCATCGACGCCTTCGTCCCGGCCATGATCCGCGCCGGGCGGCGCGGCCACCTGGTCAACGTCTCCTCCGCGGCCGGGCTCGTCGGCCTGCCCTGGCACGCCCCCTACAGCGCCGCCAAGTTCGGCCTGCGGGGCGTCTCGGAGGTGCTGCGCTTCGACCTCGCCCGCCACGGCATCGCCGTCACCCTGGTGTGCCCCGGCGCGGTGCGGACCCCGATCACGGGCTCGGTCACCGTCGCTGGGGTGGACACCTCCAGCGACGGGTTCCGCCGGCTGCGGGCGCGGTTCGAGCGCAGCGCGGTCTCCGCGGAGACGGCGGCCGAGCGCATCGTGGCCGGCATGCTCGCGCGCCGGTACCTGGTGTTCACCTCGCCCGACACCCGGGCGCTGCACGCGCTGCAGCGCCACCTGCCGTCGGTCTACGCCCTGGCCATGGACCGGGTGAACCGCTCGGTCGACCGCGCCGCCCGGAGCTGGCGGTGAGCACGCCGCGGGTGCGCCCGGGCCGCCTCGGCGAGGTCGGCGTGGTCGCCTGGCTGATGTCGCGGGCCGGTGGCCGGCTGGCGGGCACGGCGCCGATGACGCTGTTCCTCACCCTGGGCAGGCACAAGCGGCTGTTCCGCGGCTGGCTCGCCTTCGCCGCGCTGCTCATGCCCGGCGGTCGGCTGCCCCGGGCGGAGAGCGAGCTGGTGATCCTGCGCGTGGCCCACCTGCGCGGCTCGGCCTACGAGCGGGCCCAGCACGAGCGCATCGGCCGGGGCGCGGGGCTCACGGCCGCCGAGGTGGAGCGGACCACGGCCGGGCCCGACGCCGCGGGCTGGACCCCCCGGCAGGCCGCGCTGCTCGCCGCGGTGGACCAGCTCGTGCTCGACCGCGACGTCGACGACGCGGCGTGGTCGCGGCTGCGCGAGCACCTCGACGAGCGGGAGTGCGTGGAGCTGGTGCTGCTGGCCGGGCACTACGACATGCTCGCCGCCGCCATCACGACGCTGCGGGTGCAGCGCGAGGAGCCCCGCTGAGCGCCGGTCCCGGCCACCCCGACGGCGCGTCGCTGCCGCCCCGGCACACCGCGCTGGAGGACGCGGCCGCGCTGCTGACCGGGTCGTTCCTCGTGGCCTGGGGGGTGGTGCTGCTGCACTCGGTGCGCGGGGCGTCCGGCGGCGTGGCGGGCCTGGCGTTCCTGCTCGCCTACGTCAGCCCGGTCCCGCTCGGGGTGGCGCTGGTGGTGCTCAACGTGCCGTTCGCCTGGCTGGCGGTGCGCCGGCTGGGGTGAGAGTTCACCGGCAAGACCGCGGTCGCGCTGACCCTGGTGGCCGTGCTCTCCACGTGGCTCTCCCGGGTGGTCGCGGTGTCGATGCCGCTGGTGCTGGCCACCGCGTTCGCCGGGCTGAGCCTGGGGCTGGGCTTCATCGTGCTGTTCCGCCACCGCGGCAGCGGCGGCGGGTTCGCCGGTGGTGGCGCTGCACCTGCAGGAGCAGCGCGGCTGGCGGGCGGGGTGGACGCAGCTCGCGTTCGACCTGGTGGTGCTGACCGTCTCGGCGTTCGTGGTCGACGGGCCGGTGCTGCTGGCGTCCGTCCTCGGCGCGGCGGTGCTCAACGTGACCATCGCGATGAACCACCGGCCGGGCCGCTACCTGGCGCGCTGAGGTCGCACCCTCACGCGGGGCCGCGGACCTGGGCCAGCAGCAGCTCGCGCACCCGGTCCCACGCCGGGTCCGCGCGGTCGACGACGCCCGCGTGGCCGACACCGGGCAGTCCGACCAGCCGGGCGGGGTCACCCGCGGCCCGGGCGCGGGCGACGTAGCTGCTGGACTGGACGGGGGAGACGACCAGGTCGGCGGAGCCATGCACGGCGGTGACGGGCACGCCCACGGGCAGCGCGTCGACCGGCGAGGCGACGGCGTACCGCTGCGGCCACTCGTCGCGGGTGCCGCCGAGGAAGCCGCGGACGAAGCGGTCCTTGCCGCGCTCCACCGCCAGGGCCAGGTCGAGCACGCCCGCGACGGTCAGCGCCGAGCGGACCTCGACCAGCGGGCCGCTGCCGGGCGCGCCCGCCGGCAGCCGTCCCCGCCCGGCGACCCAGGCGGCCAGGTGCCCGCCGGCGGAGTGGCCCGCGACGTGCACGTCGGCGGTGTCCAGCGCCAGGCCGGTGCGCCCGGGCAGCCCGGCGACGGCGTCCACGGCGGCGGCCACGTCGGTCAGCGTGGTGGGCCAACCGCCCCCGCCCCCGACGCGCCGGTACTCCACGTTCCACACGGCCACCCCGTGCGAGGCCAGGTCCACCGCCAACGGGGACAGGTAGGTCAGGTCGGTGGGCATGGTCCACCCCCCGCCGTGGACGAGCACCACGACGGGCAGCCGGCCCGGCACGCCCTGCGGGACGACGAGGTCACCGACGGTGCTGGCGGTCGGCGGGCCGTCGGGCGGCGCGTAGGGCAGCCGCAGCGGGGTCGCGACCGGGTGGGGCCCGGAGGGGTCGCCGGACGGGGTGGGCCCGGGGCTGGCGAACCGCGCGGCGACGTCGGTCACCTCCTCCCGCAGACCGGCCGCGGAGCAGCCGGCCACGGCCGCACCGGCACCGAGCAGGCCCGTGAGCAGCGTGCGCCGCCGCACCGCCCGCGGGCTCACCGGCCGGGGTGGGCGCGGTCGAAGTGCGAGACCAGGGCGAAGCGGTCGGAGCGCAGGTGGGTGGTGCGCGTCTCGACGGTGCGCCCGCCCACGCACCCGGTGCGGTCGACGCGCAGCAGCGGCTGCTCCCCGGCGCCCAGCAGCTCGCGCAGCTCGGGCGTGGCCAGGCTCGCGGTGATGCGTTCCTGGCCGGAGCTCAGCTGCGTCCCGCACCGCTGCGCCAGCTCGTCGTACAGGGCGGCGCGGGTGAAGTCGGCGTCGAGCAGCGGGGCGGCGACGTCGTGGGGGAGGTAGACCACGTCGTGGGCCAGCGGCTCGTCGTCGGCGTGGCGCACCCGCTCCAGGACGACGAGCGGCGCGTCCGGCGGCAGGTGCAGCAGCGCCGCGGCGTCCGGGTCGGTGGTCGTGCCCAGCCGCAGGACGGTGCTGGCCTGCGTCATGCCGCGGTCCTCGACGGCCCGGAACAGGCTGTAGAGCGTCCCGAGGGACTGCTCCACGTCGGGCCCGACGACCCGGGTGCCGCGGCCGCGGGTGGACTCGAGGGTGCCGGCGGTGCGCAGGCGGCGCAGCGCCTCCCGGACGGTGTGCCGGGAGACGTCGTAGGCCTCGCGCAACTCGGTCTCCGTGGGGAACCCGGTCGCGAAGGCCCCGGCGTCGATCCGACGGGTCAGGTCGGCCTCGACCTGCGCCCACAGCGGGAGGGGGGAGCGGCGGTCCACCGGTCGCGGGGGGTGCGAGGCGGGCACGGAGCTCCTCCGGGGTGCGCGGGGCGGGACGTCGCCCATCCTGCCCCACCCCGGCCGCCCGGCCCCCGACGCGGCACCCCCCGGCCGCGGGCCGCGGCACCCACCGGGGTCAGGGCGTCAGGAGCACCTTGACGCAGCCGTCCTGCTTCTTCTGGAACATCTCGTACGCCGACGGTGCCTGGGACATGGGCAGCCGGTGGGTGGCGAAGTCGTCCACGCCGAGGGGGTCGGCGTCGACCAGCAGCGGGAGGATCTCCGGCACCCAGCGCAGCACGTTGGCCTGGCCCATGCGCAGCTGGAGCTGCTTGTCGAACATCGTGATCATGGGCAGCGGGTCGGCCGCGCCGCCGTAGACGCCGATCACCGAGATGGTGCCGCCGCGGCGGACGATGTCGATCGCGCTGAGCAGGGCGCCGAGCCGGTCCACGCCGGCCACCTTGAGCAGGGGAGCCGCGAGCGCGTCCGGCAGGTAGGACACGGCGGTCTGGGCGGCCTTGGCGACGGGGGAGCCGTGGGCCTCCATGCCGACCGCGTCGATGACGGCGTCCGCGCCGCGGCCGTCGGTGAGGTCGCGGACGGCCTCGCCGAGGCGGTCACCGACCTCGGTCAGGTCGACCACCTCGATGCCGCGGGCCCGCATCCGGGCGAGCCGCTCGGGGACGCGGTCGATGCCGATGACCCGCAGCCCCTGGTGAGCGGCGATGCGGCAGGCCATGTCGCCGATGGGGCCCAGGCCTTGCACGGCCAGCGTCCCGCCGGCGGGGGTGTCGGCGTAGACGACGGACTGCCAGGCGGTGGGCAGCACGTCGGAGAGGTACACGAAGCGGTCGTCCGGCGGCCCCTCGGGGACCGTGATGTGGGTGGTCTGCGCCTGCGGCACCCGCAGGTACTCGGCCTGCCCGCCGGGGACCTGGCCGTAGAGCTTGGAGAAGCCGAACAGGGCTGCGCCCGTGCCCTGCTCGCGCACCTGGGTGGTCTCGCACTGGGTGAACAGACCGCGCTCGCACATCCAGCAGTGTCCACAGGAGATCTGGAACGGCACCACCACCCGGTCGCCGGGCCTCAGGCCGGTGACGTCACGGCCGACCTCCTCCACCACGCCCATGGGCTCGTGGCCCAGGATGTCGCCCTGACCCATGAACGCGCCCAGCGTCTCGTAGAGGTGCAGGTCGGACCCGCAGATGTTGGTGGTCGTGATCTTCACGATCGCGTCCGTCGGCTCGATGATCTCGGGGTCGGGGACGGTCTCGACCCGGACGTCCCGCTTGCCCTGCCACGTCACTGCTCGCACCGGGTGCGCTCCTCGCGTCGGTCGTGCGGGGACACCGGGCACACCCCGGCGTCGGGCCCCAGCGGACATGATCTTGGTCCGCGGCGCCACTCGAGCACGGTCCGGCCGACCGCGGTCGGAGCCCCCGTCAGGGCAGGCCGGTGGTCAGCTCGACGTCGTCGTCGGTGACCAGTGCCCGGGACGTCGGCACGGGGTCCGTCCGGGGCATCGCCGTCTGTGAACGGGACCTCGCGTCCTGGGTGCAGTAATCACACACGGATCAGCTGCTGCGGCCGGGCACCGGGAAGAAGAACGGCACCCGCTGCTGGTAGTCCCGGTACCCGGGCCGGTCCTCCATGCGCGCCTCGGTGCGCTTCGCGCCGGTGGCGAACATCAGCAGGTAGGACATCAGCGCCGGCGCGGGCAGCGTCCACGCCGCCGGGGCGGACGCGGCGGCCGCGAGGTAGGCGCCGTCCCAGACGATCGAGTCACCCAGGTAGTTCGGGTGCCGCGACAGCCCCCACAGCCCGGTGTCGAGGACGTCGGGCTTGTCGCCGTCGAAGTCGCTGTCGTCCGCGGCCGTGAACGCGCGCTTCTGCCGGTCGGCCACCGCCTCCACCACGGCGCCGCCGACCATGATCACGATCCCGGCGGGCGCGAGCCAGCGTCGGCCCGACCGGGGCAGGGCCGAGGCGGCCGCCAGCTGCACCGGCAGGGACACCACCAGCTGCGAGACACCCTGGGTGAGGAACACCTTGGCCAGCACCTTCGGGGTCGGGTCCCCGTCGAGGAACTCGGTGTAGCGCGGGTCCTCGGAGTCGCTGCCGCGCAACCGCCCCAGCATCTGCTTCTCCAGCCGTGCGGCCCAGCCGGTGGCCGCTGCGGCCAGCGTCCAGCGGCGCCACGGGTCGCCGCGGCCCACCAGCGCCCCGGTCACGGCGACGGCCGCCAGCCCCGGGCCCCACACGGCGTCGGCGTAGTCGCGGCGGCCGCTGCGCAGCGCGAGCACGGCCGTGCCGGCCTGCGCCGCGGTCACCACCGCTGCGGAGGCGGCCGCGACGGTGCGGAGGTTGTCGAGGTCGAGCCCCGGCGCGGCGCGGCGGGCACGGCGGCGCATCCCGGCCATCAGCGCAGCCCGTCCCGGACCTCGGCGAGCGCCTCGTCGACCCCCACGGCCGGGGTCCACCCCCACGCGCGGGCGCGGTCGGCGAGCAGGGTGCCGGTCCACGCCGGTCCGTCCTGCCACACCGGCTCGACACCCAGTGCGTCCGTGACGGTCTCGACGTAGGACCGCATGCGGTCCGGGGGCGCGGCCACCGTCACCGCGGTGGTGCCGCCGGCGACCGGGCCCTGCTCGGGATCGGTGCCCGCCGCGACCTCGCCGGTGGCCACGGCGGCGGCCAGGGCCGCCAGGTCGTCGACGTGCACCCAGGCGAAGGTCTGCTCCGGCACCGCGGCACGGGCCTGCTCGTCCTCCCGTATGGCGTTGGGTCGCAGCGTGTTCCACACCGACGTGTCACCGGGGCCGAGGATCATCGGCGGGCGCAGCAGCACGGTGGTCAGCCCGTCGACCGCGGCCAGGGCCGCCTCCGCGTCGCGCTTGGTCACGGGGTAGTCGCCGGCGTCGTCCGCGACCAGCGGGCCCGACTCGTCGACGTCGCCCGTGTCCGGGGTCCGCTGGTACACCGCGGCCGTGGACACGTGGACGAACCGCTCCACGCCGGCCGCGGCCGCCGCCCGGGCCAGGCCGGCGGTCGCCTCGACCCCCACCCGGTGCTGGGTCTCCCGGTCGCTGCCCATCGGGTGCACGGTGGTGACCACGCCCTGCGCCCCCGCCACGGCGGTGGCCGCGAGGCCCGCGTCGGCGACGTCGCCCACGAGCTCCTGCACCCCGGGCAGCGCAGGCGCGGTGCCCGCGCGGCGGACCACGGCACGGACGGCGGCCCCCCGCTCGGCCAGGGCGGCGCACACCCGGGCGCCGACGAGACCGTTGGCGCCGGTGACGACGACCACGGGCGCGGACGGGTCGGAGGTGGACGGGACGGCAGCGGGGGAGGTCACCGCCCCACCCTGGACCGCGGCGCGCGGTCGCGCAGCGCCGCCCGGCTCAGCGGGCCGCTGCCGCCTGCTCGAGCGTCGTCAGCCCGAGCAGCGCGAGGGAGGCGTCCCACGCCCGGGCAGCGTCGGCCTCGCCGCGCAGCCGTCCGTAGAGGGCCTGCTCCGCCGGTGCCCCGCCCAGGTGACCGGGACCGCGGGGCCCGACGAAGCGCCCGCCGTCCAGCGCCGGGTCCGTGGCCGCGACCAGCGCGGGCAGCGCCGCGGACTCGACGGTGCCGACGAGCAGGCCGCGGGCGGCGAGCGCGCTGATCACGCGGCGCCCCACCGTCGGCCGGCTGCGCCCGACCTCGGGGCGGGCGTCGAGCAGCGTGGTGGGGGCGACGCCGGGGTGGGCGAGGTTGCTGGTGATGCCCCAGCCGGCGGCGCGGCTGCGTCGGTCGAGCTCGAGGCCGAACAGGCCCTGCAGGATCTTCGACGAGCCGTAGGCGCGCATGCCGTCGTAGCCGCGCTGCCAGTCGAGGTCCTCCCACCGCACCGCGTTCCGGCTCGCCGCCACGCTGACCTGCGACACCACCCGGGCCCGGCCGGCCACGAGCAGCGGCAGCAGCGCGCCCACGAGGGCGGCGTGGCCCAGGTGGTTGGTGCCCAGCTGCAGCTCGTGGCCGTCGGCGGTGGTCTGCCGCTGCGGCGGGGTCATGACGCCGGCGTTGTTGACGAGGATGCCGACGGGGGTGCCCTCCTCGCGCAGCGCCGCGCCCAGGGCGGCGACCGAGGCGAGGGACGCCAGGTCGAGCTCCCGCAAGGACACCGCCGCGCCGGGCACCGCGGCCCGGACGAGGTCGAGGGCCGCGGCGCCCTTCGCGGGGTTGCGGACGGGCAGGACCACCTCGGCGCCCGCGGCGGCGAGCCGGGTGGCGACGTGACGGCCCAGGCCGTCGCTGGCGCCGGTGACGACGGCGCGGGTGCCGGTGAGGTCGGGGACGGTGACGGCGGTCGGGGTGCGGGCCACGGGGTGCTCCTCGCGAGGTGGTGGTGGGGTCGTCCCCAGCGTCGGGGCAGCCCCCGGGCGGAGCCAGGGCCCACGGGTCCGAGGCTCGCGGGGCCGGGCCGGGGCTCAGCGGGGGATCAGCAGGTCCTCCCCCGCGCGGCCGCACCGCGGTAGGAAGGGCGGCAGACGGCGGTGAGGAGGACACGTGGAGATCGACCGCAGCGGGCTGGCGGACTTCCTGCGCCACTGCCGGGAGTCCCTGCAGCCGGCCGACGTCGGGCTGCCCCGCGGCCAGCGGCGGCGGACGAGCGGGCTGCGCCGCGAGGAGGTGGCGGCGCTCGCCCACATGTCCACCGACTACTACGCCCGCCTCGAGCGGCAGCGGGGTCCGCAGCCGTCGGTGGGCATGGTGGCCTCGATCGCCCAGGGCCTGCACCTGTCGCTGGACCAGCGCGACCACCTCTACCGGCTCGCGGGCCACCACCCGCCGCCGCGGGGCGCGGAGAGCCGCCACGTCAGCCCCGGCCTGCAGCGCATCCTCGACCGGCTCGACGACACCCCGGCCGAGGTCGTCACCGAGCTGGGGGAGACGTTGCGGCAGACCCGGCTGGGGGTGGCGCTGCTCGGTGACGCCCGGGCGCGCAGCGGGCCGGCGCGCAGCCTGGGGTACCGCTGGTTCACCGACCCGTCGTCCCGCGACCGCTACCACCCGGACGACCACGAGCACCTGTCCCGCACGTGGGCCTCGGGGCTGCGCAGCGTGGTCGCGGTGCGCGGCAGCGGGTCCCGGGCCGCCCGGATGGCCGAGGACCTGCAGGGGCGCAGCGAGGAGTTCCGCCGGCTGTGGGCACGCCACGAGGTCGGGCTGCGGCCGCGGGAGGGCAAGCGCCTCGTCCACCCCGACGTCGGGGTGCTGGAGCTGCAGTGCCAGGTGCTGCACGACGCGGAGCAGTCCCACGCGCTGCTCGTCTACACCGCCGTGCCGGGCAGCGAGAGCCAGGAGAAGCTGGAGCTGCTGTCCGTGCTGAGCCCCGGCTGAGGTGTGACGGGCCGGTCACCGCGGTCGGCGCCGCCACTGCCTGCGCTGCGGGCGGCGGCCGTGCGTGCCACCGTCACGGCATGGAGATCACCCCCGACTCACCCCTCGTCCAGCGGTTCGTGGACGCCCTGCACTCCGTCGACTCCGACCGGAGCACCGACGCGATGACCGCCCTGGTGGCCGACGACGCCCCGGTGCGCAGCATCGACGGGCGCGGCACCCGGCAGGGCCCCGACGGCATCGACGCCCTCTTCACCCAGTACCTCGAGCAGTTCGAGGAGGTCAGCACCACCTTCACCCGGGTCACCGAGACCGGGGACCGCGCCGCCCTGGAGTGGAGCAGCGACGTGCGCCTGAAGGGCGGGCAGTCCGCGTCGTACACCGGGGTGACGATCATCGAGTTCTCCGACGACGCCGTCACCGACTTCACCACCGTCTACGACTCCGGCGCGCTGCTGCACCCCGAGGCGGGCACCCACGCCCGCTCCGACGCCGACTAGCCGGCGCCGAGGAGGGGCCCGCACCACCGCGTCGTTGCCGGGCGACCCGCCACCGGGGAGGCTCGACGCCCGGACGGTGGGCCCGCGCACGGTGGGCGCGCGCACGGTGAGCCCACGGGCGAGGAGGCACGGGTGGACGCGGACGTGATCGTGGTGGGCGCCGGGCTGGCGGGCCTGGTGGCCACGGCCGAGCTGGCCGACGCGGGACGGCGGGTGCTGCTGCTCGACCAGCAGCCCGAGCAGGACCTGGGCGGTCAGGCGTTCTGGTCCCTGGGTGGGCTGTTCATGGTCGACACCCCCGAGCAGCGCCGCATGCGCATCCGCGACAGCGCCGCGCTCGCCCGGCAGGACTGGTGGGGCACCGCAGGCTTCGACCGCGACCCCGACGACCCCGCGGGCGAGGACCACTGGGGTGCGCGGTGGGCGCAGGCCTACCTGGACTTCGCCGCGGGGGAGATGCGGGACTGGCTGCACGCCCAGGGGGTGCGGTGGGTCCCCATCGTCGGGTGGGCCGAGCGCGGGGGCCACCTCGCCGACGGTCACGGCAACTCCGTGCCCCGGTTCCACCTCACCTGGGGCACCGGGCCGGGGGTGCTGGCCCCGTTCGAGCGGCGGGTCCGGGCCGCGCAGGCCGCCGGGCTGGTGGAGCTGCGGTTCCGGCACCGGGTCGACGAGCTGGTGGTCCGCGACGGGGTGGTGACCGGGGTGTCCGGCGCGGTCCTCGAGCCCAGCGACGCCGAGCGGGGTGCTCCCAGCCCGCACACCGAGGTGGGCACCTTCTCCCACCACGCCCCGGCCGTGCTGGTGGCGGCGGGCGGGCTCGGCGGCAACCACGACCTGGTCCGCGCCGCGTGGCCGGCCCGGCTGGGTCCGCCCCCGGCCACCATGCTCTCGGGGGTGCCCGAGCACGTCGACGGCCGCATGCTGGGCATCACCGAGGCCGCGGGCGGGCGCGTCGTCAACGCCGACCGGATGTGGCACTACACCGAGGGCGTCATAAATCACGACCCGATCTGGGCCGACCACGGCATCCGGATCATCCCCGGGCCGTCGTCGCTGTGGTTCGACGCCCGCGGGCGCCGCTTCCCCGCCCCGAACTTCCCCGGCCACGACACCCTGGGCACGTTGCAGGCCATCCAGGACACGGGGTTCGACCACTCCTGGTTCGTGCTCACCCAGAAGATCATCGAGAAGGAGTTCGCGCTGTCGGGCTCCGAGCAGAACCCCGACATCACCGGCAAGGACCTGCGGCTCACCCTCGGGCGGGTCCGGCCCGGCGCGGCAGCCCCGGTCGAGGCCTTCAAGGACCGGGGCGAGGACTTCGTCGTCGCCGACACCCTCGCCGAGCTCGTCGCGGGGATGAACGCGCTCACGCCGGAGCCGCTGCTCGACGAGGCGACGATCCGCCGGCAGGTCGAGGCGCGGGACCGCGAGCTGGGCAACACGTTCAGCAAGGACCTGCAGGTCACCGCGATCCACAACTCGCGGCGCTCGCTGGGGGAGAAGCTGGCCCGCACGGCCGCGCCCCACCGCATCCTGGACCCGGCCACGGGCCCGCTGATCGCGGTCAAGCTCCACGTCATCACCCGGAAGACGTTGGGCGGCCTGCAGACCGACCTCGACGGCCGGGTGCTCGGCACGGACGGCGCGCCCGTCGGCGGGCTGTGGGCCGCGGGGGAGATCGCGGGCTTCGGTGGCGGTGGCGTGCACGGCTACCGCTCGCTGGAGGGCACCTTCCTCGGCGGGTGCCTGTTCAGCGGACGTCAGGCCGGCCGGGCGCTGGCCCGGGCTCCGCAGGCGTGACGAGGCCCGTCGACGCAGGCGTGACGAGGCCCCACCGACGACGCGGTCGTCGGCGGGGCCTCCTCGGTGCTCAGAGCTTCTTGGTGATCTTGCGGGTGCCGGTGACGAGCAGGGCGATGACGATGCCCACGGCCGCCGCCAGCAGCAGGTAGACGCCGAGGGCCAGCGTCGGGAGGGTGAACGTCAGGAACTCCGGCGTCACGTCCTCCCCGTTCTGCACGATGAAGATGACCAGCAGGATGGTCAGGACGGCGCCGACGACGAGCCCGGCGGTGGCGGCAGCGCCGCGCCCGGTCTTCTGCTTCTTCGCCGGGGTGCTGCTGCCGGTGCGGGCGGCGGGGTCCGTGCTGGGGGTGGTGTTCTCGGCCATGGTGTTTCTCCTCCGGTGAGTGGTGGTGGTTCGCGGTCGGGGTCGGTCAGCGGCGGCGCAGCAGGCGCCGGCGCCGGGTGGGGGCGGGCTCGTCCTCGACGGGGGCGGCGACGTCGTCGAGGGTGTCGGCCAGGTGGTGCAGGACCCCGGCGTCGGTGCGGTGGCGCAGGACGTCCGCGGTCTTGTGCAGGGTCCCCGTGCGGTCGGGGCGGGCCCGCTTCCCGGCGAACCGGCCGACGCGCCGCAGCAGCCGGGTGCCGCGGGTGCGGTGGCCGCGGTGGTCCTCGAGCCGGTCCGCGGTGCGGGTGGCGGCGCGGGCGAGCAGCGGCAGGGCGAGGGCGAAGACCAGCCAGACGCGGACGCGTCGGCTCAGCAGGACCCACATGGTGGTGCTCCGTTCGGGGTGGGGCGGATCAGCGGGTGGGGGTGGGGTCGGCGGCCACGGCGGAGGCCGACCCGTCGGAGGTGTCCTGCGGCAGGGCGCGTCCCCCGCTGAACAGGCCCTTGTGGACACCGGCGGCGAGTGCGGCACCGACCAGCGGGAGGAGCAGGAAGAGCCACACCTGGCCGAGGGCGTCGCCGCGGGCGACGAGGGCGGACCCGAGCGACCGGGCCGGGTTGACCGAGGTGGAGTCGACGCCGATGGTCGCGAGGTGGATCACCACGAGGGTGAGCCCGATCGGGATGCCGGCGAACGCGGTCTGCGCGGTCCGGTCGGTGGCGGCCAGGACGACGAAGACGAGCAGGAACGTCCCGACGACCTCGACGAGGGCGGCCGCGCCGAGGCCGAAGCCCAGGGGCGACTGCGCACCCCAGCCGTTGGTCCCCAGGCCGTCGACGGCCAGGTCGTAGCCCGGGCGGCCGGTGGCGACGGCGTAGACGATGCCCGCGCCGGCCAGGCCCCCGACGAGCTGGGCGACGACGTAGCCGACCGCGTCACGGGGGCTCAGGCGCCCGGCCAGGGCGACGCCGAGGGTGACGGCGGGGTTGACGTGGCAGCCCGAGATGGGTCCGATGGCGTAGGCGAGGGCCAGCAGCGTCAGCCCGAACGCGAGGGCGACGCCGACGGTGCCCACGGTGTCCCCGGCGAGGACGGCGGTGCCGACCCCACCGATGACGAGGATCGCGGTGCCGAGGAGCTCGGCGAGGTAGGTGCGGGCGGAGGCGTTCACCGGGCCACCTCCCGACGGCTCCAGAGGGTGACACCGGCGGCGGCGAGGGCGATCTGGAGGATGTGCTGGATCCAGTTGATGCCGTCGGTGTGGTTGACCCCGAGCAGTGCTGCGATCGCGGTGCCGGCGAGGGCAGCGGCGATGCCGATGCCGATGGTGGCGCCGACGCCGATGGCCTGCCGCCCGGGCAGGACGAGCCTGCCGAGGGCGCCGACGATGCCACCGAACAGCACGGCCGTGAGGATGGCGGTGAACACGGTTCCTGTCTTCCTGCGCCGCAGCGGTGCTGCGGGCACGGGTGATCACGGTCCGGGACGGTGTCCGGGACCGTGGTACGGGTGGGAGGGGGTTGCGGCCCGCGGGTGGTCAGCGCGGCCGCCGGCCCCGGGCTCACCCCGGCCGCGGTGTGCGGCCGGGGGAGCGGGGGTGGAGCGGGACTAGCTGAGCTTGTCCTTGATGTTCTCGCCGGTCTTCTTGGCCGACGCCTCGTGCTGGTCGGCCTTGCCCTCGGCCTTGAGGTCGGCGTTGTCGGTCTTGTCGCCGACGACCTCCTTGGCCTTGCCCAGGGCGTCCTCGGCGGCGTTCTTGGCCTTGTCCACGAAGCTCATGGTGGATCTCCTTCGATCTCGGGTCGGTCCCGGAGGGGCGTGCCCCGCGGGTGGCGGCGTGTTCCGCGCCGTCAGTGAGTAGGTCGGGTCCGGGCGGGGGAACCGCACGGTCGGGTCCGGTGATCCGGCTCACGCCAGGACCGGTCGGGCCCTGGGGGTCTCAGCTGAGCTTGTCCTTGATGTTCTCGCCGGTCTTCTTGGCCGACGCCTCGTGCTGGTCGGCCTTGCCCTCGGCCTCGAGGTCGTGGTTGTCGGTCTTGTCGCCGACGACCTCCTTGGCCTTGCCCAGGGCGTCCTCGGCGGCGTTCTTGGCCTTGTCCACGAAGCTCATGGTGGTTCTCCTCGTCATCGGTGTGGGGGGTGGTCCGGACCCGGTGGGGACCGGTGCGCGCGGAGGCCCGCGCGGGTCTGTGGGGTGTCGCCTCAGGCGGCCGAGGGGGACGGGGTGCGCAGCCGCTCGAGGCGGTCGAGCAGCGCGGCGAGGGAGGTCTCGAAGTCGGACTCGTCGTGGTCGGCGAGCAGCGCGCGGTCCACCGGGTCGTCCCCGGCCGTCGCGACGTCGCGCCCCGGGGAGCCGGGGACCCCCACCTCGAGCAGGAGGTGCCCGAGCAGGAAGCTCGTCGTCGCCCGGTAGCCGGCGACGGCGGCGTCGTCGTCGAACCCGTGCGCGGTGAACGCGGCCAGCAGGCGACGCGTCCAGACGCCCTCGCGCAACGGCGCTCTCATGCCGGGCTCCACCGTGGGCTCGCTCGCCACCAGCGGGAAGGCCAACGGGTGCTGCAGGGCCATCCGACGCACCCCCCGGGCGAGGCGCTCCACGAAGTCCCGCCAGCCCCTGCCCGCCTGGGTGCTCACCTCGGGGTCGTCGTCGAGGTCGGAGAGCAGGTCGTCGGCGATCCCGCCGAGCAGGTCCGCCTTGCCGGAGACGTGGTGGTAGAGCGACATGGCCTCGACCCCGAGCTCGCTGGCGAGCCGGCGCATGGTCAGCGTCCGCACCCCCGACCGGTCGACCAGCCGGACGGCGGCCGCCATGATCTCCGCGCGGTCGAGGCCGCCGCGGGACCCGTCGCTGTCGGTCACGCCCCGCTCCTCCTCCGGTGGTCCCGCCCGCGGGTGCGGGAGGTCGTGACCCACGCTCAGTAGGTGAACATTGGATTACTACGGTGTAAGGAAGCACAGCGTGACCGGCCGGGCAACACGATCACCGCGCCGGCACCGCCGAGGGGTGCACCGGTGTCTCGTCCCCCGGCTGGGGGCGTCGTCGCCACCTAGGGTCACGCCCATGGCCACGTCACTCGCCCGCTCGACCCTCGACTCCGCCGCGTCCACCGCGGAGGACGCGCTCGACGCGGTGCAGGACCTGTCCGAGACGGTGGGCCGTCACCCCGGTCGCGTCCTGGTCGGGCTGCTGGTCGGGTCGGCGGTGGCGTGGCTGGTCGCGCTCGCCGTCGCCGCCCGCGTCCAGCGCTCCCGGGAGCAGGAGCAGGAGCAGGAGCAGGAGCAGGAGGAGGGGGCCGGCGCCGAGGACGAGGGCTCGACCGGGAGCTGACCGGCCCGCTCGCCACCGTCGGTCGACGACCTGTCGTGCTGTAGGTTCGCTGAACACCCGTACACCGAATGGGGGTCGGCGATGAGTCCCGAGCTGCTCGTCCCCGCACTGCCCGAGCTGGTCGCCGCCTCCGAGCGGCTGGCGGCCGAGCCCGGCCTGACCGAGCAGGCGCGGGCATGGCAGCTCAGCCTGCCCGCCGTGCGCACCCGGCTCGAGCGCGAGGCCGCCGCGCTGGCCTCGCCCCGGGTCTGGCCGGACACGGTGGGCTCGTTGGTCAGCACCGCGTGGCGGGTCCTCGGCGCCGCCGCCCCCGAGGCCCCGCTGACCCTGCTCACCCTGGGCGCGGCCAGCGTGGGTCTGCCCATCGCGCCGCCCGACGCCGGGGCGGGTGCCATCCGGCGGGCGCAGAAGGTGGTGCGCGCCGGGGGTCCGGCCTACGTCAAGCTCGGCCAGTTCATCGCCTCCTCGGACGGGCTGCTGCCTGCGGAGTGGGTCGAGGCGTTCGCGTGGTGCCGGGACGACGCGCCCCCGCTGCGCCCCGGGGTCGCCGAGGCCGTCGTCACCGCCGAGCTGGGACCCGCTGCGGTCGAGCTGGACCCGGAGCCGCTCGCCGCCGGGTCGATCGGCCAGGTCCACACCGGACGGCTCCCCGACGGGCGCCGGGTGGCGGTCAAGGTGCGACGGCCCGGGCTGCGCCGCGCGTTCCGTCGCGACGTCGAGACGCTCGCCCTGATCACGGCCACGGCCGACCGGTTGCTGCCCGCCGTGCAGTCGGCCAACCTGCGCGGCTTCGTCCGGCTGTTCGCCGAGCTCTCGCTGCAGGAGCTCGACTTCCGGCTCGAGGCGTGGAACAGCGTGGAGGCGGCCGCGGTGCTCGACCACGCCGGGATCGACGCGGTGCAGGTGCCGCTGCCCATCCCCGGGATGGTGACCCCGCGGGTGCTCGTCATGCCGTTCGTCGAGGGCGTCACCTACGACAAGGCCGCCGCCCACCTCGGGTCGGCGCTCGACGGCCGCGAGCTGCTGCGCACGGCGATCCACGCCGTCCTGCTGAGCACCCTGGTCTACGGGGTGTCCCACGGCGACCTGCACGCGGGCAACGTCCTCGTGCCTGGGCCCGGCCGGTTCAACCTCCTCGACTACGGCATCACCAGCCGGCTGACCGCCGCGCAGCGCGAGTCGCTGGTGCGCTTCCTCGTCGGGTTCGCCACCGGCGACGCGGCGGAGCAGGTCGCCGGGCTGACGGCGTTCGGGGCCTTCGACGCCTCGGGGGACCGCGAGCGTCTCGAGGCCGAGCTGCAGGTCGAGGTGGACGCGCTGGCCCGCCGCGACGGCGGGGCGATCACCTTCGACCGGCTCGGCACCACCCTGGGCCGGCTGCTGCAGGTGTTCGCCCGCAACGGGTTCGTCATGCCCACCGAGCTGGTGCTGTTCTTCAAGAACCTGCTCTACCTCGGCTCGTTCGCCCGCGGCGTCGCCCCCGAGGCCGACCTGTTCGCCGAGGTGACCGCGGTCATCGGCGAGGTCGTCGCCGCCCACCCCGGCCTGCTGCCCGCCGACTCCTAGGCCGGCGGTCAGGCGGCGGGGCTCAGCGTGCCCCGCCCACGAGGGCCATCAGCTCACCGACCGACCGGCCGTCGGCGAGTCCCAGCGCGGTGCCTGCCACCTGCTCGGCCACGGCGTCATCCAGCCGTCCGGCGACGTTGGCCCGGAACTTGGCGGTCAGCTCGTCGGAGGTGAGCGGGTTGCCCGGTCCGCCGCGGTTGGCGTCGACGCGGACCTCGTGGCGGCGGCCGTCGGCGGTGAGCCCCCTGACGCCCGAGGCCCGCCTGCTGTGCTGAGGGCGGGCGATCTCGGCGCACCGTGCCGCTACGCGTGGCGTTCTCGGGTGCCGGCGTCCGGACGGGTCATGCCGTCAGGGTCACCGAGATCGCGTTCTGACGAGGGCCGGACGACGAACGCGCCCGGCCCGGCCGCAACCCCGCTGACCGAGGTGCTGACGCCACCCGAGCCCCCCGGGCACGTCCGTGGGCCGTGCCGGGGACGTCGTGCGCGACGCCGTCCCTCAGACCAGCCCGAGCTGGGTCATCATGGACAGCTGGTCGGTGCTGCCCCACCGCTCGACCAGCAGCCCGTCCTCGAAGCGGCCGATCTGCACGCCGCGCATGGTGAACGACTTGCCGGTGGCGGCGTGGCCCTGCAGCGGTCCCTGGTGGGTGCCGGTGACCGTGTAGGCGAACGCGACGTCGTCGTCGGTCGCGGTGAGGTGCTCCACCTCGATGTGCAGGTCGGGGAACGCGGTGCGCAGCTCGGCGAACATGTCCTGGAAGCCCTCCGCCCCCGGTCCCTGGTTCGGCGCCGGGTCGTGGTCGACCTGGCCCGGGCCGACGAGAGCGGCGAGCTGGTCGAGGTTCCCGCTGTTCACCGCGGCCCCGAATGCTTCCTGGGCGGCGATGTTCTGACTCTTGCTCATGGGTGCTCCTGGTGCGGTCGGGGGTGGGAATGTCGACGCTAGGAGCAGGACCCGGCCCACCGCAGAACGAATGGCCACCACTCCATCGCACACGACCAACCGGCGGTCGTGCTCCCCGGCGCCCAGTGCGTCCCTCCGGGGGCTGTGCGCGACGCGGGGCCGCAGGGCGGCGATCCGGGCCACGTCGAGGGTCACGGGGGGAGCGCGTCCCTGTGCCCAGGACACCAGCTCGGGGTGTGCTGGTCTGTCGATGGAGGGTGTCAGGTGCCGGTGCGGTAGAACTCTGTCTCGCGGTCACAGGCCTGCGGTGTGGCGAGTTGGCTGCGCTTCGGGCGGGGCGCGTCGGCCTCGCGAGGGTGCGTTTGACGGTTGCACAACGTGTGACGGAGGTAGGCGGCAAGCTCGAGTGGACCGCTCAGGAGCGACTCGTCGTGGGCCCCGTGGGGATCGAACCCACAACCCGCGGATTAAAAGTCCCCGAGACCCTGCAGCGCAGGGGGTTCCGAGTCTCGCGACCTGCGTCGACGGTGTGTGTTGGTGGGTGTCGGGGTGTGCTGCTGGTGGTGGGTGTGTGCCACAAATGTGCCCCACCGCGGTGGCGTGACGTGGCGCTGACGGCCGGCTCGCTGCCGGCTGGTGGGCGGGTGGTGGCGCCGCCCTGACCGGTCGTGACGAAGGCCCGTCCTTGCCGGGACGGGCCTTCGGAACCACGACGCGAGTGTCCGCTCGCGTGACCTGCTCGATCCCGAGAGGGGACCTGGCGTGCCTGCCACGTTCCAGGGTAGCGGCTGCCCTGACACCGTTGAAGACCATTATTCGAACCGCCCGGAAACTGCCTCGACGTTCTTGCGGGTCGGTGCTGCCCGGTCGGGGTTGCGACGCGAGCTGCCCGCCGACGCGTGGTGCGGTCTGGCGTGCTGGTGGTCCGCGGAGCGGTGGGTCGACCACGTGCGTCGGGTGTACCTGCGGCACTACGTGCTGCTGCGCCCCGCCCTGGTCGCCGCCACCGGGGGTGGGGTGTCCCTCGAGGCCGTCCTCGCCGTCGCCGCGACCCACGCCGGGGTGGCCGACTTCCGGACGGGGCGCAGCTCCCGGCCCCGGGTCGGTGCGACCGGGTCCGCGACGGGCCTGGTGGCGGCGGCGGGGGTGGGGCGTCGCACGGTCAGTCGGGTGCGGACGTTCCTGCGTCTGGCCGGGCTCGCCACCGAGGTCGCGCCCGGCCGGTCCCGGTCTCTCGTGGAACGGATGAGCTCCTGGCGCCTCGGCGACCGGGCCCGCGGGTGGACCGCGGTGTACGCGCTGCACCCCAGCCGCACCCACCCCGTCGACGACTCAACTGGTCTGGCAGCGACAGGTGGGGGAGCGAGGACGGTTGTCGTTGCTGCGCAGTGCTCGACGGGTGGCACCCCACCACGCAGTGGTTCTCTTGGTCTTCACACCCTGGATGGCACCGGGGTTTCTACCCGCGGCAGGACACGAAGAAGCGCTCCCTGGGCACGACGGACACGACGGCGGGTGGACTCCGAGGGCTACGCCCTCGCCGCCGCCTGGCGGAACCACCCCCGCGCCCCCCGCTGGGCCCGCATGGTGTCGGCTGCGGCCTGGTCGGGGTTGCTCGCCCTGCCCGCCCGCCACGGGTGGACCGCGGCGGACCTCAACGAGCTCCTCAACACGCACCTGAGGGCCGGCCGGGTCATACCCCCACGGCCCGACCGGCCAGTCGGGTTCCTGTCCTGGCTGCTCACCCGCACCGACCTCACCACCCGGCCCACCCTCGCGTTGGATGCCCACCGCGCCGCGGACTACACCCTCGCGCAACAACGCAAGGCCGAGCAGGCCCAGCACCGCCAGGACGCCCCCGCCATCAGGGCCGCCGCCCGAGCCGCCCTCAACGGGCCCGGACACGCCGCCGCCCGCGCGGTCATCGACGGCGTCGGACACCGACGGCGCGAACGTCGAAACCGGTGATCTCATGTCTCGTCGGTTTGAGAGCCGAGTAGGTCGTTTCAACTACGCGAACATGGATCACCTCCCGCCCGGCTCCCCGCAGCGCAGTCCGTGGTGCCGGCGAGCAGCAGTGTGCGGCTCCAGGAGTCGTCTCGGCAGACCCAGTCACACATCAGACGCCCGCGGGCCATCACGCTGGTGGAAGAGCTCGACGGGGTCTGCACTCGGGTGAAGTCGGTTTCCCGGCCGACCAGCGGGGCGATCACCGAGACCAGGAAGGTGATGCCGGAGGTGGTCAGGATGGACTGGTCAAGACCGTCCAGGGGGCAGCAGCCGACCGCTACCGGGCCTGACAGGTCCGTGGAAACCCCGGTGAGGTGAGGGCCCGGCTCACGGAGCGGTCAGCAGGCGCCCTCCTGGTCCGCCTCTCTCCGGCCCTCGGGGGTTCACCGCCCGGTGGCGCTCCGGACACCTGGTCCGTCCACCGTCGCGGTCGTGCGCGTGTGCCCCGCTCTGCTCATCGCCTGCGTGGTGCTCGGTGGGTGCGGGGGGCCGGTCCCGCTGACCCAGGTCGGCTTCACCACCACGCTCTCGGTCCCCGACAGGGAAAGCGTCCCGGATGCGGCCGGGGCCGCGCCGGACCTGCTGGCGGGGTGGGCGGCGGCCCATGCCACGGCCGAGGTGCCGGCTCGGGCCGTGCTGGCCTACGGCGAGGCGGAGCTGCTGCTGCGACACCTCTCGCCGGGGTGCGGCCTGTCCTGGAACACCCTGGCCGGGCTCGGGACGGTCGAGTCCGCGAACGGCACCCTGGGCGGCGCCGTCCTGAGCGCCGACGGCCGAACCACGCCCGTCGTCCGAGGCCCTGTGCTCGACGGGACGAACGGCAACGCCGACATCGCCGACACCGACCAGGGGCGGCTCGACGGGGACACCACGTACGACCGGGCGGTGGGCCCCCTGCAGTTCATCCCGCAGACGTGGGAGCGCTGGGCCACCGACGGGGACGCCGACGGCGTCGCCGATCCGGACGACCTCGACGACGCAGCCGCGACGGCCGGTCGGTACCTCTGTGCGGCGGGCGGTGACCTCACCACGGCGCAGGGGTGGACTGCCGCGGTGTTCGCCTACAACCACTCCGACCGGTACGTCCGGGACGTGCACGACGCTGCGGAGGCGGCCGTCACGCCCTGACACCCCCCGTCATCGGTGGTTCACCCGACCGACGTTCGTCGTGCAGTCGCTGCACGCCCGCTGGTCCTCGCGCGCTCCTTACCATCCTCGCGCCCGCCGAACGGCTGGCCCGACGAGGAGTGCCGCCGTGCCCGGTCGTTTCCAGGTGTACACCTCCGCCGCCGCCGCCGGACCGGTGCGGTGGCGCCTGATCAGCGAGAACGGCCGGCCGCTGGCCCAGAGCGCCATCGACTTCCCCACGTACGAGCTCGCGCGCGACGACGCCGCCGCAGTTCGGGAGTGGCTGCCCACGGCTCGGTTCGTCCTGTCCGTCCAGGACCGGGCCGGATGGGGTTGGGAGGTGCACGACGGGCCGGGGGAGCGGGGTGTCGCGCGCGCCCGGTCGACCCGCCGTTACTCCCGCCGGGTCGAGTGCCTGCGCGCGGTGTCCCGCTTCAGCTCACTCGGCCTCGAGTCGAGCGTGGGCCCGCGGGTGCTCAGCTTCCCGCTGCGGTCGCCGGACCTCGGCCCGCACCCGACCTGAGGTCGGTCGACCCCGGGACGGACGTCGTCGCCCGGGGGACCGGGCGTCGTCTCCCGTTCACCGGACGGGGTCGCACCTGTTCACCGGCGGCTGACTGGATGAGGCCCGGCGATCGCCACCCGAACATCCTCCCGAAGGGTTCCCCATGCGCATCACCAGGACCGCGTCCGCGGGCGTGACGGTCGCGGCCGTGCTCGCCCTGTCCGTGCTGAACGGCTCGGCGGCCGAGGCCGTGCCCGCTCCGAACGGCTACCTCGACTCGATCACCCTGGCCGGGTCGGACACGATCCAGGACGTCGACACCGCGCTCACCGCGCAGTTCAACGCGGAGCCGGCGGACGGCGACAAGGTCACCAACGTGCCGGCCTTCTTCTCCGGTGCGGTCACCTCTCCCGGTGACCGCTCCTGCGCGCCGATCACCTACGCCCAGACCCCGGGTGCAGGGCAGACCCAGGCCCCGGCCGGCTCCGGTGCCGGGAAGAATGCCCTGAGGGCCTCGGTCGCCGCCGGCAACGGGTGCGTCGACGTCGCCCGGTCGTCGTCGGGCCGGGGATCGTCGGACCCCGCGACGTTCGAGTACTACGCGTTCGCCAAGGACGCGGTCGGCTTCGCCACGTTCCAGCAGGGGCTGAGCCTGACCACTGCGCAGCTGCGCGGCATCTACAACTGCACCCTGACCAACTTCAACCAGGTCGGCGGCCCGAACCAGCAGATCCAGCGGTACCTGCCGCAGGCCAGCTCCGGCACGCGCGGCTTCTTCGTCGGCACCGTGCTCGGTGGCGCCGACCCGACGACCGTCAGCAGCGCCAGCTGCCCCGCCGTCACGATCATCAACGAGAACGACGCGTCGCAGATCGCTTCGGGCAGCCAGCCGGCGGCGATCCTGCCCTACTCGGCGGCGCAGTACGTCGCCCAGGGCAACCAGGTCCGCAAGCCCGACGGGACGCGCGTCGCGGACCTCCGCAACGGCGCCGTCATCGGGACGCTGGACGGTCAGAACCCGGTCACCGGGTCGGCCCCCAACCTGGCCCCGAACACGACCGTCTACAACTCGTCGTACATCGGCGCGCGCAACGTCTACCACGTCCTCGACAACACGAGCGTCAGCTACACCGAGGCGCTGCGGTACCTCGGGTTCGACTCCAACGGCCCGAGCCAGCTCTGCTCCGGTGCCTACAGCGCGACCCTCCTCGCCTACGGCTTCGCGCCGCTGCCCGCCAACCGAGCGGGCTACACCTGCTCGCTGAGCTGACCACCTCCCCCGACCTGAGGACCCCTGACACCATGACCCACGCACTCCCCTCCCCCCGTGGACGGCGGCTCGCCGCCGCGGTCGCGGCCCTGGTCGGCCTCGGCGCCACCGGCGCCGCGGTGGTGCTGGCCCCGACGGCCAGCGCGGACGTCACGACCAACCAGACCAAGAGCTACAGCTGCCGGGACACCAACACTTCGTCGCTCGGGGTGAAGTACACCGTCGCGGTGACCCAGAGCCTCGTCACGCCCAGCAGCGTCCAGGCGGGGCAGACGTTCACCGTCCGCAACCCCCTCACCAGCCTGGCCTTCGACGCCGCTGGGACGGGCTCGCTGCTGACCAGCTCGGCGACGGGCATCGCCGCCAGCACGTCGTTCAACGGGGTCAACTCGCTGCGTCCGGACGACACACTGCTCCTGGCGCCGACCAACAACGACATCCCGGCGCAGTCCTTCGGCGCCAACCCGACGACGATCACGCTCACCGGCGCCACCTCGCGCCCGTCGTCGGACATCGTCGCCACGCCGTCGACGACGGGCGGGTCGACCATCGACCTGTTCTTCGCCAACAACATCCAGCTGGACCTCGTCCTGACCACGGCGACCGGCTCGACGCCGGCCACCGTCTACTGCCAGAACCTGTCCCAGGGCGCGGGTGCCGCCGCGGTGAGCGTGCCCATCACCGCCGCACCGCCGACGACGACGCCGACCACCACGACGCCGACCACCACGACGCCGACCACCACGACGCCGACCACCACGACGCCGACGACCACGACGACGACGCCGACGACCACGACGACGACGCCGACGACCACGACGACGACGCCGACGACCACGACGACGACGCCGACGACCACGACGACGACGCCGACGACCACGACGACGACCACGACGACGACGCCGACGCCGACGACCACGACCACGACGACGCCGACGACCACGACGACGACGCCGACGACCACGACGACGACGCCGACGACCACGACGACGACGCCGACGACCACGACGACGACGCCGACGACCACGACGACGACGCCGACCACCACGACGCCGCCGACGACCACCACCCCGCCCGCGGGCCGGGCCGATCTCGTCACCACCCTCGACGTGGCACCTCGCATCACCCCGGGTGCCACGACGACGGTCACGGTCACGGTCACCAACCGCGGTACCGTCACCGCGGCTCCCGGAGGTGCCGGCGTGTTCGTCGGCCCGGGTCTGACCGTGACCAACGACGGCGGGGGCCGACCGGCCCCGATCGGCAGCGGGACGGGTATCGGGTACGCCTCGCCGCAGCTCGCCCCGGGGGCGTCGGTGACGTTCACGGTGACCGTCAAGGCCACCGCGAACCCGCCCGCCCTGGGCTTCGTCGCGGCGGGTGCGGTCTCGCCGACGCCGGACACCAACCCGTTCGACAACGTCACGTTCCGCTTCCCGGCGATCTTCTGATCGGGAGCCGGGTCGGGCTCAGCCCGATCCGGCCAGGACCACCGAGCCCCGACCCAGCCAGGGTCGGGGCTCGGTGGCGTCCGGGACCGCACCCGTCGTGCAGCTCGCGTCGCCGCACGACCAGCTCGACGGCTCGGGACCGGCCGTCGAGCACGCGTTCCGTGCGTCGGACACCGGGGTACCGGCACGGCAGAGCACGGGCGGGGGGACTCCGGGCGGCGGTGCCCCGGGGCGCGCGACGCGGCCCACGCTGCCGGGGGCCCGCGACGTGGGAAGGCGTGCCCGCTGCACGCCCACGACGGACGCGACGGTGCGCCGTCCGGGGGGGGCTCGGCCGTCAGTGGTCCCGCCGGGGCACCGCTGCGGGAACACGGTCGTCAGTAGGCGACCGTCCGACACGGCCCCCGAGGACTGGTTGGTGACGAGGAGGGCTCAGCGACGCTGTCGAGGCGGGCGAGGCGGGCGATCAGCTGTCTCGTGACCCGGCGACTGCGGAGAAGAGCGACCCGTGCTGCACCGGATCTCGGGCTCGGCGTGGAACCCCACGTCTGGACCAGGAGCCGGTGCAACCGGGGCCGCCGCGGTCGAGACGCGGGGCTGATCCAGGGCCTGGGCGGCCGTCTCGTGATGACCGCAAGGGCCGCGCCCTCACGAACGGAGCAGTTCCGGAACACGTGTGGGTGCCACGGCAGGACGTTCTCGAGCCCCCGTCGACCCGCTGCTGTCCCCGGTGGACCACCCCGGTCACACCATCGACCTCGACGAGGAACGACCGTGGAGCTGACCGGCGCGGCCCCCCGGCCCGCAGCCCCCTCAGGCCCAGGCGGGCAGCAATCGGGCTGCGACCACGGCGAGGAAGACGGCGAGACTGATCAGGGCGGGAGCGGTCACGGCGAACGAGGCGAGAGGGGTCCACCGCCGGTAGAGCACCGTGGCCGCCACCGCGGACGCCGCGAACCCCGCCAGCACGATCACCAGCAGCGGCCACTGGCTGGAGTCGCCGGACGTGCCGCGCTCGGCGTCGGAACGGCCGCCTTGCGGGCTGGGGACGAACGGGGGAGTGACCTCGATGGCCGTGGCCACCACCGCGTCGCTGGTGTTGAGCAGGTCGTCGGTGGCCGAGGACGTCAGGGTGAGCCGGTTGTCCTTCGTCCTGCCGAACGCCGTGTCGGCGTCGAGTGGGCCGGACACGACCGAGTCCACCTTGTACAACGACTGCCCCTGCACGGTGGTGACGACGACCTGGTCCCCCACGGCCACCTGGTCGAGGCGGGCGAACTCGGCACCGAAGCCGTTGCGGCGGGCCACGACCACGCTGTTGCCCGGCTGTCCCAGGCCCGCGGTGCCCGGTACGTGCCCGGGTCCGCGCTGGGTCGTCCCGGAGTCCGCACCCTCGATCACCGCGGCCTGCACGCCGATGGTGCCGATCTCCAGGATCGCGACCGGGTCACCCTTGGCCGAGGGCTTCGTGGGGGCAGCCACGCCGAACAGGCTGTTCGTCGCCGCCCCCACCGACTTGTCGACCTGGGTCCGCAGGTCGGCCACCGCCGCGCGCTGCGCGCGGGCCTGCAGCAGGGGTCCGACCGCGTAGACGACCACGGCCAGACTGACGAGCGCCACGACCAGCCACAGCACCGTGGTCCACACCAGCTGCTTCGTGCCCGGCCGCCGCGACGCGGGCGGGGCGGGCGGCGTCGCGGGCCCGGCCGGGGCCGGGGGAGCAGTCGTCATCAGGGACCCAGCTCCTGGATCGTCGGGGTTCCGACGAAGGTGCGGTGCGCCCAGGACCGGATGTCGCCGAACGTCTTCCCCGAGAGCCGGTTGGACGCGATGACCCCGGCTCCCGACGTGATCCCGACGAGCCCCGCCAGCCCCGCCAGCGGACCAAGCGGTCCGAGCGGGCCCTTCTGCCCGAACACCGGGATGTCGACGGTGTCCGCCGCCTTCTCCACGGCAGCGGCGGTCTCGGCGGTGGGTAGCTGCACGGCGGCCGCGTCGGCGGAGCCGCTGAGCCCGGCCGGGCTGTCCAGCAGCGAGGAGAGTGAGGCAGCGCTGGACCCGGACGACCCCGGACCGCCCGACGACGAGGCCGCTCCACCGGCCCCGGTGGCAACGCTCGATACGGACGCGGCGCTGACGGCCTTGCACGGCCCGGCTGCCGTCGGGCTGGCACCGACCTTGGCCACACTGGCCTTGGCCACGTCCACGAGCGACGAGGTCAGCGGGGCCAGACCCGGGGTGAGCGAGGACTGGCTGTTCGCGGCCAGGTAGGACACCACGGAGCTCAACGAGTCCTGCGCGTCGGTCCGCGCGGTGCAGTCGGACGCCAGCAGCGGCGAGGCCTGTGACACCGCGTACTCGACGAAGGTGAACGGGTAGGCAGCCCCGCCCGCGCCGGCCGACGACGTGAAGAGCCCGTTGGCGTCGGTCTTCCCGGCGGCCGCGGCCGCCTGCAGGCCGGCGGCGTCGGGCGTGATGTAGCTCCCGCCACCGTTCTGGACCGCGGCCACCGGCAGGCCCAGCGAGGTGGCGGTGACCAGGTCGGTGACGACGAACTTCGCGCAGCTGTTCTTGTACTGGTTGCCGGCGTCGGTCGGGTCGATGTTGGGGCAGGCGACGGCGCCGGGGTTCAGGGTGTCCTTGCCGAAGATCGAGCTGTAGATGCCGCCGACCGAGGCGGTCTGGCGGACGTAGGCCGCGGTCGAGTTGACGACCGCGCTGAAGTCGGAGAACTCGGGCACGGCCGTGCCCGCGGTGCCGTCGGTGACGTTGGTCGGCAGGTCCGGCACGACGAGGGCGGTCTTTGCCGCTGCGTCCTGGTGCAGCTGGGCGGACATCGCCGCCGGTGTGGAGTCCTGGCCCGTGGGGTACACGGTGGTCGGCGCCTGGGAGTAGGGCAGGCCGTAGCCCCGGTTGTCGAACCCGTCGACCAGGCCCAGACCTGCGTTGGCCGGGTTCGTCACGATGGAGGTGTAGAGGTCCGGTGCACCCGCCGCCGGGGCTCCCGTCAAGGGCGGGCCGCTGAACGGCGGTGCGCCCGGACCCGGCCCGGTCGGGAACGCGTGGACCAGGATCTTCGCGACCTGGGCCTGCGTCAGGTTCAGGCGGGGTAGCGGCAGGGGCGAGCCCGACGGGAGCGGCGACGTGTCGCCGGTCTTGTTCGAGATCGCCTCACCCGGGGTGTTGGAGACCGCCTCGATGCCCCCGATCTCGGCGAGCACGACGGCGTTCAGCCCGACCGGGGTCAGCACGCTCGGCTGCGCCGTGGCGGGCGCGTCACCCGCCGCGAGCAGCGAGGAGCCCGCGAACGTCAGGTCAGCGGTGTCGCCGAGCGAGCGCAGCCCGGACCCCTCACCGTCGCCGACGAGGTTCATCGGCAGCGGCTGGCCGGAGCCGGCGCACAGCCCGGTGTTGAACGCCGCGACCTCACCCTGGGCGCGCTCCGCACCGGCCACGGACAGCGACGCGGAGCCGGGCTGGCCGCACCCTGCCGCGCCGGTACCGAGCGGCGGCTTCGGCTTGACCACCGCGTCGGTGATGTTCGACCAGACCGACCGGCTGGTCGTCTGCTCGGACAGGCCGAACCCGATCGTGCAGGCGTTGTCCTGGTCGCAGGTCGGGTAGTCGGCGTTGGGCTTGCCGTCGGTCTGGCCGGGGAGGAAGACCCCCGGGCTGTTGGGCTTGCCGGAACCGATGAGGAAGTCGACCGTGACAGAGCTGTCCGAGGCCCGGGCGAACAGCGGGAACGTCGGTGTCGTCGTCGACAGCGCCGCGGTCTGGCCGGTCGCGTCGATGGGGGCGTTGATCCCGGTCGGCCACGCTGCGTTGCACTGCGCGGTCCCGATCGTGGGGCGCACCGGCGCATCCGGGCTCAGCACGGTCGGGCACATACCGATCAGTGAGACCCGGATGAACGGCTGCATCCCGCTGAAGGTGACCTTGACGTGGTCCCCCGCGGTGACGCCGGCGCGCGGGTCGGGCGTCATGGTGACCGTCAGCAGCGTGCCGTTCGGGTTCGGGCGGCCGAAGTCGTCGGTCGGTCCTGCCGGGTTGGTCAGCACCAGCTTGCTCGTCGCCGGCGGCGTCGGGACCGGTGCAGCGGAAGCCTGGACGTTGAGCAGCCCGGGCAGCAACGGGGCGGCGAGCAGGCTGAGCACGACGAGGAGGCGCGCCCCTCGTCGTGGGGCTGGGGCAGGGCTGAGCACGGTCACTCCAACGGGTGTGGTCGCGGCGGGGGCGAGAGCCCGGGGCAGGGCCCGGGTGGCGGCGCACGGCTGCACCGAGGATCGCCGGGTGCCCCCGCCGGGCACAACGTGGTGGACCCACGCCGACCCACGGTTGGGCGGTCCGCCGTCGCGCGTTCACCTCCGGGCCACCCGCGTCGCCACCGCGCTCCCTACCTTCGACGCCGTCGGGGCCCTGGCCCCAGCCCGTCGCTGCGCGGACCGCGCGCGACCACACCGCGACACCGAGGAGCGCCCCGACCCATGACGACGACCGAGCGGCCGCCCGGGCCGGGCCCGACGCCCGCCGCGGCGTCCCCGAGGGCGCTGCCGGACAACCCGAGCCGTGCGGACTCGGTGTTCCGCATCGGGGCGACCGGGGCCGGGGCCGTCGTGCTGGCCCTGCTGGCCCTCATCGCGGTGTTCCTGGCCAAGGAGGCCTCTCCCGCCTTCGCGACGTCGGGCTTCGCCTTCTTCACGACGGTCGCGTTCAACGCCCTGGCGACCCCCCCGGTGCTGGGGGTGCTCGGGCTGCTGCTGGGCACCGTGGTGGTCGCCGTCATCGCCGTCTCGATCGCGATCCCGATCAGCGTGCTGACGGCGCTCTACATCACCCAGTACGCCGGGGACCGGCTGCGCGGCGCGATGATCGCCCTGGTGGACCTGCTGGCGGCGATCCCCAGCCTCCTCTACGGCCTGTGGGGGTTCGCGTTCCTCTCGACCAAGATCGTGCCCGTCTCGCAGTTCCTGTCCGACGCGCTCGGGTTCATCCCGCTGTTCCGCGTCGAGCAGGGCGCGCAGTACATATCGAGCTACTTCATAGCGGGTCTCGTCGTCTCGCTGATGACGCTGCCGATCATCACCTCGATCGTGCGCGAGGTCTTCGCCCAGACGCCACCCGGGGAGAAGGAGGCGGCGCTCGCGCTGGGCTCCACCCGGTTCGACATGATCCGGACGGTCGTCCTGCCCTTCGGCCGCGGCGGAATCATCGGCGGCTCGATGCTCGGCCTCGGCCGCGCGCTGGGCGAGACCATCGCGGTCTCGCTGCTGCTGCCCCAGCTGCCCACCGTGGCGGTCCACGTCTTCCAGTACGGCGGGTCGACCATCGCCGGCTACATCGCGAACAACAACGGGGCGTCCGGGATCGCGCTGAACGGGCTACTGGCCGCCGGTCTCGTGCTGTTCGGCTTCACCCTCGTCACCAACTTCATCGCCTCGGTGGTCATCAGCCGCAGCCGCTCCGGGGCGGGGGTCGACTGATGACCGCCCTCGACCCCCGTCCGCCCGCGGCGACGGCGAGCCCGACCACCCCGCCGCCGCCCGGCGCCCCGGCGAGCGCGACCACCCCCCCGCCCGAGGCGGCCGCGGCCCGGGTGCTGCCGCCGCCGCGGCGGCCCGCGGAGTGGCAGACGAACGACGTCGCCGGGATGGTCGGGTGCGCGGTCGCGTCGGCCCTGCTGGTCGAGCTCGTGTTCGGCGTGCTCGCCTCGTCGCCGGGCTGGGTGGCCGACCTAGCCCTCGGCTACGTCGTGTTCCTGCTCCTGCTCACCGTGGTGACTGTCGAGCAGAACGGCACGCGCGGGGCCCGCGATCGCATCGCGCAGGTGGTCGTCATCACCGGAGCGGGGCTGCTCGTCGCCCCGCTCGCGAGCCTGGTCCTCTACGTCATGGCGCGGGGCCTGCCGAACCTGCGGCCCGGCTTCTTCACCCACGACCTCGCCGGCATCACGCCCGACCAGCCCGCCACCGAGGGCGGGGCGCTGCACGCCATCGTCGGCACCCTCGAGCAGGCGGGCATGGCGCTGCTGGTCGTGCTGCCCCTGGGTGTCGCGACCGCGGTGTTCCTCAACGAGACCCGCTCGAGGTTGCGTCGGCCGGTGCGCATCGTGGTCGACGCCATGTCGGGACTGCCATCCATCGTGGCCGGTCTGTTCATCTACGCCGCGCTCATCGTGTCCAAGCCCGTCGACTCACCGGTGTTCAACTTCAACGGGCTCATGGCGTCCCTCGCGCTGTCGATCATCATGCTGCCCACCGTGACCCGGACGGTCGACGTGGTGCTGCGGCTCGTGCCCGACGGGCTCCGCGAGGCGTCGCTGGCCCTGGGGGCGTCGCGCAGCCGCACCGTGTGGAGCGTCGTGCTGCCCACCGCGCGCAGCGGCATCACCACCGCCGTCGTCCTCGGCCTGGCTCGCATCGTCGGCGAGACCGCGCCCCTGCTGTTCACCTCCTTCGGCAACAGCCTGCTCAACGCCAACCCGGTCGCCGGGCCGCAGGAAAGCCTGCCGCTCTACGTCTACCGCTTCATCAAGTCCGCCCAGCAGACCGAGAGCGACCGCGGCTACGTCGGCGCGGTGGTCCTCATCCTGGTGGTGCTGGTGCTGTTCGTGATCGCACGCCTCGCCGGCCGAGCCGGCTCGTCCCGCCTGACACGCGTCTTGCGCCGCACCCGAACCAGGAGCCCACGGTGAGCAGCAGCACCCAGCACGGCACGTCCGGTGACCGCGACGCCGTCGAGGACACCGACGTCCACGACGTCCTCGTCGACGACGGCCCCGCCATGGACACCGGGCTCTGGTCGGAGCCGGGGCGACGCGACAACGGTGGCCACGACACGGCCCTGCTGACCCACCAGGACCCCTACGGCCTCGAGCCGGACCCGGAGCTCGCGGCCGAGCCGGAGGTGCCCGAGGGTACCCGCCAGGTCGGGCCGATCACCCTCGTGGGCGCCCCGCCCCCGGGGGCGGCGACGATCGACGCGGTGGGCGTGCACGCCTGGTTCGGCAGCCGGCTCGTCCTGGAGGACGTGAACCTGCGGATGCCGGCCAACAAGGTCACCGCCCTGATCGGGCCGTCGGGCTGCGGCAAGTCGACCTTCCTGCGCATCCTCAACCGGATGCACGAGCTGGTTCCCGCCGCGCAGCTCGCGGGCGAGGTCCGGCTCGACGGCGAAGACATCTACGCCAGCACGATGCGCGCGCAGCACGTCCGGGCCCGGATCGGCATGGTGTTCCAGAAGCCGAACCCGTTCCCGGCGATGAGCATCCGCGAGAACGTGCTCGCCGGGCTCAAGCTCGGCGGCATCCGCACCCGGCAGCGCGACGACCTCGTCGAGCTGAGCCTGCAGCGCGCGGGTCTGTGGAAGGAGGTCCGCAACCGGCTCGACACCCCGGGCGGGGCGCTCTCCGGGGGCCAGCAGCAGCGGCTGTGCATCGCCCGCTCGCTCGCGGTGCGGCCCAACGTGCTGCTCATGGACGAACCGTGCTCCGCGCTGGACCCGACCTCGACGCGGCGCATCGAGCAGACGATCGCCGAGATCGGCGAGGAGATCACCGTCATCATCGTGACCCACAACATGCAGCAGGCCCAACGGGTCTCCGACTACTGCGCCTTCTTCCTGGCCGCGGAGAACCAGCCGGGCGTCGTCGTCGAGCACGGCGAGACCGAGACCATCTTCGGCAGCCCCGAGGACCCGCGCACCGACGACTACGTCAACGGCGTCTTCGGCTGACGCCGGACGTGACCCACCCCCAGCACCCGAGAGGCTCACCTGATGGTCCGCGACCCCCGCGCCCGCTCGTGGCGGCTGTTGCGTCGGCTGCTCGTCGTCGCCCTGCTCCCCGTCACCCTGGCGGTGGCGGCCGGCCAGCCCGCCTCCGCGGTCGGCAGCCAGGCCATCGGCTCCGGGTCCACCTACGCCGCGATCGCCATCCGGCAGTGGATCTCCCAGGCGCAGACCCAGGGGTTCGCCGTCAACTACACCCCGTCGGGGAGCCCGACCGGGCTGAGCCAGTTCGCGGGCGGCCAGGCCGACTTCGCCGGCACGGAGGCCGAGTACGCCTCGGTCAACGCCCCCAACCCGCCCCGGGGGTTCCAGTACGTCCCGGACGTCGCCGGAGCCACCGCGATCATGTACAACCTGCACGAGGCGTCGGGGAACAAGGTGGACTACCTGCACCTCACCCGCGACACCATCGCGAAGATCTACATCGGGCAGATCACCAACTGGTCCGACCCGGCGATCAGCGCGTCCAACCGGGGCATCGTCTTCCCCTCGGCGCCGATCAACGTGGTCCACCGCGGGGGTGACTCGGGGACCACGGCGCTGTTCTACGACTTCGTCGCGCAGACCCTGGGGGGTGCCTACACGTCCTGGTTCGGCGCGAACTGCCAGGGCAGCGCAGCCATCCGGCCGGTCAACGTGGTGAACAACTGCCAGGCCGCGGCCCTCGGCGCCAAGGTCACCACGTTCAACGACTCCGAGCAGATCGCCCAGTTCGTGGCCAACGACGGGATCGGGGCGAACTCCATCGCGTTCGACGAGTTCGGCTACGCCAAGAAGTTCCAGGTGCCCACCGCCTGGGTGCAGAACGCGAGCGGGGGCTACGTGCTCCCCTACGCCGAGAACATCTCCGTCGCGCTCGAGGACGCCCGGCTGCGGCCCGACCTGAGCCAGGACCTGTCGGGGGTCTACGGCAGCGGCCGGCAGGGCGCCTACGCCATCTCTGCCTACTCCTACCTGGTCACCCAGTGCTCGAACGGCTACAGCACCTGCGCCGGTCCGTACTCCGACCCGGGCAAGACGACGACCCTGGCCGGGTTCATGAGCTACATCGCCTGCGGCGGGCAGTCGACGATGGCCAACCTCGGCTACTCGCCGTTGCCGCCCAACCTGTCCCAGGAGATGGCCAACTCGGTCGGCCGGCTGACCGGTCAGCCCGTGCAGCAGCTCAACGCGGGCAACTGCGCGAACCCGCGGTTCTCCGGCAGCCTCGGCGCGGGGGCGAGCAGCCCGTGCGACCCCTTCCTGTGCGGTGCCGCAGCGGGGGGATCCAGCGGGGGGGCCAGCGCGCTGGGCGCCGGCGGGGGCGGCGGCCCGGGCGGTGCGTCTGCGGCAGCCGGTGCCGGCGGCGCGGGGGGACCCGGGCCGGCGGGGGCCGGGGCCGGGGGTGCGGGCGGTGCCGCGGGGGCAGCGGGGGCCTCCGGCGCCCCGGCCGCGGCGGCGACGGCCCAGGGCGCGGACGACGCCGCGGGCGGCGGCAGCGACCCCAGCACCTACCGCAAGGTCGATCCCCGGGCGTTGAGCGCGCTGCTGCCAGAGGCGCTGGGCAGCTGGCCCGTCGTCGTCGTCACCCTCGCGCTCGCGGTCCCCATCGGCCTGTCGCTGCTGCGCCGTCGGCTGCGCGCGCGACAGGAGCGGGCGTGAGGGCGGAGGGCGGGGTGCGGCCGCGGCGGTGGGTGGCGGCACGTGACCTGCTCAGTCGGCCCGCCGTCGCCCTCGGCACCGCGATGGTGGTGCTGACCGGGGGCGTCGGCGTCGCGCACGCCGTGTCCTCGGCCGGGGCGGCGCCGCCCCAGCGCGTGCTCCCCGTGCCCACGGCCCGCGGTGGCGAGGTCATGGCCGCGGTAGCGGCCGCCGCCCCGGCGACCCCGGCGTCGCTGCCGGCCGCGCCCGCCGCCGTGCCTGTGCTCGCACCCCACCCCACCGCCGCGCCGGGCGCGGTGGTCCCCCCGGGCGCGCTGCTCGAGCTGCCGTCGGGGCCGTTGGGCATCCCGGGTGCGGTGCTCGTGGCCTACCGGAAGGTCGCGGACGAGCTCGCGGCCTCCACCACCGGCTGCCACATGACGTGGAACCTGCTCGCCGGCATCGGGCGCATCGAGTCCGGGCACGCCTCCGGCGGCCGGGTCGACGCGGCAGGCACCACCCTGGGCCCGATCCTCGGCCCGGTGCTCGACGGCGCCAACCCCGGTGACGGGGTCGTCCGCGACACCGACGGCGGCCGGTTGGACGGCAACACCAGCTACGACCGGGCCGTCGGGCCCATGCAGTTCATCCCCGGCACGTGGGCGGTCTACGGCGCCGACGGCAACGGCGACGGCGTCGTCGACCCGAACAACGTCTACGACGCCTCCCTGGGGGCCGGCCGCTACCTGTGCTCGGGCGGGCTCGACGTCGCCGACCCGGCGCAGGCCCGCACCGCGGTGTACCGCTACAACAACTCCGACGCCTACGTGAGCAACGTGCTGGCCTGGTCGGCCGCCTACGCCCGCGGGGTCGAGCCGACCGCGTCCGAGCTCGGGCCGGTGCCCGCCCCCGCGACGGCCGCGGCTCCTGCGCCGTCGGTCGCGCCGGCTTCCGCACCGACGGTCAACCCGACCCCGCCAACGGGCGCGCCCCCCGCCGCCCCGACCCAGGTCACCCCGACACCCGCACCCGTGCCCATTCCCGCACCGCGCACGGTGCCGGCCCCTGCACCGGCGACCAATCCGGCACCGGCGACCACTCCGGCACCCGCGGCGGCGCCGACGTCGGCGCCCCCCAGCCCCGGTGCCGCGTCGCCGGCGGTGTCGGCGGGTCCGGGGACCCCGGGTCCCACCGGCTGAGCCGGGCACCGGCCCTGCCTCAGCGCGTCGCCGCCGCGCGGTCTAGCCCTCGGCCCGGGGGAACGGCCACTCCCAGCCAGTGGGCTGGGTGTCCGGGTGGTAAGCGAGCATTCCGGCCGCGACCGGGGAGTCCAGCACGACGGTGAAGGTGTAGCTCGCACCGGGTCGCACGCTGGCGGGGGCCCGCTCCGAGCCCGGGTCGCAGCTGCGGGCGGGACTGGTGTCGAGGCCCCCGGTGACCGTCCCGTCGGGGGAGACCACCGTCAGGTCGGACAGCGCCGGGGGCGCGGGTTGGGTGCTGTCGTAGCCGGGGGTGGTGTCCAGCCGCACCCGGGCGGCGAGCAGCTGCCCGCGGGTTGCGACCTCCGGGCACGGCGGCCGCGCCGTCACGTCCTCGACCGTCACCGTCCACCCGGCGTCCCGGTCCCCCGCGCGGCCGACCGCAGGACGGCCGAGGTCGAGGGTGACGTTGCCTCGCGCGGTGGTCGGCGGCGGGGCCGGGGTGGTCGCTGCGGGGGCCGTCGTGCTGGACGCCACCGCGGTGCTGGTGGGCGGGGTCGTGACCGCGGTGTTCCGGGGCTGCGTCGCCGAGGCGACGACGGGCAGCGGCTGCGGCGGTCCCGCGGCGCACCCGGCGAGGACGGACGCGAGGACGACGGCGAGGACTCCGCAGGGGGCGCCCACCCACCGGCGGGTCACGACGCCACGGTCAGGCTCGCGTAGACCACGATGTTGTCGAGGTAGCTGTGCGCAGTGGTGTCGAGGACACCGCCGCACGTGATGAGGCGCAGCCCCGCGTGGTCGATGTTGCCGTACACGGCGTCGGTGGGGAAGCGGTCCTTGGGGTACTGGTCGACCCGGTCCACGGAGAACGTCACCACCGACGAGTCCGCCCGGGTGATCCGCACGGGATCGCCCGTGGCGAGCTGAGAGATGCGGGCGAAGACCCCGTCCTGGCCGTCCCAGTTGACGTGCGCGGCGACGACTGCGGGGCCCAGGGCGCCCGGGGTGGGCCCGCCGGCGTACCACCCGGCCGGGTAAGCCCCGGGCGGGACCTGCAGGCTGCCGTCCGGGTTGAGACCCAGCGCCATCACCGCTGAGGTCACCCCCAGCGTCGGGAGCTCGATCCGCACCGGGTCCGAGGGGTCCAGGGCGGGGGCGACCGCGGCGGTGCGCGGCGGCGGGGCCGTCGGCAGCTGTGCGGGCACCGTCGGGCCCGGGGCCATGACGCTGGGCGCGTCGCCGGCGGCCGCCACCCCGACCCGGTTGACGTCGCTGCGACCACAGCCCGTCGAGACCGTCACAAGCAGGGCGGCGCCGCAGGCTGCAGCCCGCAGCCGGCGCGCGGTCACGCTCAGCCGGCGCGTCGGCGGTGGCGCGTGGTCGCCGCCGCGCCGCCCACGAGCACGACGAGACCTCCCGCGAGGGCCAGTGCCGCGGCAGGGCCGGTGGGGCTCGAGCCGTCGCCGGTGTCGACACCGCCCGCCGGCTTGGTGGCGACCTGCTGGTCGGACCCGGGCGCCGCGGCGGCGGAGACGTCATCGCACAGCTGGGTCGCGGCTGAGGTGACTGCAGCCGCCGAGCTGGAGGCCGCCGCGGCCACGCCGCTCGTGGTCGTGGTCGGTGCGCTCGTCGTGGTGGTGCCGGCGGCGGCGACCGTGGTGGTGGTAGTGGTGGTGGTCTTCGGCGTCGTCGTGGTGGTGGCGGCGGACGAGGACGTCGCAGCCGCGCCGACCGTGGCCGCCGGGGTCGACGTCGGGCAGGTCACGCTCACCGTGGTCGGGGACGTGCTGGTCGACGCCGGGGCGCTCGTGGTCGTCACGGGGGTGGTCGTCGTCTGCGCCGCGGCCGTCCCGGCCAGCGGCACGGCCGGGAGCGTGAGCAGGGCGAGACCGACGAGGAGCTGGCGACAACGCATGGGGACGTCTCCTGGGGACCACGGGCGGGGGAGGGGGCGTGCGTCAGCACCGACGGCCGCTGACTACGCGATGGACGCTATCGACGTGGCGGTCCCGGGGGGAGAACAGAAGATGTCCTGCGCACGACGGGCGCCGGGTCGCTGACCGGGGCGGGTTGCGGCCTCGGCGGGTGGGACCCCGGGGTGGTCACCGGCACGGCGGGACGCGCTCACCCGGTGTGAGTGTCGCGTTCGTCTCTCGATCACGAGCGCCGAGTGGCCTAGCGTTCTGCGCATGGTGCGGGTGCTCGTCGTCGAGAACGATGCCGTCGTGGCCGGGGCGTTGCGCATCCTGCTGCGGCGAGCCGGGTTTGAACCCACCTTCGTCGCCGGCGCCGAGGAAGCGATGTCGTCACTCCACCTCGTCGGCGCCGACGTCGTCGTGATCGACACCGGTGTGCCGGACCTCGACAGCACCGAGGTGTGCCGCCGGATCCGGGAGCAGTCGGCCGTGCCCGTCGTCGTGGTGTCGTCCGAGGACCCGGTCGACGCAGAGGCTCGCGCCCGTGCCGCGGGCGCCGACGCCTTCCTGGCCGTGCCCCACACCGGCCGCGCGCTGGTGACGGCGTTGCGCGCGGTCCTGCCCGTCCGACGTGAGGCCCTGCCGGCTGACGAGGGTGCGTCCCGACCGTCGCAGTAGACGTCCCGACGGCTCAGCCGTCGTCCCCGCGGTCGAGGCCCGCGCGCGACCGACCGGCCCCGTCGTCCTCCCGGCCGTCTCGACCCAGGACAGCCGCGCGGGGCTCGTCGGCCCGCGGGCCGATCGGCCCGACCGCGGGCACCACCCGACGGCTGCCCGCGAGGGTCTGCCAGCTGCGGGCCAATGCGGGCTCGACGCCGGTGGGCACCACGCGGGGGTCCGGCAGCGCGCTCGTGGGAGTCGGGGTCAGGTAGAAGTCGGCCTGCACCCGGGCCGGGGTGACGTCGACGACGGTAAAGCCGTGCCCAACCCCATCGAGGTAGCGCACCCAGGGCGAGCGGGTCTGCACCGCGGCGGTGACCCCGCGCGTGGCGGCGACGACCGTCTCCGTCGGCTGTCCCTGCAGCGCGCCCGACACGGCCTCGTAGAAGCCGTCGCTGGTGACCGAGGGACACACGATCTCGACGCCGACCGACGCACCCGTCGTCGGGTAGGTCGGGTGGTCGGCGGGGATGTCGATGGCCCACGAGGAGTGGATGTCCCCGGTGAGCACGACGACGTCACCGGCCGACGCCGGCTGCGCACCCAGGTGGCGGATCACCGCCGCCTGGTCGGCCTGGTAGCCGTCCCACTGGTCGGAGTTCAGCGCCGTGGGAGTCCCCGGCCGGCCCACGGTGGACCCGGGGAAGCGCACCGGGGCGAGGACGACCTGGTTGCCGACGAGGTGCCAGGGGCCGGTCGGGGCCGCCACCCCGTCCTGCAGCCAGCGCAGCTGCTCGGGCTCAGGCAGGTGACGCGACGGGTCAGCCAACCGAGCGTTCGTGGCGGGGTCGGTGTCGGGGATGAAGCCGCCGTCGTGGGTGCCGTAAGGGGCGTAATCGACCTGCTCGCTGCGGTTCTGGCGGGTCTCGAGCACTGACAGGTCCCCGAGGGCACCGAAGCTGAACCGCTTGAAGAAGCGGGTTCCCTGGTGGGGAACGCGGCGCTGCTCGGGCAGCCGGAACGGCAGCCACTCCAGGTAGGCCTGATAGGCCTGGTCGCGGCGGCTCAGGAAGTCTCCCTCCGTGCCCGGGCTGTGGTTCTCCGCGCCCAGCCGCCAGGCGTTGTTGGCCACCTCGTGGTCGTCGAAGACGGTGATCCACGCGTGCTGGGCGTGCGCGGCCTGGCAGTCGGGGTCGGCCTTGTGCAGCGCGTGGCGCAGCCGGTAGCCCGCCAGGTCGATCGTCTCGGTGGCCGGCTGCGAGTCACGCACGCCGCGCAGCGCGGACGGGCCGTAGCGGTCCGCCCCGTTGCCGTACTCGTAGACGTAGTCGCCGACGTGCAGCACGAAGTCCAGGTCGGAGCGCTTCGCGATGGCGCGGTAGGCGCTGAAGTACCCGCCGGTGTAGTTGGAGCAGCTCACCAGCGCCAGCCGCAGCGCGTGGACTCGGCCCGGCTCGTCGCCCGCGGTGCTGGTGCGTCCGACAGGGCTGGTCTCGCCGCGGCTGCGGAACCGGTAGTAGTAGCGGGTGTACGGGCTCAGGCCGCGGACGTCGACCTTGACCGTGTGGTCGCTGACGGGCGAGGTGCGCACCTGCCCCCGGCGCACCACCCGCCGGAAGCTGCTGTCGGCCGCCAGCTCCCACGCCACCTCGACAGGGTCACCGAGACCGCTGCCCGGGGCGGCGACGGGTCGACCGGGCCGTGACGGCGGGGTCGCGCGAGTCCAGATCACCACCGCGTCCCCGGTCGGGTCCCCGCTGGCCACGCCGTAACCGAAGATCCCCCGGGACGCGGGCGCAGCCGCGGCCTCGGCGTCGAAGAAGCGGACCGGGACGGCGATCGCGGCCGCCGCGACGGCGGCGGACTTGAGGAGGGTGCGACGGCTGGGGGTGGCGGTGCTCACGGACGCCGACAGTGCCGTGAGGAGGTGAACACCAGGAGCGGTCGGGATGAACACCGATCGGAGCCCACCCGTCCGCTGTCCACCGCGACAGCGGGCTCCAGCGGCGCACGGCGGCCGAGCACTGTCCGCCAGGTAGGGGCCCCGCCGGACGTCCGGCCTCGGGTGGCCGGGATTGCAGCAATCGGGCACCACATCCCGGCCCGAGGATCGTCGGGGGTACTCACCCCACCAAATTCTTGGCGCCCGGCCCGGACGGGAGGGCAGCGGGCAGGGCGTCAGCGGGTGATCACCGGGGCGAGAGCGAGGTTGTCCAGCAGTCGGGGGTCGGGGGTGACGGACCCGGCCACCGCACCGGTCACCCCGAAGGAGGGTCCGGCGGGGGCGCGGAGCACCACCGGGCGCACCACGCTGTCCCCGGCGGCCACACCGGGGGTCGTGAAGGTGACCAGGGGGCCGGTCACGTCGCCGCCCGGTGCGCTGATCACGGTGCCGGCGCCGATCGTCAGCGCCGTCACCGTGGTCCGACCGGCGGGGGTGGAGCCGGTGTTGCGGACCGTGACGGTGGCGGTGTACTCCGCGCTCGGGGTGACGGTCCGCGGGGCGTCGACGGTGGTGATGAGGTTGGTCGGGGCCGAGGTGTCGAGCGGGGTGCATCGCAGGGTCCCGGTGCGCAGGGCGTGCCCGTCGGTGTTGGAGTCGTCGGACCAGAACACCGGCTTGACCCCCGCCACGCAGGAGGACTGCGGGGCGATGGCGAAGCCCTCGTTGTTGAGGTTCGGCATCCCGGTGGGCCGCTCATAGGTGGCGGCGACCCCGAAGCTGCCGGTGCTGCCGACGTCGAGGGTGGTGGTGCGCCCGGCGCAGGTGTCGTCGCACGCCGCCCACAAGAGCGAGGTCTCCGGCTCCCACTCGAGGTCCATCACACCGGGGAAGCCGCTGGGGAAGGTCGCCACCCGGGTGTAGCTGCCGTTCGTGTCGAGGGCGTAGGCGCGGACGATGCCGTCGGCCTCGAGACCGGTGAAGAACAACCCGTCGCCGTGACCCGGGTAGGTCGCGGGGGTGTAGGGCGCGCCGGTGGTCGCGTCGCGCAGACCCTTGGCGACCAAGGCGGTGTCGGGCACCCAGGTGACGGCCTCGAGGCCGAGGTTCGGTCCCACCACCGGCAGGTCGGGGGTGAGGTTGAACTCCGTCGTCGCCGACAGCGCGGTGGTGGTGCCGCTGACGTCGAACCGCAGCACCTCGGGCCGGCTCACCGTGTTCGCCTCGTTGTTGCGTTCGGTGGAGACGTAGACCCCGGTCGCCGAGCTACCGTTGACGAGGGTGACGCCCTCGGCGTCGGGGTCACCGGTCCCGTCGGGGTAGTTCAGGACCTTGCCCGCGGCCCACCCGTTGGCGGTGTCGGGCGTCCAGGTGGCGCCGTTGAAGAGCAGCCGGAACAGCGTGCTGGGCCCGTTCTGCACCGCCCACAGCACGTCCGGCGCACCTGCGGTGCCCTTCTCGTAGGCCAGGCCGCTGACGTTGCCGCCCAGCTGGTTCGCCACGTCCGCGGTGGACACCGCCTGGCCGCCCGGCCAGGGGTCGGCGGGTGTCGGGGCGGGGGTGGTGCCGCAGGCGTTGGGCCCGCCCTTCGTCGAGGCGGCGGTGGTGGTGAACGCGCCCGTCCCGTCGGGGCAGCGGCCGTAGGTGGTGGTGGCGTGCGCGGTCCAGGAGTAGGTGTCGAGCAGTGTCTGCGCGTCCGGCAGGAACAGGTTTGCACTGTCCGCGCTGCCGAGGCCAAAACCGGGCGCGGTGGTATCGGTGTCGACGACGAAGAAGGACCCGGTGGCCAGCACGGTGCCCGCCGGCACCCGGTACTGGTGGGTCGGGTCGGTGGGGGCGTTGTCGGTGACGACGTAGCCCGAGATGTCGACCGGGGCGCCCCCGGTGTTGAGCAGCTCCACCCAGTCACCGGGGGTGCCGCCGGAGGACTCGACCTCGTTGATGACGACCGTGCCGGTGGCGGCCAGCGCGGGTGCGGCGCCGAGCACGAGCCCGGTCGAGGCGACGACGGCGAGCCCGGCGAGGCCGGCCAGCAGTCGGCGGGGGGACGGGGCCACGGGACCTGCTCTCAGTGAGGACACGCTGCGCGGAGGTGGCAGCGTGCCGGGAGCCTCGCCCAGCCAACCGAACTCCGGGTGAACCCTGCGACAAGTTCCGGGAGAGTTCAGGTGTGGGACTCGGGTCCGGCGGGTGGCGTCACCGACCAGTGCGGTGGCCGGTCGAGGTGTTCCGCCCGGTGATGGGTGGGGGCGGTACATCCCAGGGGCCCGGCGACCGCGTGCAATTTCAGCGCGGACCTCGGACGTCACGGTCACCTTCATGCATGACAGCGGTAGTTATCAGGTCGTGGTGAGGCGCCGTGAGATGTGCCCCGATGTGCCACATCGACCTCTGCGGTGGCCTTCGCGCCACCTCCGTGGTGGTGTCGCACCCGTCCTGACCTGCGGCGATGGTCAGTGGGCCCCGTGGGGATCGAACCCACAACCCGCGGATTAAAAGTCCCCGAGACCCTGCAGCGCAGGGGGTCCCGAGCCTCACGACCTGCGTCGATGGTGTGTGTTGGTGGGTGTCGGGGTGTGCTGCTGGTGGTGGGTGTGTGCCACAAATGTGCCCCACCGCGGTGGCGTGACGTGGCCATGACGACCCGCTCGCTGCCGGCTGGTGGGCGGGTGGTGGCGCCGCCTTAGCGGTCCGTGACGAAGGCCCGTCCTTGCCGGGACGGGCCTTCGGAACCACGACGCGAGTGACCGCTCGCGTGACCTGCTCGATCCCGAGAGGGGACCTGGCGTGCCTGCCACGTTCCAGGGTAGCTGCTGCCCTGACACCGTTGAAGACCATTGTTTGAACCGCCCGGAAACTGCCTCGACCTTCTTGCGGGCCGGGGCTGCCCGGTCGAGGTTGCGACGCGAGCTGCCCGCCGACGCGTACTGCCGGGTGGCGTGCTGGTGGAGTGCGGACCGGTGGGTCGACCACGTCCGCCGGGTGTACCTGCGGCACTACGTGCTGCTGCGTCCCGCCTTGGTGAGCGCCACCGGGGGTGGGGTGTCCTTAGACGCGGTCCTGGCGGTCGCGGCCACTCATGCGGGGGTGGCGGACCACGCGACGGGGCGCAGCTCCCGGCCCCGCCTGGGGGCGGCGGGTCAGCTGACAGGCCTGATGGCGGCGGCGGGGGTGGGGCGGCGCACGGTGAGCCGGGTGCGGACGTTCCTGCGCCTGGCCGGGCTGGCCACCGAGGTCGCGCCCGGCCGGTCCCGCACCCTGGTGGAGCGGATGGCGTCGTGGTGGCGGGGGGACCGGGCCCGCGGGTGGACCGCGGTATACGCGCTGCACCCCAGCCGCACCCACCCCGTCGACGACACGACCGGTGTCCTAGCGGTGAGTGGGGGAGCGGGGGCGGTTGTCGTTGCTGCGCAGTGCTCGACAGGTGGCACCCCACCACGCAGTGGTTCTGTTGGTCCCCCCACCCTGGTTGGAACCGGGGTTTCTACCGAAGACAGGACGCGAGGAAGCTCTCCCTCGGCCCGACGAACACGGCGGCGGGTGGACGGCGGGGGCTACGCCCTCGCCGCCGCCTGGCTCAACCACCCCCGAGCCCCCCGCTGGGCCCGCACGGTCTCTCCCGCGGCCTGGTCGGGCTTGCTTGCCCTCCCCGCACGGCACGGGTGGACCGCGGCGGACCTCAACGAGCTGCTGAACGCGCACCTTCGGGCCGGCCGGGTCATACCCCCACGGCCCGACCGGCCGGTCGGGTTCTTGTCCTGGCTGCTCACCCGCACCGACCTGGCCACCCGGCCCGCCCTCGCGTTGGACGCCCACCGCGCCGCGGACTACGCCCTCGCGCAGCGACGTAAGGCCGAGCAGGCCCGGCACCGCCGGGAGGCCCCCGCCCACCGGGCCGCCGCCCAGACCGCCCTGAACGGACCCGGACACGCCGCCGCCCGCGCCGTCACCGACGCCATCGCACGCCGACGCGGCGAGTTTTCCACCCGGTGAATTCATTGCGAGCACGTCGTTCAGCGTGTTCTCAGCATGAGGTTGGCACAGTCGTACCGCACTTGCGGTGGTCGACGCCCTTCCGAGCCCCGCGCATCGACCCGATCCTGTCCCGGAGGACGCACCGCCATGCTCACGAACCTGGCTCTCAACCCGCTCGACCCGCAGAGCCTGCTCTCCAGCCTCGGCGCCCTCGGGGTGTTCCTGGTGCTGTTCGCCGAGACGGGCCTGCTGATCGGGTTCTTCCTGCCGGGTGACTCGCTGCTGTTCACCGCGGGCCTGCTGTGCACCACCTCGGCCACCTCGACGTTGCACCTCTCCCTGCCGGTCGTGCTCGCCGCTGCTGCAGCCGGAGCGCTCCTCGGGGCCCAGGTGGGGTACACGATCGGGGCGCGAACGGGTCCGGCGCTGCTGCGCCGGCCCGACCGGCCGCGCCTGCAGCAGGCCGCGGTCCGTGCCGGGGAGGCGCTGGAGCACTACGGCACCGGCAAGGCCATCGTCCTGGCGAGGTTCATCCCGCTGGTCCGCACGGTCATGAACCCCTTGGTCGGTGCACTCGGCGTCCCGGCCCGCACCTTCGCGGTGTGGCAGGTCGTCGGTGGTCTCGTCTGGTCGCTGGGCGTCACCCTGGCCGGCTACGTGCTGGGCAGCCGCATCCCGAACGTCGACCGGTACCTGCTGCCGATAATCGCGGTCATCGTCGTCGTCTCGCTGGTTCCCGTGGCGCTGGAGGTGTCGCGCTCCCGCGCTCGCCGACCGCGGCAGGACCCGCCCCCCGCCGCGTCATCGTGACCTCGACCGGACTCGTGGTCGCGACGAGCCTCGGCGCCGCGGCTGCGTTTGCCACCTCGTCCACACTGAAGCACGTCAGCGCAGGACGGATCCCCCACGAGGCCCGGACCACGGCAGGGTCGGTCCGACGGCTGGCCGCCGCAACCGTGCGGCACCCGTTCTGGCTGGCCGGGATCGGTGCCGACGTGGTTGCGCTGAGCCTGCAGGTGACGGCGCTCCGTCTGGGTGCGCTGGCCGTGGTCCAGCCGCTGCTGGTCTCGGGACTGTTGTTCGCGCTGCTGCTGCGCCAGCTCACCCACCGGCGGCTGCGCCCCTCCGAGCTCGGCTGGGCCGTCGTCCTGGTGGTGAGCTTGGCGGGGTTCCTGCTGCTGTCCGGGACGGCGTCACCGTCCGGGCCGCCGGAGCCCGTCGACCGGGTCTCGGCCCTGATGGTGGGGGTCGTGGGCCTCGGGTTGACGGCGGCGTGCGTGGCCATCGGGCGCCGCGGTGGCGCTGCTGCCCGCTCGGCGGCGTTCCTGGGCGCGGCGGCGGGAACCATCTACGCCGCCACAGCCGCGTTGATCAAGGCGCTCACCACCCTGGCCTCCGGCGGTCCACTCGCCGTCCTGGTCAGCTGGCAGCTGCCGACCTTGGTCGTGTTGGGCGCGGCCGGGTTGATCATCAACCAGCTGGCGTTCCAGGCCGGTCCCCTCTCGGCGAGCCTCCCGGCGACGTCTGCAGTGGACCCGTTGGCCAGCATCGTGATCGGGGTCGTGGTGTACGAGGAGGTGGTGCGTCCGGGGTTGCTCGCCGGCGCCGGGTCGGTGGTCCTGCTCGCACTCCTCTCTGTCGCCGTGGTCGCGCTGGCCCGCAACGGTGCCGAGGACGCCCGGTCCGTCCCCGAGCCGACGGCGGCCCCCCAGCCGCGGCCCCCGGCGCGGCGGGCGGACCCGCGGCCGCGCTCCTGAGCTCGACGGTGTCCACCGGTCTGGTCGTCCTCGGCCCGCACACCTGGGCGGCGGTCGCGGTGCTGGCCGCGGCCGCCGCCGCCACCGCGTGGCTCGGCGGGCTGGGCCACGAGCGGTCTGTGGTGCTGGCGGCGGGCCGCGCCGCGCTGCAGCTCGGGGCGGTCTCCTTGCTGGTGGCCTCCATCGTCGGTTCCTGGCCCGCGACCGCCGCCTTCCTCGCGCTCATGGCCGGTGTAGCCACCGTCACCTCCGCCCGCCGCACGACCGGCTCGTGGTCGGGTCTGCGGGTCGGGCTCGCCGTGGTCGCCGGTCCGGTCCTGGTGGTGGGTGCGCTCCTCGGTTCGGGGGTGGTGCCGGCGACGGGGCTCGCCGTGGTGCCGGTGTCCGGCATCCTGCTGGGGGGTGCGATGACGGCGACCACGCTCGCCGGGGGACGGGCCCTCGACGAGCTCGCTTCCCGGCGGGGTGAGCTGGAGGCGGCGCTGAGCCTCGGGTTCCCCGAGCGGGACGCGGCGCTGCTGGTGTGCCGCGACGCGGCCTCCAGGGCGCTGGTGCCTGCGCTCGACCAGACCCGCACGGTCGGCCTGGTCACCCTGCCGGGAGCCTTCGTCGGGATGCTCCTGGGCGGGGCCACCCCGCTCGCGGCCGGCGCCGTACAGCTGGTCGTCCTGGTCGCGCTGCTGCTGGTGGAGGCGCTAGCGGTGGTCGTGGTGGTGGAGCTCGTGGTCCGCGGGGCGGTGTCGCGTCGGTGACCCCGCGGGTGTGCCCGCGGGGTCGGGAGGATTCTCCCGCGGCGAGGAAGTCTCGGCGGGGCTCCGGGCGACTCCCGCGCCGGTCTGGCCGCACCGGTGCCCCCGCGGACTGCTGCCGCCGCGGGCCCCCGGGCCACCACCCACCCCAGCAGCACCAACCCAGCCCGGTGTGCCTCCCGGGGGGTCGCCATCGTCGGAGGACGAGAGCTGCCTGCCGCCGCCACCAACGGGGCCCGGCGCCTGCCGTGGTCCTCTTCGTCGAGCTCACCGGTCCCGGGTCGGACCTGCTGCTGCCGTCGGTCGTCGCGAGCGTCGGGGCCGTGATCACCGCCCGCCGTCTCGAGGACCGGTCGATCTACACCGCGACCTTCCCCCGCCGCACCGACTCCGTCGCGGCCTGAACCGTCTCACCCGCGAGGCATCCGTGACGGGGGTGCCTGCCCGTGCGCTGCTCTCAGCGGGTTCACAGCGGCGGCCCGCCACGGTGGGCGGAAGGTCGCAGCGCGGCGGGGCCCCGCCGCGCTGCACACCTGCTCCGTCCGGGCCCGGGTGGAGGCCCCTGACGAGAGCGAGCACCGACGAGCATGTCCGACCCGACGACGGTCCTGGCGTTCGACGGCTCGACGGTCGACGGCTCCTGGTACACAGCGGTCACCGACCTCGCCCGCAGCACCGGGTGGCTGAACCCGGTGGTGTCGGCGTACTCGGCTCTCGGGGTCGGGGTGTTCGTGGTGCTCATCGCGGCCGGGTGGTGGGGTGCACGCCGCGCCGACGCGGCCACGATGACCGCGGCGCTGGCGGTGCCCGTCGCCGCGGTGGTGGCCTACGTCCTCGACGCCGCCATCAAGGTCGTGGTCGCCGAGCCGCGCCCCTGCTATGCCTACCCCCGCGACTTCCTCCTCGAGAGCTGTCCCCCGGTGAGCGACTACGCGTTCCCCAGCAACCACTCGGTCGTGGTGGCCGCCATGACCGCGGCGCTGTTCCTGGTCAGCCGCCGCCTCGGGGTGGTCGGCGTGGTGGCGTCCGTGGTCATGGGGTTCTCCCGGGTCTACGTGGGCGCGCACTACCCCCACGACGTCGCGGCCGGGTTGCTGGTCGGGGCGGTCGTCGGCCTGGGGACCGCGGTGCTGCTGCGTCGCGTCGCCACCCCGCTGGTGGCCGCGCTGCGGACCGGCCGGCTCCGCCCCCTGCTGCTCGCCCCCGACGCGCCCGTCGCCCGGACCGAGGCGGGCGGGCTGGCGTGAGTACCGTGCTGGCGTACATCCCGAGCCCGTCGCAGGGCGTGTGGCACCTGGGACCGTTGCCGGTCCGGGCGTACGCGTTGTGCATCGTCGCGGGCATCGTCCTGGCGGTGGCGCTGACCCGCCGCAGGTGGGAGGCCCGCGGCCACGACGGGGAGGACGTGCTCGACGTCGCGTTGTGGGCGGTGCCCTTCGGGGTCGTCGGGGGGCGCCTCTACCACGTGGTCACCGACCCGGAGCTGTACTTCCTGCCGGGCCGCAACCCGGTCGCCGCGCTATACGTCTGGGACGGGGGCCTCGGCATCTGGGGCGCGGTCGCCCTCGGGGCGGTCGGTGCCTGGATCGGGTGCCGGCGCCGCGGGATCAGCCTGCTGGAGATGGGCGACGCGATGGCCCCGGGCATCGTCCTCGCCCAGGCGGTGGGACGGTTCGGCAACTGGTTCAACCAGGAGCTCTACGGCGCCCCGACCACCCTGCCGTGGGCGCTGCAGATCGACCCCGCGCACCGCCCGCCCGACACCCCCGACATCGGGCTCTACCAGCCCACGTTCCTCTACGAGTCCCTGTGGGACGTCGGGGTCGCCGTCCTGCTGCTGTGGGCGGGGCACCGGTGGGTGCTGCGCCGCGGGACGGTGTTCGCCCTCTACGTCGCCGCCTACACCGTGGGCCGGGCCTGGATCGAGGCGCTGCGGGTCGACCACGCCAACCACGTGTTGGGCCTGCGCCTGAACGACTGGACCTCGTTGGTGGTCTTCCTGGCCGCGATCACGGCCCTGGTGGTCATGCTCCACCGGGGCCGCCCGCCCCGCCGCAACGCCGCGACACCCGCCCCGGACACGACGACCACCACGACGACGAGATCGGCGTGAGCACCACGTGCTCCTGCACCGCGTACCGGCAGTGCGTACGTCTGCGCCGGGACACGCCGTGGCGGGGCGGCCCCCGTTGCAGACAGCGGTGGCTCGCCGGCGGTGTTCCCGCAGCACACCAGTCGTCCCCCGGTTCGCGGGGACCTCGGTGACGGCCGACGCGGCGATCGGTGGGGTCCACACCGTGGCCACGGCCCGCCGAGCGGGAGGTTGGATCGTCGTGGTGGCGAGGGGCTGGTGAGCACCGACCTGCCCCCCGACCGGTCCGGTGACCCCGGTGCAGCCGGCGACGCAGCGGGCTCGTCACCAGTCGACGGGGTCTGGTTGACGTCGAACGTGCGGGCACTGTCCGGGGTGAGCTTTCTGCAGGACGCGGCCTCTGAGCTGCTCTACCCGGTGCTGCCGATCTTCCTGACGACGACTCTCGGTGCCCCTGTCGCAGTAGTGGGGATCGTCGAGGGTGTGGCCGAGGGGGTGGCCGCGGTGACCAAGCTCGTCGCGGGCCGCCTGGGGGACACCCGGGCGAGAAGGCCGCTGATCGCCCTCGGCTACGGCCTCGCCGCGGTGGGGAAGCTCCTCATCGCTGTGGCCTTGGTGTGGCCGGTCGTCCTGGCCGGGCGGGCGACGGACCGGCTCGGCAAGGGCATCCGCGGCGCCCCCCGCGACGCCCTGCTGATGGTGGGTGCCGAGCCCACCGCCCGTGGGCGCATCTTCGGCTTCCACCGGGCCGCGGACACAGCTGGTGCCGTCGTCGGCCCCGCTCTCGGGCTCGGGCTCTACGAGATCCTGAGCCATCAGGTCCGACTCCTGCTGGTCGTCGCGGTGATCCCCGCCGTGCTGTCGGTGCTGCTGGTCCGTGCCGTCCACGAGGAGCGTCGACCCGTGCCGGCGAGCGCGCCGCCTCGACGGACGCAACCCGTGCGGGGTCGACGTACCGGCGCCCCGGTCACGAGACCGACCGAGTTGCCGCCGCGGCTGCAGTCGCTGATCCTGACCCTCGGGGTGTTCGGGCTGGTCAACTTCCCCGACGCCCTGCTGCTGCTCCGAGCGAGCGAGCTCGGGCTGTCCCTCGCCGCCGTCATCGGCGCCTACATCCTCTACAACGCCGTCTACGCGCTCGCGTCGTACCCGCTCGGCGCGGTGTCGGACCGGGTTCCCCGTCACCTCGTCTTCGCGGTCGGTCTCGCGTTCTTCGCGGCCGGTTACCTCGGGCTGGGCCTCGTCCCGTCCCCGGGCTGGGTCTTCCTGCTACTCCCGCTGTACGGGTTCTTCGCCGCCGCGACCGACGGGGTCGGCAAGGCGTGGATAACCGACCTCGCCCCCACCGGCCGCACCGCCGGCGCCCAGGGCCTCTACCAAGCCGTGTCAGGGGGAGCCGTCCTCGTCGCCGGGACCTGGGCCGGGCTCGCGTGGAACGGCACCGGCACGCTGCCGCTGCTCATCTCCGGGACGAGCGCTGCTGCCCTCGCCGTGCTGCTGCTCGCCGTCGGCGGCCGGTTCAGCGGCCCACGATCGAAGCCTCACCTCGCGGCTGCCAGTGGTGCGCCGCTCAGCTGAGTCGCACCGGACGGTCCCGTCGTGGTCCGGTGTCCCGCAACCGGGGTCGCGGTGGGGTGCGGGCCCGCCACAGCGGGTTCCCGTGCCATCCGGCAGACCTTCACCTCGAACCCGCCGGACTCGCAGAGCCGCTTCTCGAGCGTCGGTGCCTCCAGGGCGTTCCGCAGACTGTTCGGCGCGGGCGGTCCGCTCACCGGGCTCCTCCTCGCCGGTGACCTCGGAGCATGCCGAACACCTGCGCTGCAGTGAGTCGCGGGAGGTAGGCGTGGGTGAGGGCGGCCCCGATGCGGGGCAGCGCCGCCACCTCCGGGTAGATCATGTAGAGCGGGTGGTAGCGGGGTTGGAACTTGGCCTTGAACGCGAGCAGGGAGCGGAATCCGTAGACGGGTTCCAGCGTGCGGCCCATGGTGTCGAGGAGCTTCTGGACCCCGGTGCTGTCCGAGGTGGGGTCGAGCTGGGCGAGGGGGGCGCCGGAGAGGCTGACGACCTCGGCCCCCTCAGCCTGGAAGGCCAGTGCGGCGGTGCCGATCAGGAACTCCATCACGCCAGGGATGGCGGTGTCGCGCCGGCGCATGAAGTCCAGGGTCCACCCGATGACAGCCCCGCCGCGGTGGATCGGCAGCCAGCTGGTGATGGCGTGGACGGTGCGGTCGGAGTCCACCGCCAGCAGGCACCGCACGGCGGGGTCGTCGAGCTCGTCGATGCCACCGAGGGTGAATGCCATCTCGGGCATCCCCTTGCCGGCCACCCACTCCTCGGACATCGCGGTGACCTGGTCGGTGACGGTGCGGGGGGCATCGGGGTAGCAGACCCACTCCGCGGTGACCCCGGTCTTGCGGGCCTTGTTCAAGGCGGTGCGGACGTCCTGGAAGCGCTTGCCGGTGAACGCGAGATCACCGAGCGGGAGCACCGTCACCTCAGCGACCTGGACCTCGTTCCAGCCCAGGCCTCGGGCGGCGTCCCGGGTCTCCTCGGTCACGCTGTAGAGGCAGGGTGTCCACCCGTTGCCCCGGCAGAACGCGACGAACCCCTCCAGGGTCGGGGTGGTGTCGGCCGCGGGCCCCACGGGGTCTGCGGTGGTCACCGCGACGCCGCCCCACGCGCGGTAGGCGACGTAGGACCGACGGTCCGGGGTGAACCAGTAGCTGTGCCCGGGCCAGGTGGTCAGATAGGCCAGGGAGTGCCTGCCGTGCTGGGCCAGCAGCGCCCGCACGGCCGCGGTGTCGGCGCCGTCCGCGCTGGGGCGGGTGCGGGTGAAGCTGCGCAGCACCAGCACCACGGCAACGGTCCACACCGCGATGCCGGTCCACTCGAAGAGCACGGTGGCGCCGGGGGTGACGGGCAGGAACGTCGGCTCCACGAGCCCGAGGTAGCCGGCGGGCACCAGGCGCAGCGGGAAGTCCCGGGCGAGCTGGGCGACGGTCGGGGTGGGGGTGAAGCCGGCGGCGAGCGCTGCACCGACGGTGACGTACAGGGCGAAGGCGGCCGCGACGGTGGCGGCGAGGACCGCGGTCGTGCGGGCGTAGGTGCTCCGCGGTGCGGGGACGGTGAACGAGCGGCGGGTGGCGAGCAGCACCAGCAGGACCAGCAGCGGCTGGACCAGCGGGGCGAGGGTGGCGATGGTGGCTCGGGTGGGGCCCAGCGCCGGGGAGACCAGGTCGGCTGTCGCGGTGCTGGTCGCGACCAGGACGAGGAGGACCCCGAACGCGCTCAGGACGAGGTGGACCACGACCGCGGCCCACCACGCGAACGCTCGGCCGCGCCGCAGTCCGAGGGCGAGCACGACGACGAGGACGGCGGGCAGGACGGAGAGCACGGTGGGTCCTACCCCGTCGAACCGCAGCTGCAGCTGCAGGTCGGTGCAGGCCTCGGCCGCGGTCGGGTCGGCGCACACGGCGGCGAGGGTGCTGGGGTCGGTTGCGGGGGCGGTGAACAGGAAGCGCAGCACCGAGAGCGGTCCGACCGCGCGGGGTGAGAGGGCGGCGAGGACCGGTCCGAGCGCCGTCGCGGCGAGCAGGACGCTGACCAGCACACGGGTCTCGTGGCGGCTGGACCGCGCCGGGGCCCGGAACGCGTCCCGGCTACGGGGCAGCAGCACGACTCCGACGACGAGACCCACGGCCGCCGTGGACAACCGCAGCACGTCCTGCAGCAACCCGCCGTAGAGGACCAGGGTCAGCAGCACCGTCCCGGTACCCACCCGGATCCGCCGGCGCCACAACGCCCCGGCCTGGGCACTCCAGGCGAGCGCGACGCCGGCAAGCAGGCCGGTGGGCCCGATCGCGGACCCGGTCGCCAGCTCACCACTCCAGGCGCCGCCGGTCAGCTGGGCCAGGGCGACCAGACCGAGACCGAGCGTGGACCCGAGACCTTGGACGAGCACCGCGACGACGAGGGTGCGGGCACCGCCCCACCGGAGCTCGACCGAGCCCAGGACGACCACCACCAGCGCGGTGGCGACGCCGTAGCCGGCCGCTCCCGGTGCGACCAAGGCCGAGGTCAGCAGGGTCTCGGGGTGCCCGTCGAAGAGAGCGGGCAACCCGGCGCCGAGCTTTGCGCGCAGCGCGGCGGTAGGACCGTGAACCAGGCTTCCTGTCGTGGCGGCGAGGACCCACAGCGCGACGACGTAGGCGACGGTGACCGGCGACCGGCGCACCCTGGAGGCGAGCCGGTGCAGCACCGCGACAGGCGCCAGGCCCCGGTGGGGTCGCGGCGGCAGAGGGGCGGGCAGCGGTGCTGCACGTGGGGCGGGTGCGGTGCTCACGGTGCCAGTCCTGTTCGGGTCGCGAGGAACGTCGTCCAGCACCGCGGGCAGCACGGTGAACCGCCGCCGCCGCTCAAGCCGCGGGGACGAGCGGGCCGGCGGGAACCGGCGTCGCCGACCCAGCCTCCGCGTGGACCACTGGGGAGCGAACCGCGCTCCCGAGCGCCGCGGTCACCGCGGCGGCTGCCGTCAGCACCACGGACCCCAGCAGCAGCCCGCCACCGATGTCGCTGAGCCAGTGCACCCCGAGGTAGAGCCGGGTCGCGGCGGTGATCGTCACGGCGAGCACGGCGGCGGCGGCGAGGAGGGCCCGCGTGCGGCGGGATCGGGTGCGGGTGGCGAGGACGGCGGCGAGCAGGCCGTAGAGGACGACTGACCCGGTGACGTGCCCGGAGGGGAAGGAGGCGTCGGTCTCGACGACGAGCTGGGTGAGCGCGGGCGGCCGGGCGACACCGGCGGCGTGCTTGGCGACGAGGATTGCGGCGCCGGCGGCACCCACCGCGGCGAGCAGGAGCAGCGCGGCGCGGCGGCGTGTGCGCCACAGCAGGGCCGCGGCCAGGGCGGCGGCCACGGCGCTGCCCACGGGGCTGCCGACCTGGGTCACCAGCTGCGCGACCGGGGTGAGCCACCCGGTGCGGTGGTTGACGAACCAGGCGAGCACGGGCTGGTCCACACCGGTCAGGGCACCCCCGCGGTGCACGTTGACGGCTGCGACGACGAACGCGGCGAGCAGCTCGGCGGAGACGACTGCGGGGGCCATCGCGGCGACGAGGCGGGGCCGGTGCGCCAGCCGGCCGCGCAGCACCCGGACCAGCAGGTGCGTGCCGACGACCGTGACTCCGAGGGCGATGCCGCACACCGAGACGACGGTGAGGGTGCTGGCCCCGAGGGCGGCCCCGGCCAGGTAGCCGGCGGAGGTGACGACCCCGACCCACAGCACCCCGCCGACGACGTTCCACAGCATGTACCGGCGGTAGGGCATGCCGCTCATCCCGGCCACGGCGGGCACGAGCGCCCGCAGCACCCCCACCCACCGCCCGGTGAGCACGGCGACGCCGCCGCGGCGCTCCATGAGGTCCTGGGTGCGGTCCCACCGTGGTTCGCCGATCCACCGACCCGCGCGGCTCGACCGGGCCGCGGGCCCGAGGCGGCGCCCGACGAGGTACCCGCAGGAGTCCCCGGCGACCGCGGCGAGGACCGCGACGCCCAGGAGCACCGGCAGGGAGGCGTGTCCGACCGCGGCGACGCCGCCGGCGGTCAGCAGGGCGGTCTCGGCCGGGAGCACGAGCCCCAGGAACACGGCGGCCTCGCCGAAGACCAGGGCGGCGACGACGAGGTACACCGCGAGGGCGGGCAGCGAGGTGAGGGAGTCGACGAGGGCGGTCATGGTGGCGAGGGTGGACCGGGACGGCTGAGCGGTCGCTGAGGACGGGCGGGGCGCGTTCAGCGTCCGCTCAGCGAGCCGGGGGCACGGTCGCACCGGACGTTGCCGCACCGACCGAGGGAGATCCCGTGAGCCCACCCACCACACCGGACGGCCCGGCGGTGGAGCTGCGCGACCTGCACCACCGCTACGGCGAGGACGAGGTGCTGCGCGGCATCGACCTGGTCATCGAGCGCGGTGAGGTGTTCGGCTTCCTCGGGCACAACGGGGCCGGGAAGACCACCGCGATCAACATCCTCACCACGCTGATCACCCCGACGTCCGGCTCCGCGCAGGTGTGCGGGCACGACGTGGTCACCGCGCGGGACGCGGTGACCCGCCAGATCGGGTACCTGCCCTCGGAGGTGCGCCTCTACGGCCACCTCACCGCCGCAGAGAACCTGGAGTTCTTCGCCCGGCTGTCCGGTGTGGACGACCCGGAGGTGGCGACGGCGCGGACCCTGGACTTCCTGGGCTGCAGCGAGCTCGCGGACCGCCGGGTGGGGTCGTTCTCCACCGGGATGCGCCAGCGCATCGGGATCGCGCAGGCCGTGCTGCACGAGCCGACGGTGCTGTTCCTCGACGAGCCGACCGCGGGCCTCGACCCGGGCGGGGTGCGCCAGCTGCGCGAGACCATCGCCCGGCTCAACGGCGACCTCGGGATGACGGTGTTCATGAACACCCACCTGCTCAGCGAGGTCGCCCGGGTGTGCACGACGATCGGGGTGCTCAACCAAGGCGAGCTGATCTACCGGGACTCGATGGCCGAGACCACCCGACGGTTCCCCGACGAGGCGTCGCTGGAGGACATCTACGTCCGGGTGGGGCGGGAGCCCACGTGATCGGGGTCGTCGCCGCCCAGCAGGTGACCGTGCTGCGCCGCCAGCGCACCGCGCTGGCGGTGGTGGTGGTGCTCGTCGCGGCCACCGCACTGGCGGGGGCGCTGGGCTGGTCCAGCGCCGCGACCGTCACCCGCGTCTACGACCAGGCCGTCGCCCTGCTCGCCACCCAGGGGACGCCGGCACCGCCGAACCCGTTGGGGCTCAAGCCACCGCTGTCGCTGCTGTCGAACATGACCATCTACGTGCCGATGATCGGGGCGCTGCTCGCGATCGTCGTCGGGCACCTCAGCCTGGCCGAGGAGCAGAGCTCGGGGGTGGGCCGGCTGCTGCACAGCCGGCTGCTGAGCCGGCGGGACTACCTGCTCGGCAAGCTCGCCGCCGTCTCGGGCCTGCTCACCGTCGCGCTCGCGGCCAGCCTGGTGGTTGCGGTGGTGTCGCTGCTGCTGGTCAACGGGGTGTTCCCCAGCCCCACCCAGCTGCTGCGGCTGGGCGGCTTCTACCTCCTCTCGCTGCTGTACCTGGTGATGTTCGGCCTCGTCGCGATGGTGGCGGTGCTGCTGACCCGGCGCCGGTCCCTGGCCCTGCTGACCGCGCTGGGGGTGTGGCTGGTGGTGACGTTCGTGGTGCCGCAGTTCACCTCCGGGTTGCGTCCGACGGCGTCGCTGAACCCGCTCAGCGTCCCGGCCGGCACGTCGCAGACCTTCTTCGACCTGACCTCGCACGTGCGGTTCCTGTCGCTGAGCGAGGAGTTCAAGGACGCCAGCGCGCAGCTCCTGGCCACCGCGCCCGCCGAACCGGTGGCGGCCACCCTCGGACGGGTCGCGGCGCTGCTCGTCACCGCGCTGCTGCTCGCCGTGCTGGCCCTGCTGCTGGTGCGTCGCCACGACTACTCCAGGAGTGCCGCCGATGAGTAGGTCCACCCGGGTCCGCACCCTCGCCCACCACGAGCTGCGCGCCGCGGTCCGCAGCCGGCTGCTCGTGGTGCTGGCCGCGATCCTGGTGCTGGTCACCGTGGTCTCGGTCTACGTCGGGGCCGTGGACTACCGCAGCCAGATCGCCGACTACACCGCCTACCTGCAGGCTGCGCGGGCCAGCGGGATCACCCAGCTCCCCCCGCCGCCGCTGCGGCTGCTGTCGCTGCTGCGCGGGGCGATGGAGTACCTGGAGATCATCGGCGCCGTCATCGGTGTCGCCCTGGGCTACCTCAGCGTCACCCGCGAGCGGGCCAACCGGACCCTGCCGCTGCTGCGGACCCGCCCGGTCACCACCGGGGAGCTCGCGGCCGGGAGCCTGCTCGGTGCCGCCGCGGTGCTGGGGGTCCTGCTCGCGACCACCGCGGTCGCTGCCGTGGCCTGCCTGGGCATCATCGGCGGTGGCTGGGTCGACGCCGGGCAGGTCGTCCAGCTGGTCCTCGCCTACGTCGCGGCCCTGCTGTACCTGCTCACCTTCTACTGCCTGGGCGTGATCGCCACCGCCCGCTCCCGGGTGGCGGCGAACGGACTGGTGCTGGCCCTCGCCGTGTGGCTGGGGGTGGTGCTGGTCCTCCCGCAGATCGGGGACACCCTCGACGCCGACAACCAGGTGCCCGGTGGGCTGTTCGCCGCACTCGGGCTGAACCTGTCCGGCGAGATGGCGGTGCTGAGCCACTTCTCCCTCTACGAGAACATCCGGACCGGCCTCGAGGAGGTCTCCCTGGCCAAGCACTTCGAGCGGTTCGCGTTCGCCATGACCGACGTCCCCAACGAGTACCAGGGCTTCTCCATCGGCCAGCTGCTGGCCGCGAAACGCAACGACATCATCTGGCTCGTCGTCGGGGTGGTCGCGCTCGGCGCCGGCCTGCTCCGCGCGCTGCGCCGTCAACCCGTCACCACCGGAGGACAGCAATGACCCACCACCGCACCACGTCCGCTCCCACCACCACCCGCACCCCCGTCCGGGTCGCGCTCGCCGCCGTCGCCGCCGGGGCCGCGCTGCTGCTCAGTGCCTGCGGCGGCACCTCGTCGAGCACGGCACCCGCGGCCGCGGGCAGCTCGGCGGGAGGGTCTGCCGCGGCCGGCGCCCCCGTCGTCCCCGTCCCGAGCAACCCGATCAGCAACACCGCCACCGCCAAGACGCTCGGCATCGACAAGCTGCAGGTGGAGAACAACACCGACGCCGCCGGCGCCGCCGTCGACGACCACCTGCAGTTCGACGTCCGCAACACCGGCACCACCCCGCTGAGCGGGTTCGAGGTGTTCTACACGTTCGCCGACTCCGCCTCGGGCGCGAAGGAGAGCTACTACTTCAAGCTCCCCGACACCTTCACCGTCCCTGCCGGTGCCACGACGACGGTCAACTTCGACAACACCGGTGCCCCGGGCCACTTCGCGGTCAACAAGTTCAGCCTCTTCTACACCTCCAAGGCTGCGCTCGACGTCACCGTCGAGGTCAGCGCCACCGGAGCCGCCCCGGTCACGGCCACGGTCACCAAGGGCCCGGGTGGGTCGGAGAACGCGGGCGGCTGACCGCTCAGCGTCGGTTCAGCGACGACCCGGCACGATGAGGACCACACCACCGGAAGGACCACTGTGACTGCACTGCTGCTGTTCCTGCTCAACCTCGCGTGGCTCGTGCTCATCGCCCGCGTGCTCGTCGACGTCGTCGGGGCAGCCGTCCCCGCCGGCGGCCTCGCCCACCCCCCGCTGGTCCGGGTCCGCTCCGGGCTGCACCGGGTGACCGAGCCTGTGCTCGCCCCGCTGCGCCGGGTGCTCCCGACGCCCAGGCTGGGTCCGGTGGTGCTCGACCTGTCGGTCGCGGCGGTGCTCGTCGGCATCGCGGTGCTCCGCGTGCTGCTGCGCGGATGAGGGTCCTGCTCGTAGAGGACGAGGCGAACCTCGCCGAGACCGTCCGCCGCGGGCTGGCCGCGGAGGGCTGGGTCGTCGAGGTCGCCGAGGACGGGGTCGACGGGCTGTGGCGGGGCAGCGAGCACCCGTTCGACGTGATCGTCCTCGACATCATGCTGCCCCGCCTCAACGGCTACGACGTCCTCAAAGGACTCCGCGAGCGGGAGGTGTGGACCCCGGTGCTGATGCTCACCGCCAAGGACGGTGAGTACGACCAGACCGACGCCTTCGACCTCGGCGCTGATGACTACCTGACCAAGCCGTTCAGCTTCGTCGTCCTCGTCGCCCGGCTGCGCGCCCTGCAGCGCCGCGGCGCTCCCGCCCGCCCGGTCGTGCTCAGCGCGGGTGAGGTGACCCTCGACCCCGCGCGGCGCCGCGTGCACCGGGGTGGTGTCGAGGTGGGGATGACCCGGCGGGAGTACGGGTTGCTGGAGTTCCTGCTGCGTCACAAGGGTGTGGTGATGAGCAAGAACGACATCCTCACCGGGGTGTGGGACGCCCACTACGAGGGCGACGACAACATCGTCGAGGTCTACGTCGGCTACCTGCGCCGCAAGCTGGGCGCCCAGGTCATCGAGACCGTCCGGGGCAGCGGCTACCGGTTGCGTTCCGAGGACTGAGCGGGGTCGCGACCGGGGAGCTCGCCCTCGGGCAGCTCGACCACCACGCGGGCACCCCCCAGCTCGGAGTCGGAGATCGTGATGCTGCCGTGGTGGGCGGCGACGATCTCGGCGACGATCGCTAGCCCGAGCCCGCTGCCCCCCGCGGAGCGGGCACGCCCCTCGTCGAGACGCACGAAGCGTCCCAGCACGGCTTCCCGCTGCCCCGCGGGGATCCCTGGGCCGTCGTCCTCGACGACCAGCCGGGCACCGCCCGGCACGGGGTGGGACGTGAGGACCACGCGGGAGCCGGCGTGGCGGACGGCGTTGTCGACCAGGTTGCGCGCCACACGAGCCAGCTGGGCCTCGTCACCGCGGACCCGGGCGGGGTGTGCGTGGGCGGCCACCGCCACGACGCCGGTGGCACGGACTCGGGCTGCCTCGTCCTCGACGAGGTCGTCGACGTCGACGTCGGCGACTCGGAGCGGCAGGCGCTGCTCGTCGGCCTTGGCGAGCAGCAGCAGGTCCTCGACCAGGTGCTGCATGCGCTGCGCCTCGGGCAGCAACCGGGTGCGGACCAGCTCCCGGTCGATCACCCCCGGGCGGTCCTGCGCGAGCTCGAGGGCGGCGGTCACGGTGGCCAGGGGGCTGCGCAGCTCGTGGGAGGCGTCGCCGACGAACCGGCGCTGCGCATCGTGGCCGGCCTGCAGCCGGGCCAGCATCGCGTTCAGGGTCACGGCCAGCCTGGAGATCTCGTCGCGGGGGCGGGGAACGGCCAGGCGCAGCCCGAGATCGGCGGTGCTCACGTCCGCCACCCGGGACCGCATCCGCTCCACCGAGCTCAGCGACCGCCCGACCAGGACGTAGGTCAACGCCCCGGCGACCACGACCACCAGCGGGAGACCCGCGGCCAGCAGCACTCCCACGGTGGTCAGGGTCTCGGTGATGGCGGCGGAGTCGACGGCCACGACCGCGGTCAGCTCACCCCCGGGGCCCGCGACCCCCCGCGCGGTGACCCGGAAGTCCCCCGCGACCCCGGGGAGGTCCACCGACCCGGTCTGCGAGGTGCCACCGTCGGGAAGCGGAGCGGCCAGGGCGGCGCGAGGAGCTCCGGGGGAGGCGAGCAGCACAGAACCGGTGGCGGTGACGATCTGCACCACCGACGTCTCCCCGGTGGTGGCCAGCAGGGCCGGGTCCGCCGGGGACGGCGCGTCCGTGGTCAGCTGGGCGGCGATCTGCTCGACCCGACCGGTGGCGGCGTCGTCCGCGCTGGACGCCAGCGTCACCTGGAGCACCCACAGCACCCCCGCGGCCACCACGGCCAGGGCCGCGGCGAGCACGACCACCGCGGCCAGGCTCAGCCGGACCCGCACCCCCCAGTCCCGGGGGTCCACCTTGACCGTGACCACGCGCAGCGTCCTCCAAGTCGTGGGTGCAGCTCGGCTGTGGCCCCGAGCCTGCCCGTCCACGGGCGGCCGTGAGGGTCGGGTGGTCAGGCCCCGGTGACGTCAGGCGGCCAGCGCGCCCTGCAGTACGGCTGCGGAACGTAGCCAGCAGGACCTGTGCGGCCGCTGAGGACAGGGACTGGACCACGCCTCCTGCCGCACCCGCGTGGGGTCGTTCGGAGCGACGGCAGGGTGAGTCGCCGCGGCTCGCGGCCGAAACGCGGCAGTCCACTGGTGGACGACGTGGAGCTGACCGGGGAGTGCCCACAGCCCCTTCTCAGCCGCCGCCGGCATCCTTGCGGTGACGTGGGCACGTGCCCGGACAGGGAGGACCGTCGTGGCGCAGCTGCCGATACCGTTCGGTCGGACCGGGGACGCCCCGGCCGCGGACCACCACCGTCGCCGGCGGCGGCGACTGGGGCGCCTGCTCGTGGCGGCACTTGCGCTGGCAGGCGTGATCGTCGCCGGCGCCTGGCAGCTGACCCCGTCGGTGGCTGACGCCCATGCCCGCGTCGCTGCCCGTCTTGCCGCCGTGGGCGCGCGAGACCCGGGCGCGCTTCCCGTCCCCGACCCGGTGGGGCAAGCGGTCATCGCCACCGAGGACGCGGGGTTCAGCCGCAACCCGGGAATCTCCGCCGCCGGGGTCTACCGGTTCCTCACCGCCCCCGTCACCGGCAACGCAGGCAGCGCGACGCTCGAGCAGCAGCTGGCGAAGGTGCTTTACAGCAACGGCAGCCAGGACCTCCTTTCGCAGGCTGAGGACGCCGCACTCGCAGTGAAGCTGGACGCTGCCTACAGCAAGGACGACGTGCTCCAGATGTACCTGGCGGTCGTCTACTTCGGACACGGGTACTACGGTCTGCCCGCCGCCGCGCGCGGCTACTTCGGCGTCGCCCCCTCCGACCTGAGCTGGGCGCAAGCCAGTCTCCTCGCCGGACTGGTCCAGGCCCCCAGCGCCTACGATCCGCTGGCCCACCTCGACCTGGCCGTCAGCCGCCAGGGCCACGTCCTCGACCGACTCGTCGCCACCGGGGTGCTCACCGCCACCCAGGCCGACACCGCCCGCACCGCCCCACTCGGCTTGCAGAACCAGTCCTGACCGTCTCGGGGGTGCCGACCGTCGCCCGAGCCCGTAGCCCGTCGCCAACGGACCTCGGGTGAGGCGAGGTCCGGTCGACCGCTGACCCGCAGCACGGCGACGACCTCCCGGCGAGCCCCTCAGCGGGGCATGCACGCTCACACCGGGTTCCCAGGTTCGTTGCGCACACTCCCGGGCATGATCGAGGCCCACGGACTGACCAAGCGCTACGGCGACCGCACCGCGGTCGACGAGCTCACCTTCACCGTGAGACCGGGGATCGTCACCGGTTTCCTGGGGCCCAACGGGGCCGGCAAGTCGACGACGATGCGGATGATCCTGGGCCTGGACGCCCCCAGCTCGGGCTCGGTGACGGTGAACGGCAGGCCCTACCGCGAGCACGCCACCCCGCTGCACGAGGTCGGCGCCGTCCTCGAAGCCCGGTCGGTCCACCCCCGACGTACCGCCCACAACCACCTGCTGGCCCTGGCCCTGACCGCGGGCATCCCGCGCTCCCGGGTCGACGACGTGGTGGACGCCGTGGGTCTGCGCGAGGTGGCCCGCAAGCGAGCCGGCGGCTTCTCCCTGGGCATGGGGCAGCGACTCGACATCGCCATCGCGCTGCTCGGCGACCCGCGGACGGTGATCCTCGACGAGCCCGTCAACGGGCTCGACCCCGAGGGCATCCGCTGGATCCGGGACCTGCTCAAGGGCCTCGCCGCCGAGGGTCGGACGGTCTTCGTCTCCTCGCACCTGATGAGCGAGATGGCGCTGACCGCGGAGCACCTCGTCGTCATCGGGCGCGGCCGGCTGATCGCCGACGTCTCCGTGGCCGAGTTCATCGCCCGGGCCTCGCGCGACGTGGTGCGGGTGCGCACCCCCGAGCCCGACCGGCTGCGCGCCCTGCTCGCGGCCCCGGACGTGACCGTCACCCCGACCGACGACGGGGCCCTCGAGGTCAGCGGTCTCAGCAGCGACCAGGTCGGGCTCGCCGCCGGACCCGCGGGGATCTACCTGCTGGAGCTGGCCACCCAGCAGGCGTCGCTGGAGGACGCCTCCATGGACCTCACCCGCGACAGCGTCGAGTACCAGGCGGGGAGCTCCCCCGCCGCCACCCAGACCGCAGGAGCCACCCGATGACCACCTCACCCACCGCGCCCGTGACCGAGCACCGGGGCGTCACCGGCCACGGGACCGGCCCCGGCTACCGCGTCACCCAGCTCGGCGTGCTGCGCGCCGAGCTGACCAAGCTCCGCTCGCTGCGCTCCACCGTGTGGTCCCTGCTCGCGGCGGCCCTGCTCGTCATCGGGCTGTCGGTGCTGGTGCCCCTGGTGGCGGTGTCGCACTGGCCGCCGCGCAACCCCGCCGAGGCGGCCGGGTTCGACCCGACGGCGCGCAGCCTGGCGGGGATGTTCCTGGCGCAGCTCGCGATCGGCGTGCTCGGCGTCCTGCTCGTCACCGGCGAGTACGCGACCGGTTCCATCCGGTCGACCTTCGCCGCCGTGCCGGCCCGGCTGCCCGTCCTGTGGGCCAAGAGGGCGGTGTTCGCCGCCGCCACCCTCGTGGTGATGGTCCCCGCCGTGCTGGTCGCGTTCTTCGTGGGGCAGACCATCCTGTCCGGCAAGGGCATCCAGGCGTCGATCGGTGACCCCGGGGTGCTGCGGGCCGTCATCGGCGCGACCCTGTACCTCACCGTGGTCGGGGTGCTCGGGATCGGCCTCGGGACGTTGCTGCGCAGCACCGCGGCGGGGATCTCCGCGTTGTTCGGGCTGCTGTTCGTGCTGCCCATCATCGTGCGGCTGCTGCCCTCCTCGGTCAGCGACCCGGTGGGCAAGTACCTGCCCAGCAGCGCGGGGCAGGCGATCACGGCGGTCGTCCCCGAGTCGACGTCCCTCTCGCCCTGGGTGGGCTTCGTGCTCTTCTGCGGCTACGCCGCCCTCGCCGTCGGCGCGGCTGCAGTCATGCTCCTGCGCCGCGACGCCTAGGCCCGGGCGCACTCCGACGGCCCACGGACCGCGCGCCGGGACCGGTCCGCCCGCGCCTGCAGGTCAGGCTCGCTGCCAGGGCCGCGACGAGCACGACCACCTCGGCCCGGCTCGGCCGGATCCGTACCCCATACCCCCCAGTCCCGGGGGTCGACCTCGAGCGTGACCACGCGTCTCCTCCTCCTCCTCCTCCTCGTCCCCGCGGGCGATCGACCGTGTCCCCGGAGCCTGCCCGACCGCGGACGGCCGTGAGGGCCGAGCAGCGGCGAGCTGCTCGGCCCTCACGGGTGGGGTGGTCAGGCTCCGGGGGTGTCCGGGGTCTCGGCCGCGCCCGGCACGTCGGGGGTGGTCTGGTCGCCCTCCTGGACGTTGTCCCCGTCGGTGGCGCCCGGGGCGTCGGGGGTGTCCCCGGCCTCGGGGGTGTCCACGGCGCCGGGGGCGTCGGGGGTGTCACCGGGGGTGGCGACGTCGCTGGAGCTGCTCGAGGGTGCGGGCGAGGAGGCCGTCGCGGCGCTGGCCACACCGGCCCCGACGCCGCCGAGGGCGAGCACGGCCAGGGCCGTCGCCGCGATGCGCTTCTTGACCTTCATGGTTGGTGTCCTTCCCTGATCCGGTCCGCGCTCTGCGGGCCGATGGGAACGACTGTGCCCACGCCCACCTGAGCCCACGCTGAACGTTGCTGAGCGCCCGCCACAGCCCCCGGATGCCTCCTCAGCGTGGGTTCAGCACGGTGTGGGCACCCTTGCGTCGGTGCGGGTCCCGGGAGCTCCCGGGTGCGGCCCGCGCACGACCACGACAGGGAGCCCCCGTGACGACGACCCCGACGAGACCGTCCGCGCCGCCTGCCCGTGCCCGGGTCCGGCGGCGCTGGGCGCGGCTGGTCGTCGCCGTCCTGTCCCTGCTGCTCGTGGTCGGAGGGGCCTCCTACCAGCAGGCACTGACCGCTCCGGGGCGGGCGTCGTGGGCGGCCCGCACGGCTGGGTGGGTGCGCGACAACGGAGGTGCACCGCTGGTCAACGCCGCCGAGAACTGGTACTACACCCGCAACCCGCCACCCGACACGGCCCCGCCCGCAGCCGAGCTCCCCACGCCGCCGACGGGAGCGGGCCCCCCGGCCCGCGACCGCGCCACCCTGCCCACCCTGCCCGGGCCCACGACGCTGCCCGGTGAGGGGAGGTGGACCCCGGGGCGTGCCACGGCGTCGGGGGCGCCCAGCTCGTACACCTCGTTCTTCCAGCCCGATCCCCACCACGCCGGCGTCATCGCCGGCGTCGCCTGGATACGTTCAGGAGCCACCACCGCCCACCTGGTCGCCGGCACCCAGGAGCCCGGAGGCGGTCCGTGGCCCGGGTCGGCGCAGGTGCCCACCTCCGACGTCGGTGCGCTCGTCGCGACCTTCAACTCCGGCTGGAAGCTGGGCGACACCACCGGCGGCTTCTACCTCGCCGGCAGGACCACCGGCACCCTGCGCGACGGTCAGGCCGCGCTCGTCATCGACGACACCGGTGCCGTCACCGTGGGGCAGTGGGGCCGCGACGTGTCGATGACCCCCCACGTGGTCGCGGTCCGGCAGAACCTGGCGCTGGTCGTCGACCACGGCGCGGTCGTGCCGGGGCTGGGAACGAACAGCGGTGACAGCTGGGGCAGCGCCCGCAACCAGCTGCAGTTCACCTGGCGTTCCGGGATCGGCGTGGACGCGACGGGCAACCTCGTCTACGTCGCCGGCGACGGGATGACCCTCGACACGCTCGCCACCGCCCTTCGGGGCGCCGGCGCCGTGCAGGGGATGGAGCTCGACATCCACCCCGGGATGGCGTTCTTCGCCGCGTGGCGCCCGTCGGGCAGCGGGACGGCCCCCACGGCCCTGCTCCCGACGATGCCGAGCCCCGCCGACCGCTACCTCACCCCCGACCAGCGGGACTTCTTCTACCTGACCCTCGCCGCCCCGGGCGCGACCCGCCCGACCGGGTGAGCACCCATCCCGATCCTCAGCGCCGCCTCAGCAACACCCGCGCACCCTGCGAGCACGACCCCGTCGCGACCGGGTGCTCAGCCACCCAGCCCCTCCGAGAGGAACTCCCATGACACTCCCGCAGACCGACGCACCCGACGCGACCGGCGCACCCCGCGCCTCCCACGCCGACCGGGAGCACGCCGCCCGGGTGGTGCACACCGCCGCAGGTGAAGGAATGCTCACCCTGGAGGAAGCCGAGGAGCGGCTGAGCGCCGTGTACGCCGCACGGTTCCGCCACGAGCTGGCGCCGCTGCTCTCCGACCTCCCCGTCGACGACCCCGCCGCGACCCCACCCGCAGCCGGGGTGGGGGCGCGGCTGCTGAGGGCCTGGGCGGTGGTGGGAGCCCTCGCGCTCAGCGTGACCGGGTGGGCGAACCGGCACCGCGTCGCGGCGGTGCTGCTCGGGGTGCTGGCCCTCGGGGTCGCCGCGTCGCTCGTCCTGGTCCTCGGTGACGCACTGGGTGGGGACGGACCGCACGGCGAGGGCCACGGTGCCGGGATGATGGAGCCCTGACGTGACCACCACAGCGGAGCCCTGAGGTGACCGGTACTGCGTGGGCCGTCGCCCTCGCGATCGCCGCCGCCGCCGCGTACGCGTGCGGCGTCGTCGTCCAGCAGCGCGCCGCGACCGCACCCGGCCAGGAGGACGGTGCCGGCCCGAGCCTGGCCCAGGTGCTCCTCAGCCCGCTGTGGCTGGTCGGGGTCGGTCTCGACGCGGCGGCCTTCGGCCTGGAGTTCCTGGCCCTGCGCGCGGGGACGCTGTCCCTGGTCCAACCACTGCTGGTCAGCGGGCTGCTGTTCGCGCTGCCGCTGGGGGCCGCGGTGACCGGTGTGCGCGTCACAGGGCGCGACGCCCGAGCGGCCGCGCTGGTCGTGCTCGGGCTCGTGGTGGCGGTCGTGGTCGCCGCCCCGACCCACGGCTCTCGCGGCGCCCACCCGCGAGCGTGGCCGCTCACCCTGGTCTCGGTGGCCGTCGTGGTCGGAGTCCTGCTGCTGGTGGCCGTCGCTCGTCGCGGGCCCCTCACCCGCACCGTGTCCCTCGCCTCCGCGGCCGCGATCGTCAACGGTGTGCTGGCCGCGTTCGGCAAGGCGGTGGCCGTCCGCAGCGGGCACGGCTGGCTGGCCGCAACGTTGAGCTGGCCCGCGCTGGGGTTGGCCGTGACCGCCGTGCTCACCCTCACCCTGGCGGCCGCCGCGTTCCGCGCCGGTGTCCCCACCGCGGCCATCGGGATCCTGTTCGCCGGCGAACCCGCAGCGGGAATCGTCATGGGGGTTCTCCTGCATGGGGGCTCGCTGCGCCACGGTCCCCTCGCCGTACCGGTTCTCGCCGCCGCCCTGCTGATGTGCCTCACCGGCGTCGCCCTGCTGGCCCGCAGCCCCGCAGTGCTCGCGTCCTACACCGCCCACCCCCAGCACGCGGCCCCGCAGAGCTGCCCCGTGACCCCGCTGGTCGCTACCGCCACCCCGGCCGCCGGTCCCGCACGGGCCGGCACCTGAGCCGCAGGACCTGCGAAGCACCCTCGAGTCCTCGTCGACCGCCGGATCCACCGGTCGACGGGGATGTTCTCACCGACTCTGTGCACGACAGCGGTAGTTATCAGGTCGTGTGGGACTCGGTGACCTGTGCCCCGATGTGCCACATCGACCTCTGCGGTGGCCTCCGCACCGCCTCCGTGGTGGTGTCGCACCGTCCTGACCTGCGTCGATACTGGGTGGGCCCCGTGGGGATCGAACCCACAACCCGCGGATTAAAAGTCCGCTGCTCTGCCAGTTGAGCTAGAGGCCCGTCGAGGCAGGGTAGTGGCCCGGGCGGTCAGGCGCGGGTGCCGCGCAGCACCACGTCGACCACGAGGCCGTAGACCAGGTGCGAGGCCGGCTCCCACACCAGCGCGGCCCGCGGCAGCCGGTGCAGCGGGGCCTGCAGCCCGGCCGCGGGCAGCACGCTCGCGTGCGTCGCCCCGAACACCGCCGCGCCGTACACCGCACCGCGGCCCCGACCCAGCGCGGGCACCCGGTCGCGGAGGAACGCGTACACCACCGCGGATCCGATCCCCATGCCCCAGTGCAGCACCTCCGAGCCCTGCTCGGCCGTGTCGTCCGAGGCGTGCGACCCGGTGGCGGCGTGCACGGCCCGGTCGACGAGCTCGGCGGGCGGCATGCGCTCCGGGTGCCCGGCCGGGTCGGCGCCGGGACGGGCCTGCGCGGCGTCGTCGGGCGGCAGAAGCGCCTCGGCGGCCGGCTGCAGCAGGGCCTCGGCCTGGGACTTGGCCGCGGTGGCGACGACCCCGGCCACCAGGCCGCGGGCGAGGGTCAGCAGAACGGCCACGACGACTCTCCTCCTCGACGGGTGCAGGAGCGGCGAGGCTGCCACAACCGGACCGGCAACGCAGCGTCTACTCGGCGGTCGTGGTGCGCGTCAGCCGGACCTCCTCGACGTCCAGCGTCGCCTGCACCTGCCGCAGCACGATGTCGTCGATGAGCTGCTCGTCGCGCAGCCCCACCAGGGTGGTGCGCTGGTGGCCCAGCAGCGCCAGCCGCAGCGCCGTGTACTGGTCGTGGTGGGCCAGGGCGGGGTCGTCGGCCAGCGGGTCCGCGTCGAGGAGGCGCCGGTGCTTGGCCAGCTCCCGGTGCACCCGCTCGACGACGTGCGGCGCACTGCCGAGCTCGGCGGCGAGCCCGTCGACCGCGGCGGCCGCGGCCTCGGCGGTGCGGGTCTCGGCCAGGCGGCGCTCCTGGGTCACCGCGTCGTCGTCCGGCAGCCGGGCCCAGCGGACCACACCGGGCAGCACCAGGGCCTGCAGCAGCGTCAGCACGATGACGCCCGCGGTGACCAGCACGATGAGGTCCCGGTCGGGGAAGGGCGAGCCGTCCGCGAGCTGCTGCGGCACCGCCAGCGCCGCGGCCAGCGACACGGCGCCCCGGAAGCCGGCGACGGCGTTCACCGTGCGCTGCCGGGCGGAGACCCGCCGCAGCCGCTGCGCGGGCCGCCGGTCCAGGGCCCGGATGACGTACGGGGTGGTGTACAGCCACGCCCACCGGACGCCGACGACGGTCGCCGTCACCGCGACCACGTAGCCGACCGCGGTCAGCACCGGTGTGCTGGTCAGCTGCCGGGCCGCGGTCTGGGCCTGCAGGCCGACGAGGACGAACAGCCCGCTGCTGATCACGGTGGTGGCCAGCCCCCAGAACGCCGTCATCTGCTGCCGGGCGGCCGCCCCACCGCCGGCCCCGCTCAGCCGCGGCGCGGCCTGGCTGATCATCAGCCCGCAGACCACCACGGCCAGCACCCCGGACGCGTGCACCAGCTCGGCGAGCAGGAACGCCGTGAACGGGGTGAGCAGCAGCGCGATGTTGGCCAGCACCGGGTCGTCGAGGCGTCGGCGCAGCGGCCCGCTCAGCTGCGCCGTGAGCACCCCGGCCAGCACGCCCCCGCCGACGGAGAGGACCAGCAGCCACGAGACGTGCAGCGCCCCGAGCTGCTCGCTGCCCACCGTCACCCCGACGGCCAGGCCGTAGATGACCAGCGCGGTGCCGTCGTTGACCAGGCTCTCGGCGCGCAGCATCGTGACGAACCGCCGCGGCAGGGCGCGGGCCAGCACCCCGACCGCGGTGGCGTCGGTGGGGGCGAGCGCCCCGCCCAGCACCCAGGCCGGGCCCCACGGCATGCCCAGCAGGTGCGCCACGGTCGCCACCCCGCCCGCGGTGGCGACGACCAGGCCGGTGCTGGCCAGGACGACGGCGCGCAGGTTGCTGCGGATCTCGCGCAGCGACGTCGTCAGGCTCTCCCAGAACAGCAGGACGGGCAGGAACAGCAGCAGCACCACCTCGGGCGGCAGCTCGGCCCGCCGCAGCTCGGTGGAGAACCCCAGCAGCACACCGAAGCCCAGCAGCAGCAGCGCGGGCGCCACGGGCACGCGGCGTGCGAGCAGCCCGCTCAGCACCAGCGCGGCGCCGATCGCGACGACCACCTCGAGACCCAGCACGGTCCACCTCCCGCCCCGACGGGGACGCGACCGCACCCGGGCGCGGGCGTCCACCCCGCGATCCTGGCAGGACGCGTCCGGCCCGGTCGAGGACACCCCTGACCCCACTGTCGAGGACCGAGGACACCGCGGGGTGCGCCCGCTAGCGTGCAGGTCCGGCGCGGGCACCCGAGCCCGCCGAGGCACCCGGGGGTGGTCAGGTGGAGCAGGTCGGTGACGACGCGTTCCTCGTCGGGGGGACGTCGGTCAACTGGCTGGTCGTCCGGGACGGCCGCGACGTCACCCTGGTCGACTGCGGGTACCCGGGGGACCGGGAGCGCGTGGTCGCGTCGCTGGCCGAGCTGGGCCACGCGCCCGGGGACGTGGCGGCGGTGCTGCTCACCCACGCCCACGTCGACCACGTGGGGGCGTGCGGCTGGCTGCACCGCGAGCACGGGGTGCCCGCGCTGGCGCACCCCGACGAGCTGCCGATGCTGCACGGCGAGCGCGTCGAGCAGGCCCCCGTGCCCGACATCGTTCGGCGCTCGTGGCGCCCCCGGGTCGCGCTGTGGGCCCTCTCGGCCGCGCGGGCGGGTGGACGCCGGCACGAGGTGCTGCCCCACGTGCGGGCGTTCGACCCCGCCGGCACGCTCGACCTCCCGGGCTCCCCGCAGCCGGTGCCCGTGCCGGGGCACACCGCGGGCTCGACGGCGTTCCGCTTCCCGGGCCTGGGCCTGCTCGCCAGCGGCGACGCGCTCATCACCGGGCACGCGATCTCGCCCGTCACCGGGCCGCAGCTGGTCCCGGACTTCTTCTCCACCGACCCCGCGGCCACGGACACCGCGCTCGACGTGCTCGCCGACGTCGACGCCGACACCCTCGCCCCCGGGCACGGCCCGGCGTGGCGCGGCCGCCCGCGCGAGGCCGTCGCCCGCGCCCGGGCGAGCACCGGCCGCCGACTGCGTTGACGGCCGGGCCCGCGGCCGGTGGGCCTCAGGAGCCGGTGGAGTCCTTCTGCCGGATCTGGCCGTCGCGGCCGTGGATCACGGTCTCCCCGCCGGTGTTCCGGGCGATCTCGCGTGCCCGCTCGGTCGCGGCGGCCTGGGTGTCGGCGTGGGCGCTGGCGCGCTGCGCCGACTCCTTCTCGACGTCCCACCCACCGTCGGGGTTCGGCACGACGTGTCGGTCCTTCTCGGTCATCGTTGACCTCCCGGTCCGGGCGGCGTCTCCGGTGACGCCGCGGAGAAGTTGATCTTAAGTCGCCGCCCCCTGGTGGTGGGGACGACGAGCCTCGACGCACATCCTTGGCAGGACTACAATCATTGTCATGACTACAACTACTGAGACACGTCAGAAGCGGGTCCTGCTCGTCGGGGCCTCCCGCGGTCTCGGCCTGGCCCTGGCCCGGCACTGGTCCGACGACGGCCGGTCGGTGGTGGCCACGGTGCGCGGTGAGGCCCGGACCGCCCTGCACGACCTCGCCGACACCCCCGGGGCCGACGTGGTGGTCGAGCACCTCGACACCACCCACGACGAGCAGGTCGCCTCCCTGCGGGACCGCTTGGCGGAGCGCCGGTTCGACCTGCTGTTCGTCAACGCCGGGGTGACGGCCGAGCCCGAGACCACCGTCGCGCTGACCTCGACGGCCGAGTTCACCCGGGTCATGGTCACCAACGCGCTCGCGCCGCTGCGGGTGCTCGAGGCGCTGGCCGACCTCGTCGAGCCGGCGGGCACGCTCGCGGTCATGTCCTCGGGGCAGGGCAGCGTCTCGCGCAACGAGGACGGCGGCCACGAGGTCTACCGCGGCAGCAAGGCGGCGCTGAACACGTTCCTGCGCAGCTACGCCGCGCGGCACCGGGGCGAGCCCCGGACCCTGGCCCTGGTCGCACCGGGGTGGGTGCGCACCGAGCTGGGCGGGCCCGACGCCCGGTTCGGCGTCGACGAGTCGGTCTCCGGGGTGGTGCGGACCCTCGACGGCCTCGTCGGGCGGCCCGGCCTGCACTACGTCGACCACCAGGGCCGCACGGTGCCGTGGTGAGCCGGCGCGAGCGGCACGACCCCACCGCCGCTCGGGCGTGGGCGCTGATGCAGGACCTCGTCGAGGGCCAGGACCGGCGGGCCGAGCTGGCCCGGACGCTGGGGTTCCGCCTCGGCGGCGGCCGGAGCACCGTGCTGCTCCGGCTGCGGGACGGCCCGGCCACCCTCGTCGAGCTGGCCGCGGCGATCGGCAGCGACGCGCCCTACGCCACGGTGGTCGTCGACCAGCTGGAGACCCACGGCCTCGTCGCGCGCGGGCCCCACCCCGACGACCGGCGCCGCAAGCTGGTGTCGCTCACCCCGGCGGGGGAGCAGGCGGTGGCGACCGTCGACGCGGTGTGGCGGCGCCCCCCGGCCGAGCTGCAGCGGCTCGACGGTGCCCACCTCCAGCAGCTCGTCACGCTGCTGACCGAGCTGACCCCGGACGAGCCGCCCCGGGACACCCGACCGCCGGGGCAGGAAGCACGCTGATCGACCCCCGCACGTCGCCCGCGGGGGCACGAAGCCCGCTACGTGCCCCCGCGGCGGGCCGTCCAGGGGCAAGAAGCCCGCTACCTGCCCCGGGAGGCGAGCGGGTCAGGCCGGGGCGCCGGGCTCGGTCACCCCGCGGGCCAGCACGGGCAGACCGGTGACGAGCAGGCCCAGCAGCTCGTCGCGGGAGAGCGACGCGGTGGGGTCGGTCAGCCAGGTCACGACGACCTCCTCGGTGAACGCGATCCAGCCGCGCACCGCGAGCCGGCTGGCCGTGGTCGTCGGGATGCCCAGGTCCTCCGAGCCCTCCACCGTCCGCCGGGCCATCTCGGTGCGGGTCGCGTCGAGCACGGCCTGCAGCGCGGGCTCCGAGGCGCCGCCCCGCAGCAGCGAGACGTAGGCGTCCCGGTTCTCGCTGACGTAGTCGACGAAGCTCGCCACCGACGCGTGCAGCCGCGCCAGCGGGTCCAGCGCCGGGTCCGGCGCGGTCAGCTCCAGCATCTGCTGCGCCACCTGCTGCACCACCGCCACGCGGTAGTCCTGCTTGGACGCGAAGTAGTGGAAGAGCAGGCCCCGGGAGATGCCGGCGCGGTCGGCGATCTCCTCGACCGAGAGCTCGTCGAGGGTGCGCGAGGACAGCATCTGCACGCCGAGGTCGATCAGCTGCGCCCGGCGGGCCTCGGGGCTCAGCCGGGTGCGCTTCACCGCCCTGGTCGTGGTCACGGCGCCACTGTAGCGCGGCTCACTGAACGCAGGTCAACAACTATTGACCGGAGTTCAACAGGGCGCTACCGTCGACGCCATGACAGCGACCACCTCCGCCCCGTCCGAGACGCCGACGTCCGGGACGAGCCGCCACACCGGGATCGTCATCGTGGGCAGCGGCTTCTCCGGCCTCGGCGCCGCCATCCGCCTGACCCAGGAGGGCATCACCGACTTCCTGGTCCTCGAGCGCGGCCACGACGTCGGGGGCACCTGGCGCGACAACACCTACCCGGGTGCCGCCTGCGACGTGCCCTCGCAGCTGTACTCGTTCTCGTTCGACCTGAACCCGAACTGGTCGCGGTCGTTCTCCACCCAGCCGGAGATCCAGGCGTACCTGCACGCCACCGCCCGCAAGCACGGCGTCGTCGACAAGCACGTCTTCGACTGCGAGGTGGAGTCGGCGACGTGGGACGCGGCGACGAGCCGCTGGGTGTTCGAGACCTCGCAGGGCCGCTTCACCGCCGACGTCGCCGTCAGCGCCGTCGGTGCGCTGTGCGAGCCGTCGCTGCCCGCCATCCCGGGCCTCTCGGAGTTCCCCGGCAAGGTCGTGCACACCGCGCGCTGGGACCACGACGAGGACCTCACCGGCAAGCGCGTCGCCGTCATCGGCACCGGCGCCTCCGCCATCCAGGTGGTGCCCGCGATCGCCGAGCGCACCGCGCACCTCGACGTCTACCAGCGCACCGCGCCCTGGCTGCTGCCCCGGTTCGACCGGGAGTACACCCGCGTCGAGCGGCTGGCCTACAAGCTGGTGCCCGGCCTGCAGCGGCTGGCCCGCACCCTCATCTACGGCGCCCGGGAGACCCAGGTGATGGGCCTGGCCAAGAACCCGCGCCTCATGCTGCCGCTGCGGCTGGCCGCGAAGCGCCACATCCACGACCAGATCTCCGACCCGGAGCTGCGCGCGAAGGTCACCCCGAACTTCGAGATCGGCTGCAAGCGCATGCTCATCTCCAACGCCTGGTACCCGGCGCTGGCCCGCGACGACGTCGATCTCGTCACCGACGGCATCGTCGAGGTGCGCGGGAACGCCATAGTCGCCTCCGACGGCACCGAGCGCGAGGTCGACGTCATCGTCGTCGCCACCGGGTTCCACGTCACCGACTCCCCGACGTTCGAGGGCTTCCACGGCGCGAAGGGGCGCTCGCTGGCCGACAAGTGGCGCGAGACGGGGATGGAGGCCTACAAGGGCCTCACCGTCGACGAGTTCCCCAACATGTTCTTCCTCGTCGGGCCCAACACCGGCCTGGGCCACACGTCGATGGTCTACATGATCGAGTCCCAGATCAACTACTTGGTCGACGCGGTGAAGACCATGCGCGGCAAGGGGTTGGCCACCGTCGAGCTCAAGGAGCAGGTGCGCGTGGACTACAACGCCGAGCTGGCGCGCAAGATGGACGCGACGGTGTGGATGAACGGGGGCTGCTCGAGCTGGTACCAGGACAGCCGCGGCCGCAACACCACGCTGTGGCCCGACTTCACCTTCCGGTTCCGGGAGATGACGAAGACGTTCGACCTCGAGTCCTACGACGCGACCCCCGCGGGCACCGCCGCCCGCACCGAGCACAAGGAGACCGTGGCATGAGCACCGACCACTTCGCGGGCAAGGTCGTCGTCGTCACCGGCGCCGGCTCCGGCATGGGCCGCAGCATGGCCGTCCAGCTCGCCGGGCGCGGCGCGCGGCTCGCCCTGTCCGACGTGGACGAGCGCGGCCTGGCCGAGACCCGGCGGCAGTGCGAGCTGCTGGGGGCGGACCTGCGCACGGACCGGCTCAACGTGGCCGAGCGGGCCGAGGTCCAGACCTACGCGGAGACGGTGCAGAACCACTTCGGCGTGGTCAACGTCGTCATCAACAACGCCGGCATCGCGTTCAGCGGGGAGGTGGAGCGCTCGGAGTACAAGGACATGGAGCGCGTGATGGACGTCGACTTCTGGGGCGTGGTCAACGGCACCAAGGCCTTCCTGCCCCACCTCATCGCCTCCGGCGACGGCCACGTCGTCAACACCTCCAGCCTCTTCGGCCTGCTCGCGATGCCGAGCCAGAGTGCCTACAACGCAGCCAAGTTCGCGGTGCGCGGGTTCACGGAGTCGCTGCGCCAGGAGATGCTCATCGCGGGGCACCCGGTCAAGGTCAGCTGCGTGCACCCCGGGGGCATCAAGACGGCCATCGCCCGCAACTCCACCGCCGCCGAGGGCCACGACGCCAAGGCGCTGGCCGAGTTCTTCGACACCAAGCTGGCCAAGATGACGGCGGACGACGCGGCGCGGGTCATCCTCGCCGGCGTCGAGAAGGGCAAGCCGCGCATCCTCGTGGGCTCCGACGCCATCGCGCTCGACGCCCTGGTCCGCGTGGTCGGCGCCCGCTACCAGCGGCTGTTCGCCACCGTGGCGGGGCGGATCCTGCCCAAGCCGGTCCAGCCCCCGTCGGTCGGCCCGGAGGCCACCGCGAACCAGGTCTGACCACCGCGCACGACGACGGGCCGGCCCGGGCAGGAACCCCCTGCCCGGGCCGGCCCTCGTCGTGCGAGCCACCCGACCGGCCCGGTCGGTGCGGGACGCGACCGGGCCGGTGCCTAGGTGGTGGTCGAGGTCCCCGTGGCGGTGGACGTGCCGGTGCTGCCCCCGGTCCCGCTGCCCCCGGTCCCGCTGCCCCCGGTCCCGCTGCCCCCGGTGCTCGCGCCCGCGACGACGACGCGGGCGGTGATGGTGCCGTCGCCGGCCTGGGTGCCCTGCACGACGACTGCGGTCCCCACCCCGACCTCGTCGCCGGTCTGGGAGAGCAGCCGGGTCTGCCCCGTGGTGGTGACCGTGACGTCGGCGCCGTCGGTGGTCTGCAGCGTGAAGGTGGTGGCGGAGTCGACGGAGGCGATGGTGCCCGCGGCGCGCACCGCGCCCGTGCCCGTCGCCCCGCCGGTCGTCCCCGGCGCGGTGCCCTGCGGCGCCGTGGCCGCGGCGACGGGGGAGGCGACGGCCGCGGTCGTGGTCCCCGCGCCTGCGTGGCCCAGGCCGAAGCCGACGGCCCCGCCGAGACCGAGCAGCAGCACCCCGGCACCCACGGCCGCGCCGACCCGACGGCGGGCCCCACCTCGCGCCGCGGCCGGACCGGGCTCCGGCAGCGCGGGTGCGGCGACCCAGCCCGCGGTGGGCGTGGCGCGCCACGACGGGTCCGGCGGCCACGACGCGGCCCGGGACCCCTCGGCGGCCGGCGCCTGCTCCGGGGGAACCGCGGCGGCGGGCGACTGCTCCGGGGGGCCGGCGCCTGCGGGGTCGCCTGGCTGGTCGGGGGTCCGGTCGGGGTGCTCGGTCACGGCAGTGCTCCTGCTCTCCTGCGTCGTCGTCGTGCTGACGTGACCGACGCTAGGCAGCGAGCCTGGCAGGGACCTGTGGCCGGACTGGCCCGGTGCTGTGACCGCTAGAACGCGCTGATCTCCAGCCAGTCGTCGAGCACCTGGCGGTCACCGAGCACCTCGACGCGGTCGTCGTCGGCGCCGACCCGTCGGGCCAGCACCGCCTGCAGCAGGTGCACCGGGCCGCGCAGCGCCACGTCCGCCTTCTCGTGCCCGTGGGAGAGGGTCGCGCCGTCCGGGGTGCGCCGCAGCAGCCACTCCCCGTCCTCGCCGAGGGAGGTGTCGGTGGCGTGGACGTGCAGGCTCTGCCCGACCCCGGCCGTCTCCTCCGGGGAGCGGGCCCCGGTCTGCAGCTCGAGGGCCTCGGAGATCCCGTCGGCGTGCAGCTCGGGGGTGGAGCACGTCACCGCCACCGGGCCCCCCGCGGCCAGCTGGGCGTCCATGCGGTGCACCACGGCCTCGTGGGCCATGCGCCGCGCCCAGAACATGGCGGTGGCGTCGGTGCCGAAGCTCCACACCGGACGGTCCTCACCGGCCTCGGCCAGCACCTGGTGCAGCTCGGCCGCGCCCGCGGTCAGCCACGCGCGCAACGCCGTCGGGTCGCGGTCGGGGTCGGTGTCCGCCACCTCGTCCGGGTCGACCGGGGTCGGGGACCCGCGGCGCACCAGCTCGGCCACGCGGCGCTGCCCCCCGCCGAGGTGCACGACGAGGTCGGTGACCGTCCACCCGGGACAGGACGGCACCGGGGCGTCCCACCCGGCGTCGTCGGCCGAGTCGAGCAGCAGCGCGGTCTCGTCGATGACGGCGCGGCACGCGGCCTCGTGGCCCAGGCTCACAGCCCGGCCGCCTCGAGCAGCCGCAGCCACACCTCGCTGATGGTCGGGTAGGACGGCACCGCGTGCCACAGCCGGTCGAGCGGCACCTCCCCGACGACGGCCACGGTGCCGGCGTGGATGAGCTCGCCCACGTCCTGCCCGCACAGCGTCACCCCGAGCACCACGTCGCGCTCGGTGTCGATCACCATCGTGGCCTTGCCGGTGTACCCGTCGGCCCACAGGGCGGACCCGCCGACGGCGATGTCGATCTCGACCACCCGGTGGGGGAGCCCTTCCTGCTCGGCCTGGGCGGCGGTGCGGCCCACCGACGCCACCTCCGGGTCGGTGAACACCACCTGGGGCACGGCCCCGTGGTCGGCGGTCGAGGCGGTGCGTGCCCACGCCGCGGGCACCTCGGTGGCGCCGAGCTCACCGCGGTGCCGCGCCACGATGGCGCTGCCCACGGCCCGGGCCTGGTACTTGCCCTGGTGGGTCAGCGGGGCGCGGCCGGTCACGTCGCCGCAGGCGTAGAGCCAGCCCTCGCCGGCGTCCGCACCCAGACCCTGGACGAGCCCGCTGTCGTCGACCGGGAACGGGTCGCCCGCGGTGAGGCCCACGCTCTCGGCGCCCACGTCGGCCGTGGCCGGCCCGCGCCCGGTGGCGACGAGCAGCTCGTCGGCGTCGACCACGGTGCCGTCGTCGAGGGTGACGTGGACCCCGTCGTCGTCGCGGTGCACGGCCGTGGTGCCCGTGCCGAGGTGCAGGGTGATGCCGTCCGCCTCGAACGCCTCGCGGACCAGGTCGGAGGCGGCGGGCTCGACGGAGGCCAGCACGCGCTCGCCCCGGCCGATCAGGGTGACCTCTGAGCCGAGCCGCCGCCACGCCTGGGCGAGCTCGGAGCCGACGACGCCGGTGCCCAGCACGGCGAGACGGCGGGGGACCTCACGGGCGGAGGTGGCCTCCCGCGAGCCCCAGTGCCGGGCGGAGTCGAGGCCGTCGATCGGCGGCTCCGTGGGCACGCTGCCGGTGGCGATCACGACGGCCACCCGGGCGGTGAGCACCGTGTCGGCGGAGCCGTCCGTGCCCGCCGCGTCACCGGTGTCGTCCCCGCCCGCGCCCTGCACGACGACCCGGCGGGGACCGTCGAGGCGGCCGTGGCCGCGGACCACGGTGATGCCGGCGCCCTCGGCCCACTCGACCTGGGAGGAGTCGTCCCAGCCGCTGGTGAACGACGTGCGCCGGGCCAGCACCGCCTCGGCGTCGAGCTCGGCGGTCGCGCCCTGCACGCGGCGGGCGGCGGCGACGGCCTGCGAGGTGCGGATGAGCGCCTTGCTGGGCATGCAGGCCCAGTAGGAGCACTCCCCGCCCACCAGCTCGGACTCGACCATGGCGACGGTGAGGCCACCCTGCTGGGCGCGGCTGGCGGCGTTCTCCCCGACGGGGCCGCCGCCGAGCACGATGACATCGAAATCCTGGGTGGGCACGGCCCCACACCACCGCACCCGCGCCGCCGTGGCAAGTCGGTCGGGGGTCACGACACCGACCGTCTCCGTTACTGTCCGCGGGTAAGGATCGAGGCCGTGGTCGGGCGGGAGGTGGCGGTGTCCAGCCCCCACGACCGTGCGCAGCGCACGCGCGAGACCCTGGTCGCCTCGGCCGCCCGGGAGATCGACCGCCACGGCTTCGACGGCACGTCGCTGACGGCCATCCTCGCCGGGTCCGGGGTCACCAAGGGCGCGTTCTACTTCCACTTCCCGTCCAAGGACCAGCTGGCCGCCGTGATCGTCGCCGACATGACGGCGGCGCTGTCGCCGGTGCTGGCCGAGTGGGCCCGGCGCGACGTCGACGCGCTCCGGCTCCTGCTCGGCCTGGCGCAGGACGTGGTGGACGCGCTGGCGGGGGACACCACGGTGCGGGCCGGGGTGCGGATCGTCGCCGAGCGGGGCCGCGCCGGCGCCGGGCCGTCCCGGCCGCTGCAGGACTGGACCCGCATCGCCGCCGGGCTGCTCGGCCGCGCGCAGCGCGACGGGGTGCTGCGGCCCGGCGTCGACCCCGGGGAGGCCGCCGACGTCGTCGTCGGGGCCGTCCTCGGCCAGCGCTACCTGGCCGAGCAGCTCGACGGGCCGCCGCTGCGGGCCCGGTTCCGCACCACGTGCGAGCTGCTGCTGCCCGCGCTGGCCTGCGACGAGTGGCTCGCCGGCTGGTGGCGGGGCGGCTGGGCGTCCCTGGACGCCGCCGCGGGACCGGGTGCGGAGCCCGGGCTCACGACCGCGAGCTGACCCCCAGCACCCGGGCGGCCAGCTCGGCCAGGTGCTCCGGGGCGCGCTCGGTGCCGTGGCGCACCTGGGTGCGGCAGGAGAAGCCGTCGGCCAGCACCGTGGTGGTGGGCGCGGCGGCCCGCACCGCGGGCAGCAGCACCGCCTCGCCGACGGCCTGGCTCACCTCGTGGTGCCCGGCGGTGAAGCCGAAGCTGCCGGCCAGCCCGCAGCACCCGGAGTCGAGCACCTCCGCGCGGATGCCCAGCGCGGCCATCACCTCCCGGTCCGCCGCGGTGCCCAGCTCGGCGTGCTGGTGGCAGTGCACCTGCACGACGGCGTCGCGGGCCACGCCGTCGGTGAGCCCGGCCAGGTCGTGGGTGGCCAGCACCTCGGCGAACGTCCGCACGGCCGGGGCGAGGCGGTGCTCGTCGGGCAGCAGCTGGGCGACGTCGTGGCGCAGGGCGGCCGTGCAGCTGGGCTCCAGCCCGACGACGGGCACGCCCTGCTCCAGCCACGGCGCGATGGCGGCGACGCTGCGCGCCAGCACCTGCTTCGCCCGGTCCAGCTGGCCCGTCGTCGTCCACGTCAGCCCGCAGCACACGGGGGCGTCCGGGATCTCCACCCGGTGCCCGAGGCGCTCCAGCACGGCGACGGCGGCGCGGCCGACGGCCGGGTCGAGGTGGTCGGTGAACGTGTCGGGCCACAGCAGCAGGCGGGGGGCGTCGTCGGGCAGGTCGGGGGCGGGACGGGTGGTGAACCACTCCCGGAAGGTCTGCTCGGCCAGCGGCGGGACGGCCTGCTCCGGGGTCAGGCCGCCGACGAGGGCGGCGAGCCGGGCCAGCGCCGGCACCCGCGCGGCCCGGTTCAGCAGCCGGCGCCGCCGCGGCCCGCGGACGAGCCGCAGCCACACCGGCAGCCAGCCCAGCGCGTAGTGGTCGCGGGGCCGCAGCCGGCCGGCGAAGTGCTGGTGGAGGAACTCGGCCTTGTAGCTGGCCACGTCGACGTCGACGGGGCAGTCGGACTTGCAGCCCTTGCAGCCCAGGCACAGGTCGAGCGCGTCGCGCACCTCCGTGGAGCGCCAGCCGTCGGTGACGACGTCGCCGCGCAGCATCTCGTGCAGCAGCCGGGCCCGGCCGCGGGTGGAGTGCTGCTCCTCCCCGGTGGCGCGGTAGCTCGGGCACATCACCCCGCCCGAGGCGGTGCCGTTCAGGCAGGCGCCGACCCCGACGCAGCGGCGCACGGCCTGCTCCACCGAGCCGCCGTCCGCGGGCAGCGCCATGCCCTGGGTGGTGCGCAGCGGCAGCGTGGGCCCGGCCAGGAAGATGCGCAGGTCGGCGTCGAGCGGGGCCGGGTCGACGACGCGGTGCGGGTTCATCGCCCCGTCCGGGTCCCACGCGGCCTTGAACGCGCCCATCGCCTCGACCACCGGGGCGGGGTACATCCGGGTGAGCAGCTCGGCGCGGGCCTGGCCGTCCCCGTGCTCGCCGGAGAGCGACCCGCCCAGGCCGGTGACCAGGTCCGCGGCCTCGGTGAGGAAGCGGCGGTAGGCGGCGATGCCGGGCCGGGTGAGCAGGTCGACGTCGATGCGGGCGTGCACGCAGCCGTCGCCGAAGTGCCCGTAGTAGGCGGTGCGCAGGTGGTGCTCGGCGAGCAGCGCGTCGAAGCCGCGCAGGTAGTCGGCCAGCCGCTCGACCGGGACGGCCGAGTCCTCCCAGCCGGGCCACGCCTCGCTGCCGTCCGGCGCCCGGGTGGCCAGCCCGGCGCCCTGCTCCCGGATGCTCCACAGGTCGCGGGCCTGGGCACGGTCGGTGACGACGAGCGTGGCACTGCTCTGCGAGCGTCGGCGCACCGCCTCCGCCGTGGCCGCCGCCTCGGCCGCGGTCGCGCCGGGGACCTCGACGAACAGCCACGCCCGGCCCTCGGGCAGCGCCCGCCAGCTGGTCGCGTCGGGCCGGCCGGCGCGCAGCGTCTCCACCAGGCTCGCGTCGACCCCCTCGACGGTCTGCAGCGCCAGCTCCCCGGCGTCGCGGGCGGCGACCAGGGCGGACGCGGCCTCGGCGGCGGCGTAGGAGGTGGGGTAGCCGAGCACGGCCAGGGCGGTCGTGGCGGGCACCGCGACCAGGCCGACGGTGGCCTGGACGATCGTCGCGCAGGTGCCCTCGGTGCCGACGAGCAGCCGCGCCAGGTCGGTGCCCCCGGTGCCGTCCCTGCCGTCGGTGCCGGGGTCGGGGCGCAGCTCGTCGAGGTTGTAGCCCGACACCCGGCGGGTCAGGTGAGGGAACCCGGTGCGGATGTCGCCGGCCCAGCGGTCGCGCACCCGCGCCAGCTCGTCGAGCACGCGGTGCCCGCCGAGCGCCGCGCCCGGGCCGGCGGTGAGCCGCTCCCCGCGGTAGGTGATGACGTCGAGGCTGCGCACGCTGTCGACCGTCTTGCCCCACGCCACGGAGTGCGAGCCGCAGGCGTTGTTGCCGATCATCCCGCCGACGGTGCAGCGGGAGTGCGTGGACGGGTCGGGGCCGAAGCGCAGGCCGTGCGGGGCCGCGGCGCGCTGCAGGTCGTCGAGCACCACGCCGGGACCGATCACCGCGCTGCGCGCCTCGGGGTCGATCGAGTGCACCCCGCCGAGGTGGCGGCGGACGTCGAGCACCACCGCGGTGTTGACCGACTGCCCGGCGATGGAGGTGGCGGCTCCGCGGGGCAGCACGGGCGCGCCGTGCTCCCGGCACACGGCCAGCGCGGCGGCGACGTCGTCGGCGTCGACCGGCTCGACGACGGCCAGCGGCACGTGCCGGTGGTTGGACGCGTCGGCGGCGTGGGTGGCCAGCGTCTGGGTGTCGGCCCGGACGCGGCCCCGCACGCCGGCGGCCAGGGCGCGGGTCAGGTCGTCGGGCACCTAGTCAGTCTGCGACCTGTGAACGGAACCTCGCCTCCTGGGTTCAGTAATCACGCTGCGCCCGCTCACCCCGGGATCACCAGTTCTCGACGGACTCCCGGAAGATCCGGGCCACGACGTCCTCGGTCACGTCCTTCGGGCACGTCGCCAGCAGGCGCTGCTGGGTCATGGTGCCCTCGACGAGGTCGTCGACGTCGGACTCGGCGAACCCGACCGCCCCGATCCCGCTGGGCACGTCGATGTCGCGCATGAGCTGGGTCAGCGCGGTGGGCAGCCGCTGCACCGGGTCGTCGGTCTCGGTCTGCGGGCTGAGCAGCTGCGCGGCGCGCAGGTGCCGCTCCGGGGCGGCGTCGAAGGTGAACCGGAACGCCGCGGGCGCCGTCAGCGACACCGCCTGGCCGTGCGGGACCATCGCCTCGGGGGCCGGACCCCCACCCACCCCGTAGCCCGACGGGTGGTAGCCGCTGACCCGGCCGGCGACGGGGTAGGCGTTGGCGTGGGGGAGGTGCACCCCGGCGTTGCCGAAGCCCATCCCGGCGAACGTGGCCGCCATCATCATGTCCGTGCGGGCCGCGACGTCGTCGGCGCCGTGGCGGACCGCGCGCCGGAAGCTCTGCGCCAGCAGGCCCATCGCCCGCTCGCACCACAGGTCGCTCACCGGGTTCGAGCCGCAGTAGGTGACGCGGTCCTCGGGCGCCTTGCGCGGCCCCGTGCGGTAGTCCCGCGCGGTGTAGCTCTCCAGGGCGTGGCAGACGATGTCCATGCCCGAGGCGGCGGTGACCTCCGGGGGCAGGCTCATCGTGAGCAGCGGGTCGACCACGGCCAGGGTGGGCCGCAGCCGCCAGTGGCTGATGCCGGTCTTGACCCGCAGGCTCAGCACGTCGAGCACGCACATCGCGGTGGACTCCGAGCCGGTGCCCGCGGTGGTGGGCACGGCGATGAAGGGCTTGAGCGGGCCGGGCGGGGTCTGCGCCCTCCCGACCGGCTTGTTGACGTAGTCCATGAGCTCACCGGGGTGGGTGGTGAGCAGGTTGACGGCCTTGGCGGTGTCGATGGTCGAGCCCCCGCCCACGGCGACGAACGCGTCCCACGGGCCCTGCTCGGTGGCGTACCCGATCGCCTTGGCCATGGAGTCGTCGGTCGGCTCGACGTGGACGCCGTCGAAGATCTCGTAGGTGATGCCGTAGGGGTGGAACGACTCCGCGATGCGGTGCGGCACGCCGGTGGCCAGCACACCCGGGTCGGTGAGGACGAGGACGCGGCGCACCCCGTGCTGGCTGAGCTCGAAGCCGACCTCGTCGGACGCGCCGGCGCCGAACTTCAGCGGTGGTGCGCCCCAGGTGAAGATCGTCTCATCGGCGGGGGCGTCGGTGGTGGCTGTGTCGTGGGTCACCCACTGAGTGTCGCCGAGGAGGGGTGTGGACGGAACCTCGCGTCCTGGGTGCAGGAATCACGCACGCGGGGTCGGGCCCGGTTTTGGCCCGGCCCCCCGGGTGCCCTACAGTTGCCCCCGCTCCCAACGGACAGCCGTTGGTGGTGCCCGGTCGGGCCTGCCCCGGCTGGAACGCCCCCTTCGTCTAGCGGCCCAGGACACCGCCCTTTCAAGGCGGCAGCGCGGGTTCGAATCCCGTAGGGGGTACAGCACGACACAGCTCCACAAGCATGGCCCTGTAGCGCAGTTGGTTAGCGTGCCGCCCTGTCACGGCGGAGGTCGCGGGTTCGAGTCCCGTCAGGGTCGCCACACCGACCGGTCCCGGCCGGTCGGCCCGGCCAGGTAGCTCAGTTGGTACGAGCGTCCGCCTGAAAAGCGGAAGGTCGCCGGTTCGACCCCGGCCCTGGCCACCACCCCCGCCCGGCGCGTCAGCCGCGCGCCCCCGGCCGCAGCGCCCCCCGCACCAGGCCGCGCAGCTCGTCGTCGGTCACCCCGGCCGCGTCGGCTGCGCTCATCCGGATCGTCCCTCGCCCCGTGCGCAGCCGCGGGTGCCGCGCCAGGAACCCGCCGTCGTCGTCCGCGCGCCAGCCGTACAGCGACACCCCGTGCGGCCACAGCCCGACGTGGAACCGGCCGCGGCCCACCCGGAAGGTCGGCACGCCGTAGGAGAGCCCGAGCTCCGCGGTCGGGGCCACCTCCCGCACGACGCCCGCGACCCGCTCCCACAGCGGCAGGTTCGCCGGGTCGGCGGCGTCGAGGTAGGTGCGCACCGCGTCGTCCACCCCGCCATCCTGGCCCGGTGTGATCGAGATGACACGCACCGTTGTGCTGGCTAACTTCTCCCCCGCACGGGCCCCGCCGTGGCGGCCCGCCGTGGAGGGGAGCGCCCGTGAGCCGGTGGAGCAGGACCAGGACCCTGGCGGTCGGGCTGGCGTCGACCGCCCTCCTCGCGCTCGGCGGGGCGCCCGCCGCCCAGGCGGCGCCCACCGCCCCGGTCACCGGGCCGCCGGTGAGCACGTTCCCGGCCGCGTTCGGCTACGCCCTGGGCCACCCCGCCGCCGTCGCCCCGGGCACGAACGACTACTCGTGCCGCCCCAGCGCGGCCCACCCGCGGCCCGTCGTGCTCGTGCACGGGACGTACCTGAACTCCTACGACGACTTCGCCGAGCTCGCCCCGGCGCTGGAGGCGCAGGGCTACTGCGTCTTCGCCCCCGGCTACGGCGGGCTGCCCGGCTCGCCGCTGCAGGCCACCGGCGACATCGCCGTCAGCGCCGGGCAGGTGAGCGGCGTGATCGACGACGTGCTCGCCGCGACGGGCGCCACCCAGGTGGACGTCGTCGGGCACTCGCAGGGCGGCATGCTTCCCCGCTACATCACCAAGAACCTGCCCGACCCCGGGCGCATCGCCTCGGTCACCGCGCTGGCCCCGTCGAGCTACGGGACGACGTTCTTCGGCATCCTCCCGGCGCTGCACCGCCTCGTGGGCGACCAGGCGGTCGGGACCGTGCTGGGCCGGGCCATCCCGCAGCAGCGGCAGGGCTCGGACTTCCTCGCGGCCCTGAACGCCGGGGACCCGACCCCCGGGGACACCACGTACACCGTCATCGCGACCCGGTACGACGAGGTGGTCACGCCCTACACCAACGCGTTCCTGCCCGGGGGGGCGACGAACATCCTGCTGCAGGACACCTGCCCGCAGGACCACACCGACCACCTCGGCATCACCTACGACCCGGTCACCATCGCCACCGTGCTCCGCACGCTCGACCCGACGGCCCCGGCGCCCGTCTGCGTGGCGGTGCCCCCGGTCGTCAGCTGACGCCGCGCACCCCCGGACTCGCTACGGTGCGTGCGGTGCAGACCACGCCGACGAGCCCCGAGTCGACCGACCCCACCGATGCGGAGATCGCCCGGGCGGGGGTGGCCGGGCGGCGGGCGATGCTCCGGGAGGGCCGCACCACGGCCGTGGGGCTGCTCGAGGCGAGCCTGCGCCGCATCGCCGCGCTCGACCCGGTCCTGGGGGCCGTGCAGCGGCTGCTGCCCACCGCCCGCGCCGAGGCGCAGGCCGCCGACGCCGCCCGCGCCCGCGGGGAGGACGGCCCGCTGCTCGGGATCCCCGTCGCGGTCAAGGACGCGGTGGCGGTCGCCGGGCAGGTGCAGTCGCTGGGCACGGCCAGCCCGCAGCCCCCGGCCGCCGAGGACTCGACCGTCGTGGCGCGGCTGCGGGCCGCCGGCGCCGTCGTCGTGTGCACCACCCGCATGCCGGAGCTCGCCCTGTGGCCGTTCACCGAGTCCCCGGCCTTCGGCGCCACCCGCAACCCGTGGGACCCCACCCGCACCCCGGGCGGCTCGTCCGGCGGGTCCTCGGCGGCGGTGGCCTCCGGCATGGTCGCTGCCGCGCACGCCTCCGACGGCGGCGGCTCCATCCGCGTCCCCGCCGCGTGCTGCGGCCTGGTCGGGCTCAAGCCGGGGGTGGGCGCGCACGGGCTGGGCCTGGGCGCCGGGCACTGGCAGGGTCTGTCGACCGACGGCTGCGTCACCCGCACGGTCGCCGACCAGGCCGCGGTGCTGGGCGTGCTCGCCGACCGGCCCCTCGCCCCGGCCGCCCCCGGCCGGCTGCTCGTCGCCTGGTCCACCGCGACCCCGGCACCGCAGCCGGTGGACCCCGTCGTCGTCGACGCCCTGCACGCGGTGCTCGGCGTGCTGCGCGAGCTGGGCCACGACGTGGTGCCCGCGGACCCCGACCTCACCGGGGTGCAGGAGGCGTTCCTGCCGCGCTACCTGCGCGGCGTCGCCGAGGACCTGGCCACCCTCGCCGACCCGTCGACGACCGAGCTGCGGGTGCGCGTGCCCGCCGCGGTCGGCCGCCGCGTGCCCGACCGGCTGCTGGCCCGGGCGCACCGCCGCAGCCGCGAGGCGGCCGCCCGCCTGGCCACCCCGCCCGGCGGGGCCGACCTGCTGCTCACCCCGACGCTGCCCGGGCCGGTCCCGCGGGTCGGGTCGCTGACCGGGCTGCGCACCCTGGTGGGGGCGCCCCGGCGGGTGCCGTTCACCGTGCCCTGGAACGTCACCGGCCAGCCGGCGCTCAGCGTCCCCGCCGGGCTCGACGCCGACGGCCTGCCGCTCGCCGTGCAGCTCGTCGGCGCCCCCGGGTCGGAGGAGCTGCTGCTGGGGGTGGCCGCCCAGCTCGAGGGCGTGCTGCGGTGGCCCGACCGCGTCCCACCCCTGGGGTGACCCGGTGGGGCACGATCCGGGGATGACCACCACGGTGACGCGCCGGCAGTGCCCGCTCTGCGAGGCCCACTGCGGCATCCGGGTCAGCGTCACCGACGGGGTGGTCGGCCGCATCGACGGCGACCCCGACGACGTGCTCAGCCGCGGCTACCTGTGCCCCAAGGCGACGGCGCTCGGGGCGCTGCACCACGACCCGGAGCGGGTCCGCACCCCGCTGCGCCGCGTCGGGGACTCGTTCGAGCCCATGGGGTGGGACGAGGCGCTCGCGCTGGTCGGCGAGCGGCTCCGCGCGCTGCGGCGGGCGCACGGCCGCGACGCCGTCGGCGCCTACTTCGGCAACCCCACCGCGCACTCCTCGGCCGTCATCGCGATGGAGGGCCTGAAGAAGGTGCTCCGCAGCCGCAACCTGTTCTCCGCCGCCTCGGTCGACCAGCTGCCGCAGTACCTGGCCGCCGAGCTGCTCTTCGGCGACCACACCGTGCTGCCCGTGGCCGACGTCGACCGCACCCAGCACTGGCTCGTCATCGGGGCCAACCCGGCGGTCTCCAACGGCTCGCTGACGACGATGCCCGACGCGCGGGGGCGGCTGAAGGCGGTCCGGGCCCGGGGTGGGCGCGTGGTGGTCGTCGACCCGCGGCGCACCGAGACCGCACGGCTGGCCGACGAGCACGTCGCCGTGGTCCCGGGCGGCGACCCGTACCTGCTGCTGGGGATGCTGCACGTGGTGCTGCGCGACGGCCTCGACGCCGTGCCCGCCTGGACCACCGGGCTCGACGCGGTGCGCGCGCTGGCCGCGGAGCACCCCCCGGAGCGCGCCGCGGCGCACTGCGGCGTCGACGCCGCCACCATCACCCGGCTCGCCCGCGACTTCGCCACCGCGCCCAGCGCCGTGGCCTACGCCCGGCTCGGGGTGTGCCAGCAGACCACCGGCACGCTGACCCACTGGCTGGTGCACCTGCTCAACACGGTCACCGGCAACCTCGACCGCCCCGGCGGGTCGATGCTCACCACCCCGCCGGTCGACCTGGGCCGCACCCTGCGGCTGCTGTGGGGCCCCTCGCGGCACGGCCGCTTCCACAGCCGCGGGGCGGGCCTGCCCGAGCAGGGCGGCGAGCTGCCGTCCGCCGCGCTGGCCGACGAGATCACCCGGCCCGGTCCCCGCCGGCTGCGCGGCCTCGTCGTCGTCGCGGGCAACCCCGCGCTCTCGCTGCCCAACGCCCGCGCCCTCGACGCGGCGCTGGACGAGCTGGACCTGCTGGTCTGCGTCGACCCGTACCTCACCGAGACCTCCCGGCGCGCGGACGTGGTGCTGCCCCCGCTCAGCCAGCTCGAGCGCAGCGAGCTCGACGTGGTGTTCCCCGCCTTCAGCGTGCGCAACAACGCCCGGTACTCCCCGCGGGCGGTGGACCCCGAGCCCGGGGCGCCGGACGACTGGGGGATCCTGCTCGGCCTGGCCGCCGAGCTGCTCGACCCCCCGGTGCTGGGCGGGGCCGTCCGCCGGGTCGTCCGGGCCGTGGTGCGCCGGGTGCCGGCGGCCCGGGTGGTCGACGCGCTGGTGCTGCTCGGCCCGCAGGGTCCGCTGAGCCGGGACGCGGCCGGCCGCCGCCGGGGCCGCCGCC